>NZ_JBFUAG010000002.1:0-476426 GCF_056406375.1 Rhodobacter sp. P1_C2
CGAGCCAATCCTTCGAAACGTCGACACCGATGAAATCCTGTGGCAAAGTCATGGAGGCCTGTCCTTGATCTGCGGGGTCGTCTGTTGGCGCAGCGCCCCAGGCAACTGTTCAGGTTTGAACGCGTAAAAGCAGACGAGCCCCAAGCTACCGAACGGGCTCACGCACCCAAGGATGGAACGGGGTCTCGTCTGCAACCTCCATTATCGCAGATCGCGAAGAGACAAGGATGGGCAATCTGCCCATCTTCCATGAAAAAGGCCCGCCGGGGGGGCGGGCCTTCGGGCGATGGCAATAAGCTCAGAGCTTGGCCGCAACCGCTTCCCAGTTGACCAGCTTGTCGAGGAAGTTGGTCAGATAGGCCGGGCGCTTGTTGCGGAAGTCGATGTAGTAGGAATGCTCCCACACGTCGCAGCCCAGAAGGGCGGTCTGACCAAAGCAGAGCGGGTTCACGCCGTTCTCGGTCTTGGTGATCTTCAGCGCGCCCGAGGCGTCCTTGACCAGCCAAGCCCAGCCCGAGCCGAACTGGCCGGCGCCGGCGGCGGCGAAGTCTTCCTTGAACTTGGCGACCGAGCCGAACGCCTCGACCAGGGCCTTTTCCAGCTCGCTCGGCATGGTCTTGCCCGTGGTGCCCATCACTTCCCAGAACAAGTTGTGGTTCCAGTGCTGCGAGGCGTTGTTGAAGATGCCGTTCTGGGCGACCGCACCGGCGGCATAGGTGCCCTTGACGATCTCTTCCAGCGATTTCGATTCCCATTCGGTGCCGGCAATCAGCTTGTTGCCATTGTCGACATAGGCCTTGTGGTGCAGGTCGTGGTGGAATTCCAGCGTCTCTTTCGACATGCCGAGCGATGCCAGGGCATCATGGGCATAGGGAAGTTCGGGAAGGGTGAAAGCCATCAGAGTCTCTCCAATTCTTGAGTTCGCTGCGGTCAATAAGTGCCCAAGCGGCGGCAAGGTCAAGGCCGCATGACCCTTGCGGCGCAAATTCGCGCGGGTGGCCGCAGGCATGACCCAGGCCCCATCCGTGCCCCGGCCTTCTGCCACAGGACCGCGTCAGCCCTGTGACAGCACCGCGCTTTCCTTGCGGTGAGGGCCCGGGCTCAGCCCTACTTGGCCCGGATGGCGCAGCTGCCGTCGCGGTGTTCGCGGTTCTCGAAAGCGCCCGCGATGCTCTTTTCGACGATCTTCATCTCTGCCTTCAACAGCGTCGCGTGAAAGGACACCGGGACCCGGCTGGTGGTGAACTGCACGTTCTCCACCACCCACTGGATCTCCAGCCGATTGGCATTGTCCTGCACGACCCGCGCCTTGATGGGGTCCTTGTAGACGGATTTCACCACGCCATCGAAAACCCAGATGTCGTTGGTCGCCAGATCGCGCAGAAGGAACAGCTTGTCGCCGATCAGATTGGCGTCACCGTTGACGAAGTTGCATTCCAGAATCTGCACCTTCGCCACAGGCGCCGTCTTGGCGCCTGCCCCTCCCGCCAAAAGCGCCAGCGCCAGAGGCAGGGCTTGCAGCAGCGTTCCAATTTTCATCCGACCATTCCTTCAACTCGTGACCAAGATCTGGCGCGATCCGGACCGTTCCGGTCGGCGCCCAAGCGCTGTTATTTCGTGGAGGGGACACAGGGGCCGCTGCGGCTTTCCTTGTTGTCGTAGCCGCTGACGACCGCCTTTTCGAGCACCTTCATCTCGGGCTTCAACAGGATCGCGTGGAAGCTGACCGGCACCGCGCCGCCGTTCTGGCCGGGGGCGTTCTTGATCAGCCAGTCCAGCTCCAGCCGGCCGGAGGTGTCCTTGACGACCGTGGCCTTGATCGGCTTCTTGAAGAGGTAATCGATGACGCCGTCATAGACCTGGATCTCGTTGGTCTTCACATCGCGCAGGATGTAGAGCTTGTCGGTGATCCAGTTCACCCGGCCGCCGACGAAAGTGCATTCCAGCACCTGCATGCCGGAGGCGACGATGGTCTTGGCCTGAACAGCCCCCACCGTCAGCGCCAGAGAAACGGCCAGAACGGTCGGCAAAAAGGGAAATCTCATCCGAAAATATCCTTGATCGGAAACACGGTTACGGGTTCAACACGGGGCTTTCGCCCCATTTCGGTCACGCTAGCGACCGGCTGAAGACCTTGCAACATCAGGTTGAACAAACCTGTCAGAAAAAAGCGTTTCGATGGAAAGTGAGGCTGAAACAAGAAAAAGCGGCCCCCGGGGGGACCGCTTTGCAAGACATCCGTCAGGGTGTGACGGGCTCAGACCAGTTCAGAACCCGGCTGGGACGCGTTCTGCAACAGGCCCATCACATAGCTTGCGACCGAGCGGAAGCAGACGAGGGTGAAGCCGCCCTCCTCGGCCCAGAAGGCCGCCGCAACCTGCGCCGCGCGCGAGCGGCGCAGCTCGCCCGGTTGCAGGCGGTCCATGTCGACCGGGCTCAGCTTGCGCAGGACCTGGTCTGCCTTGGCGCCTTCGATGCGGAAGACCGCCCGCGCGTCCGAGACATTGACCGCCAGGTGATGCTGACCGGCCAGGCTTGCCGCAAGGCTCGCCAGGGCCGCATCGACCTCGCCATAGGGCAGGACGATCAGATATTCGTCCGGCCCCATCCAGCCGGCATGACGCCCGCCCTGCACCACGATGCGGCGTTGGGCGGGAAGGCTTAGGCCAAGCGCCGTAAAGGCCTCGGCCAGACCGGGGACATCGGACTTGGCCCGCAGGGTGATCATGCCGAGCGGGCCGATCTCCCTGATCCGGGCAAAGCCGTCAAAACGGGCGCCCGACAGCGCCGAAACCGGATCAGCCATTCTGCTTCATCCCTTCCTTGTCATAGAACACCGGGTCGACCACACGCGCCTTGATCGTCCCGCCCGAGATCTTGGTGAATTCGACCTCCTGACCCAGACGGTCCATGCCGCCCTTGATCAGCCCCATCGCGATGCCCTTCTTCAGCGTCGGCGAATAATAGGTCGAGGTGACGCGGCCCTGCGTCGCGCCATGGCCATGGGCATTCACCCCCGGCGCCACGATATAGGCGCCGTCCGGGATGACCGAGCCATCCGGCGTCTCGAACCCGGCGAGTTTCCAGCGGTCGGGCGAGGAGAGATAGCTGCGCTCCTGCCCGCGCTTGCCGATGTAATCGGCCTTCTTCTTGGAAATCGCCCAGCCGAGGTTCAGATCCTGCGGCACCACGGTGCCATCGGTTTCATCCCCGATCATGATAAAGCCCTTCTCGGCCCGCATGATGTGCATGGCCTCGGTGCCGTAGGGCATCACGCCGAACTCGGCCCCGGCCGTGATGAGCTTCTGCCACAGCTGCAACCCGTAGCCCGCCGGCACCGCGATCTCGAACGAAAGTTCGCCCGAGAAGCTGATCCGGTGCACCCGCGCCGGGATGCCGCTGAGTTCGCCCTCGACAAAGGTCATGAAGGGCAAACTCGCCGCCGAGACATCCATGCCGCCGAGTTTTTCCAAAAGCAGCCGAGCCTTCGGGCCGGCCACGGCGATCTGGGCATATTGCTCGGTCACATTGGCGGTATAGACCTGCCAATCCCACCATTCGCATTGCAGCCAGTCTTCCATATGGGCGTGGATGCGCTCGGCCCCGCCGGTGGTGGTGTGGCAAAGCCAGGAATCCTCGGTCAGGCGCACGACCACGCCGTCATCGCTGAGAAAGCCGTTCTCGTTGCACATCAACCCGTAGCGGCATTTGCCGACGCCGAGGTTCGACATGACATTGGTGTAAAGCATGTCGAGGAAACGCCCCGCATCCGGCCCCTTGACCACGATCTTGCCGAGGGTCGAGGCGTCGAGAAGCCCGACATTCTCGCGGGTGTTCAGGATCTCGCGCTCGACCGATTGCGCGTGGTTCTCGCCGCCACGGGTGTAGCAATAGGCCCGGCGCCAGAGGCCGACCGGCTCGAAATAAGCGCCATTCGCGCCGTGCCAGGACTGGATCGGCGTCGCGCGCAGCGGTTGGAAGATCTCGCCCCGCGCCTCGCCCGCCAGCGCGCCGAGGGTCACCGGCGTATAGGGCGGGCGGAAGGTCGTGGTGCCGACATTGGGGATCTCGGAATTGAGCGCCCCGGCAAGCACGGCCAGACCGTTGATATTGCTGAGCTTGCCCTGATCCGTCGCCATGCCGAGCGTGGTGTAGCGCTTGGTATGTTCGACCGACTCGTAACCTTCGCGGGCGGCGAGCTGCACGTCCGAGACCTTCACGTCGTTCTGATAATCGAGCCACATCTTGGACTTGAGCTTGACCCCCGCGCCCTGCGGCATGACCCAGACCGGCTCCAGCGCAGCCTCTTCGCGGGGTTCCGCACTGGCGGCGGTGATCGGGGCGACCCCCGCAGCCGCGGCCCCTGCCCTCGCGGCATCGGCCAAGGCGTCAGCCGCCTTCAGCGCGCCATTGGCGGCACCGGCGGGATAGACCATCGCCAGACCGTCATGGCTGGTCGGCGGGCGGGTCGCATCGGGGCGGAACATCGCATTGGCGGCATCCCAGTTCAGCTTGCCGCCGCAATGGCTCCAAAGGTGGACGACCGGCGACCAGCCGCCCGACATGGCGACCGCATCGCAGGAGATATCCTCCAAGGGCGCACCCTCGCCCGCCTGCATGCAGAGCGAGACACCGGTGACGCGTTTGCCACCCTTGACCTTGGCGATGGCCTTGCCGGTCTCGACCCGGATGCCAAGAGCGCGGGCTTTGGTGGGCAGCGGGCCATTGGCTTGGGCGCGGGCATCCACGATGCAGGGCACGGCGAGCCCGGCCTCTTTCAGCGCGATGGCGGTGCGGTAGGCGTCGTCGTTGTTGGTCACAACCACGGTGCGATCGCCGGGCGAGACGGCATAGTTCACCACATAATCGCGCACGGCAGAGGCGAGCATCACGCCGGGCACATCATTGCCGGCGAAGGAGAGCGGGCGCTCCAGCGCACCGGTCGCGGCCACGATCCTCGTGGCCCGGATGCGCCACAGGCGTTTCTTCGGGCGGCCATCGCCGGGGGTATGGTCGGCGATACGCTCTTCGGCCAGCACATAGCCGTGGTCATAGACGCCCGAGGCCATGCAGCGGTTGCGCAGGGTCACGTTCGGCATGGCTTCCAGCTTGGCGACGGTCTGGGCGACCCAAAGAGAGGCCTCCATCCCGTCGATCACATCGCCATCGACCGGGGCGCGGCCGCCCCAGAAGGGGGTCTGCTCCATCAGGATGACCCGCGCGCCTTCGGCCGCGGCAGCCAGCGCCGCCTGCAGGCCGGCGATGCCACCACCGGCCACCAGCACGTCGCAGAAGGCATAGGCCTGTTCGTAACGGTCGGCGTCCATCTCGGTCGGGGCCTTGCCGAGGCCGGCGGACTGGCGGATCACCGGCTCGAAGACATGTTTCCAGGCAAAACGCGGGTGGATGAAGGTCTTGTAATAGAAGCCACCCGGCAGGAAGCGCGCCAGCGAGTTATTGACCACGCCGACGTCAAATTCCAGGCTCGGCCAGTGGTTCTGGCTTTGCGCCTCGAGGCCTGCAAAGGTCTCGGTCGTGGTGACGCGCTGGTTCGGCTCCAGCCGCGAGCCGCGGCCGAGGTTGACCAGACCGTTCGGCTCTTCCGCACCCGAGGCGACCAGACCGCGCGGGCGGTGGTATTTGAAGCTGCGGCCGACCAGGATCTGGTCATTGGCCAGAAGCGAGGCGGCGAGCGTGTCGCCCTTGAAGCCGCGCAGACGCTTGCCGTTGAAGGTGAACTCCACCGCGGCGGCGCGGTCGATCAGACGACCGCCTTTGGACAGACGCGTGCTCATCTCAGAACCCCTTCCACTCGGGGCGCTTGGCCCT
Source organism: Rhodobacter sp. P1_C2 (assembly GCF_056406375.1). NCBI lineage: Bacteria > Pseudomonadati > Pseudomonadota > Alphaproteobacteria > Rhodobacterales > Rhodobacter > Rhodobacter sp. P1_C2. The sequence continues at coordinate 5,830 of NZ_JBFUAG010000002.1, forward strand.
GATCTTGTCTTGCAGATCGGCCGGCGGGGCCGAGGATTGTGCGGGATAGGTGCCGAAGACCTCCAGCGTGGCGGTGTCGCGGGCGGCCAGGAACCACTTGCCGCAGCCATAGGCATGGCGCCAGCGTTCGAAATGCACGCCCTTGGGGTTCTTGCGGGCGAACATATAGGCCTCGAACTCTTCATCGGTGGAGCCGGGGCCGAAGCGTTTGAGATGCGCCTCGTAGCCGGGGCTCAGTTCGGTCTCTTCGGCCATGACGCCGCAATAGGGACATTCAAGCGTCAGCATAGCTGGTCTCCACGCAGAAAAGCGGCGAGCGCGGAAAGGCGCTCGCCGTAAAGGACAGAGGGACGTTTGGGGCAAACGGGACGTGTGCCTTCAGGCCGCCGCAGAAGCCTGCGGCAGCACCGAAGACGGAAAGGTCACGGCGCGGCAGGCGCCGGAGCGGCCGGAGCCGGAGCCGGGGCAGCGGGTGCCGGGGCGGCAGCATCGGGAGCCGGTGCTGCGGGAGCGGTGGTTGCAGGCGCCGAGGCCGCCGGGGCTTCGATCGTGACGGACGTGTTGGTGCTGCCGCCGTCGACATGCTTGGGGCTGCCGCCATACATGAAGTAGCCGATGATGGCCACAGCGACGACAACGCCACCCAGGATGAAGGCCATGGCAGAGATCCCGCCAGCTTCCTTCTTGGTTTCGATGGTACGGATTTGATCAGCCATGATGTAAGCTCCAGATAAGGTATTTCTGCCTCATCAACGCCGTACATCGCCAAAGGGTTCCCGACCCTTGCACAATTCTTGTTCAGAGCGCGCATCAGCATGGCACCCTGCCGCATTTCAACAGCTCCACCGGGATATCCCCGAAGGCCCAGATCAGCGTGCCGATGAACAGCCAATAGGCCTGCGCCCGCAAGGCCAGGTCGTGCGCCTTCTGATGCGCCTGCTTGGCCTCCTGATAGGTGATATTGCGCGCCTCGGCCAATTTGTTGAACGAATGCACGATCTTGGCCTGCTCCAGCGCCCGGCGCCGCGCGATGGATTGCGCGCGGGTCTTGACCGGATCGGCCATGTCTTCCAGCGCCGGATCGACCTTCTCGCGTTTCAGCACGGCCGGCGTCGCCTGCTTGCGGATCAGCCACCAGTCGTCCGTCGTGCGCGGGTCGAAGAAATACACATAGGCGGCCACCCCGGCCACGATCGCCCCGGCGCGGGGCAACCAGAGACCGGTCAGAAACTTGTCCATGACCGCGCCGATCAGCAGGATCACACAGAACCACAGATGATAGAACCCGGCCGTCCGCCCTTCCAGAAAGCGGCTGAGCGCGGTCCTGTGGCGCTTGTGGATCACGGGCGTTGCCTCGCGAAAGAGGGCCGCCCCCGTTGAAGGTCATGGCTGAGGCTTCCATGGCTCAATGCGCGACCCCGGCTGCGACGCTTTCGTCGATGAAGCGGCCTTCCTTGAAGCGCCAGAGGTCGAACTCGGCGGCAAGGCTGCCCGGCTCGCCCTTGGCCATAAGTTCGGCCATGGCCCAGCCCGAACCCGGGATGGCCTTGAAGCCGCCGGTGCCCCAGCCGCAGTTGATGAAGCAATTGCCGAGCGGGGTTTTCGAGATGATCGGCGAGCGGTCGCCGGTCATGTCGACGATACCGCCCCATTGCCGCAGCATCTTGAGCCGCGAGATCATCGGGAAGGTCTCGATCAGGGCGCGCAGCGTCTCTTCGACATGGTGGAAAGAGCCGCGCTGGGTGAAGTTGTTGAAGCCGTCGGTGCCGCCGCCGATCACCAGCTCGCCCTTGTCGGACTGGCTGAGATAGCCGTGTACCGTGTTGGCCATCACGACCACGTCGATGCAGGGCTTGATCGGCTCGGAGACCAGCGCCTGCAGCGCCACCGCCTCGACCGGCAGACGGAAGCCCGCCATCTCGGCCACCTGTCCGGAATGGCCGGCCACGACGATGCCCAGTTTCTTGGTGCCGATGAAGCCCTTGGTGGTTTCCACCCCGGTCACCTGGCCGGCCTCGGAGCGCACGCCCTTGACCTCGCAGTTCTGGATGATGTGCATGCCCATGGCCGAGCAGGCCCGCGCATAGCCCCAGGCCACCGCATCATGCCGCGCCGTACCGCCGCGCGCTTGGTATTGCGCGCCCAGAACCGGATAGCGCGGCCCGTCGATGTTGATGATCGGCACCAGCTCCTTGACCTTGGCGGGCGAGATCCACGAGGTCTCGACCCCCTGCAGCGAATTGGCATGGACCGTGCGCAGATAACCGCGCATCTCGTGATGGGTCTGCGCCAGCATCAGCAGGCCGCGCGGGCTGAACATCACGTTGTAGTTCAGCTCCTGGCTCAGATTCTCGTAGAGGCTGCGCGCCTTCTCGAAGATCGCGGCGGAAGGGTCCTGCAGGTAGTTCGACCGGATGATCGTGGTGTTGCGGCCAGTGTTGCCACCGCCGAGCCAGCCCTTCTCGATCACCGCGACGTTGGTGATGCCGAAGTTCTTGCCGAGGTAATAGGCCGTGGCGAGGCCATGGCCCCCGGCGCCGATGATGATGACATCATAGCTGGCCTTGGGCGCGGGCGAGGCCCAGGCCCTTTCCCACCCCATATGGTAGGACAGCGCCTCACGCGCCAAGGCAAATACGGAATAGCGTTTCATGAGGGGCCCCTTCACTCGCAAAGGCGATGCGTCTTTAAATGGCAGGCAAGGCCGGTATAGCCACAGCCACCAGCGGCACAATGGGGAAAATTGCGACAAAAGCGGGGACAAAGCGCAAGCCGCCGCGAAATGGCGCGGATTCGCCGGTTCACAGTGTCGCGGGGGGCGGGAAGACGGGGCATTTGCGCTTTTGCTGGGCAGCCGAAGTCGCTAATCAAGCCGCAACATGAGGAGCGGTGATGGTCGGATTCTGGATCTCTGCGACGGCGATGGTGTTGATGGTGGCGGTGGTGCTGGTGCAAGCCCTGCGGCAGGCCAAGGCGCGGACGGGAGAGGTGGCGGGGGCCGAAGATCTCGTCCTCTACCGCGACCAGCTGAACGAGGTCGAGCGCGACCTTGCCCGCGGCGTCATCCCGCCCGAAGAGGCCGACCGTCTGCGCATCGAGGTGCAGCGCCGGATGCTGGAAGCCGACCGCGCGGCGCGTCCTGCTCTTGGGGCGGCGCGCACGGTCAACCTGCGGCTCGCCGCGGCGGTCGTGGTTCTGGCCCTGGCCGGGTCGGGGGTTCTTTACTATTTCCTCGGCGTGCCGGGCTATCCCGACCTGCCCATCGCCGAAAGGCTGGCCGCGGCCGAGACCGAATACAAGAACCGCCCGCATCAGGACGCGCTCGAAGCCAAGGCGCCGCCCTTCGCCGCCCCGCCCGGTGCCGACCCCGAGGCGCTGGCGCTGATCGACAAGCTGCGCAAGCTGATGGAAAGCCGGCCCGACGATCTGACCGGCCAGGCGCTTCTGGCGGAAAATGAAACCAAGCTGGGCAATTACGCCGCCGCCCGCAAGGCGCAGGAGGCGGTGATCCGCCTCAAGGGCGCCAGCGCCACTGCCGAGGACTACGGCACCCTGGCTGAGCTGATGATCTATGCCGGCGGTGGCATCATCTCGCCCGAGGCCGAGACGGCCCTGGCCGAGACCCTGCGGCGCGACCCGAAGAACGGCTCGGCCCGCTTCTATCTGGGCCTGATGGCGGCCCAGGTCGGACGGCCCGACCGCACCTTCGCGATGTGGAAACCGCTCTTGGACGAAGGCCCCGAGGATGCGCCTTGGATCGCGCCGATCCGCGCCCGCATCCAGGATGTCGCCGACGCGGCCGGCATCGCCTATGAGGCCGCCGACATGGCGGTAGTCACCAAGGGCCCGAGTGCCGCCGACATGGCCAATGCGGCGCAGATGAGCCCCGAGGACCGCCAGAAGATGATCGAAGGCATGGTCGGCGGGCTGGAATCCCGCCTGATGGCCGAGGGCGGGCCGGTGGAGGACTGGACCAAGCTGATCAATGCGCTCGGGGTGCTGGGCGCCAAGGACCGCGCCAAGGCGGCCTTTGCCAAGGCGGAAGTGGCCTTTGCCGGCAAGCCGGGCGAGCTTTCCGCCCTCCATGCCGCCGCCGTCCAGGCCGGGGTGGCGGAATGATCCATCCCGACATCCTCGACTTCGCGACGGTCCTGCCGCCCAACCGGGCGATCTGCGGGCTGGATCTGGGCGACAAGACGATCGGCGTGGCGATCTCGGACCTCAGGCGGCTGGTGGCGACCCCGGTCACGGTGATCCGCCGGGTGAAGTTCACGCTGGATGCCGCGGCGCTCCTGAAGCTGCTGGCGGAACGCCAGGTCCAGGGCATCGTGCTGGGCCTGCCCCTGAACATGGACGGCTCTTCCGGCCCGCGGGTGCAGACCACCCAGGCCTTTGCCCGCAATCTGGTGAAGCTGACCGACCTGCCCATCACCTATTGGGACGAGCGCCTGTCCACCGTGGCGGCCGAAAGAGCGCTGATCGAGGCGGATACGTCGCGAAAGCGTCGCGCCGAGGTCATTGATCAGGTGGCCGCCGGGTATATCTTGCAGGGAGCGCTGGATCGGCTGGACGCCCTGGCCCGCTCCGCGCCGCAAAAGGACGGCTGAGATGAACGACGAGATCTGGACCCGCAGCGAGGTGCAATCGCCCTGCATCAAGATCTGCGTGATCCATCCCGAAGAGCGGCTCTGCGTCGGCTGCTTCCGCTCGATGGAGGAAATCGCCCGCTGGTCCGCGATGACCGCGGCAGAGCGCCAGACGGTCCTCTCCGACCTGCCCGCCCGCGCCCCGCGCCTGAGCAAGCGCCGCGGCGGCAGGCTGGGACGGCTGGACCGCTAGACCGGCCCGGACGCGGGGCCCGATTTTTCGGCGAAAAATCGTATGCTCCGCCCGCTGCAGGCGCTTGCCGCCTCTGGGCAAGCGCCGGGGAAGAAACAGTGCGACCGGACGACGTGTGCCTGATTTTTCGCAGAAAAATCGTCCCGCCCGAGTCCGATTTTTCTGCGAAAAATCGGCGCCCGGTCCTGACACCTTCCAGATCACCCCTGCTGACGCCCCAACCGACCGCCGCGGCGTTGCGGGGATTGCGGGGGGGCCAGGCCAGCCTTCAGGGTTGCGGTCATCGGATGCTCCGGCGCCTCTGCCCCATATTGCGCCAGAAGCACCGCGATCGCGGCCGCGGTATCGGCCCCGACCGGCAGGCTCAGGGCCCAGTCCAGAAAGATCGAGCGGCATTCCCCCGGCGTGATCCCCTCGATCCGGTAGCTTTCGCGCACCAGACCCTTGGGGTCGGCGGCCTCTCTCTCAGTCCCTTGGTCCATCAGCCTTCTCCTCCCGTTGTGGCAGGCGCGATGATCGCCTCTGCCGCCTCTGCCGCCCTGTCCAGCGCCGCCGTCAGCCCTGCCGCGTCTTCCGCCCCGGTCTCGCGCAGAAGGAACGCTTGCGCGCCCTCGCCCAGGGTCTCGGGGTCGAGCGCGCGGTCCGACAAGAGCCTTGCCCCCGCCTGCATGCGCCAGAAAAGCCTCATCGCATCCAGCAGCACCGTCTCGTCCGTTTGCGACAGCTTGCCAGCCGAACGCCCCGCGGCGAGGTGGCGTTCCACGCTGCGCGCCGGAGATCCGGCCTGAAGCGCCAGCATCTGGGCGAAAAGCTCGATATCCATCAGCCGGCCCGGACCGTTGCGCGCCTCCCAGGCGCCCTGGGCAGGCTTGGCCTCGGCCAGGCGCGCCCGCATCTCGGCCACATCGGCGCGGACCTTCGTGCCCTTGCCCTTGCGCGCCAGAAGATCGCGGCGGAAGGATTCGGCATCGGCGCCGAGTTCTGCTGTCCCGGCCAGCACCCGGGCCCGGGTCAGGGCGAGATGCTCCCAGGTCCAGGCCTCGCCCTCCTGATAGGTGCGGAAGGCGTCGAGGGAGGTGGCGACCGGCCCCTGCCGCCCCGAGGGACGCAGCCGCATGTCGACCTCGTAAAGCCGACCCTCGGCGGTCTGCGTGGTCAGCGCGGTGACGAGGCTTTGCGTCAGCCGCGCGAAATAGGGCCTTGTTGCGAGCGGCCGCGGCCCGACCGAGGTTTCCTCGCCCAGGGGGTCATAGATCACGATCAGGTCAAGGTCCGATCCGGCATTGAGACGCGCCGCGCCGAGCGAGCCCATGCCCAGCACCACCGCCCCGCGTCCGGGCGGCGGGCCATGGCGGCGGGCAAATTCCGCCAGCACCACCGGCCAGAGCCCGGCAATCACCGCCTCGGCGAGGTCGGCATAGCTCTTGGCCGCCTCGAAAGCGTCGATCAGCCCGCGCAGATGGTGGACGCCGACCCGGAAATGCCATTCCTTCAGCCAGACCCGCGCCAGACCGAGCGCCTTTTCGTAATCGCCCGCCGCGGCCAGCCTGCGGCTCAGATCCTCCAGAAGTCCGGTCTTGCCCGGCCAGGGCGCAAAGAAGGACCCGCCGATCACCGCATCCAGCACGGCGGCATTGCGCGACAGGTAGCGGGCCAGCGCCGGGGCGGTGGCGGCGATGTCGATGATCAGGTCGACCAGCGGCGGATTGGCCTCGAAAAGCGAGAATATCTGCACGCCCGAGGGCAGGCCCGCCAGAAACCCGTCTAGCGCCACCAGAGCCTCCTGCGGATGCGCCGCCCGCATCAGCTGGCGCAGCAGCGTCGGGCGCAGGCGGGCAAAGATCGCCTGGGCGCGGTCCGAGCGCAGGGCGGGGTAATGCGGCCAGCGTTCGACGATGCCGCGCGCCTGGGGCGACAATTCGGGCAGCGGCGCCGCATCGGCCCCGGACGGCGCAAAGAAGCCCTCGGTCAGGTGATCGACCTCGATCAGCCGGTCGAGGAAGCTTTGCCGGAAGCTCGCCTCGTCCTGGCCGCAGAAGGCGGCGATGCGGGCGATGGCATCGGCCTGGGTTGGCATCGTCTGGGTCTGTTCGTCCAGCACCATCTGCAGGCGATGCTCGATCTCACGCAGGGCGCGGTAGGCGCGGGAGAGGTCCTCGGCCACCGCCTGCGGCAGCCAGCCCTTGGCGGCCAGCGCCTGCAGCCCCGCCTCGGTGCCGCGCGCCCTGAGGTCGGGGTCGCGGCCCCCGGCGATCAGCTGGCGGGTCTGGGTGAAGAACTCGATCTCGCGGATGCCGCCAAGGCCCAGCTTCACATTATGCCCCTCGACCACCAGCGGGCCGTTCAGCCCGCGATGCTCGCGGATGCGCAGCCGCATGTCATGGGCATCCTGGATCGCCGCGAAATCGAGGTGCTTGCGCCAGACGAAGGGGATGAGGCCGCGCAGGAACCGCTCGCCCGCCGCGATGTCGCCGGCACAGGGCCGCGCCTTGATATAGGCGGCGCGCTCCCAGGTGCGGCCCTCGGCCTCGTAATAGGCATGGGCGGCGGCCATCGAGATGCAGACCGGCGTCACCGAAGCATCGGGGCGCAGGCGCAGATCGGTGCGGAAGACATAGCCCTCGGGGGTCAGGTCCGACAGAAGCGCCGTCATCTTGCGGGTGACGCGGATGAAGGCGGCGCGCGCCTCCTGTTCCTGGCCGGGATAGCGGGTCTCGTCGAAAAGGCAGATGAGGTCGATGTCCGAGGAATAGTTGAGCTCGAAGGCCCCCATCTTGCCCATGGCGAGGACGACCATCCCCGCCCCATCGGCGGGCGCGCCGTCCGAGGCCGGAAGCTTGCCGCGGCGGATCTCTTCACCCACCAGGGTCGCGACGGAGGTCTGCACCGCCCGGTCGGCCAGGGCGGTCAGGGCCGCGGTGACCTCGGTCAGGTCCCACAACCCGCCGAGGTCGGCCAGGGCGATCAGCAGCGCCGCCCGCCGCTTGGCCTGGCGCAGCAGGCCGCCGATCGTGTCGGGGGTCACGGTGTCGAGGGCGCCCAGCACCTCTGCCAGCGCAGCCTCAGGCCCGGCGATCAGGGCCGCGCGCAGCCAGGCCGCCTCGCGCCGGATCAGGTCGCGCAGAAAGGGCGCGCAGGAGGCGCTGGCGCCAAGGAGGCCCGCAAGACCGGGGGGAAGATCGGCAAAGGCCGCCGCCATTTCCGCGGCGACAGCGGCATCATGCGGCAGGGGCGCGCGGGTGAGGCGGGAGGCGAAACCGTGGTCCATCCGCCAGTCATGCCCCCTGCGCCCGGGCGGGTCAACCGCCCGCCAAGGCCCGAAGACGGGCAAAACGGCAGAGGCGGGCTTGCCCTTGCCCCTTGCTCCTTGCCAAATACTCCCGCCGGAGGCCCCGGCCCGGCCAAGCCGCCCCCCTTTCAGACCCCGACCCCGCGAGACCCCGATGAGCAAAAGCCTGACCCGCGTGAAAGCCGCCCTCGAACACCTCGGCCTGAGGCCCGCGATCCTGGAGACCCCGGCCTCGACCCGCACGGCGGCCGAGGCGGCTGCCGCCGCGGGGGTGGAACTGGACCAGATCGTGAAATCGATCCTGTTTCAGGGCGATGGCGGGCAGTTGGTTCTGTTCCTGACGGCGGGCGGCAATAAGGTCGATGCGGCCAAGGCCTCGACCCTGGCCGGCATGGCGCTGCAAAGGGCGGAGGCGGCGCAGGTGCGGGCGGTGACGGGCTTTGCAATCGGCGGGGTGTCGCCGCTCGGGCATCTGACGCCCCTGCCCCTGTGGATGGACCCGCGCCTGATGGATTTCGCGGTGATCTGGGCAGCGGCGGGGACGCCCAACCACATCTTCGCACTGGACCCCGCCACATTGCAGCGCGTGACGGGGGCGGTGGTGGCGGATTTCACGGCGTGATTTGGTCCGGCTTCCCGGGGGCGCGCGGCGGCTCCGGCTGGGGGGCTGCGCGCCCCCCAGACCCCGGCGGGATATTTCGGTCTGGATGAAGGGGAAGGGGGTGGCTTGCCTCGGGCCCCGATACGCGCCAATCAGGGGGAAAGGATGAGGTGACGTTTTGGCCACGATTGACGGACTGCCGCCGCTGCGCGAGGTGATCGCCACCCATGATCTGGTGGCCAAGCGGCAACTGGGGCAGAACTTTCTGCTTGACCTGAACCTGACGGCCAAGATTGCCCGGCTGGCGGGCGACATCGCCCATGCCGATGTGCTGGAGGTCGGGCCCGGGCCTGGCGGGCTGACGCGGGGTCTGCTGGTCGAGGGGGCGCGGCGCGTCGTCGCCGTCGAGAAGGACCCGCGCTGCATCGTGGCCCTGAACGAGGTGGCGGCGGCCTATCCCGGGCGGCTGGAGGTGATCGAGGGCGATGCGATGGAAATCGACATGGCCGCCCTCCTGACGCCGCCGGTGCGGATCGCGGCCAACCTGCCCTACAACGTCGGCACCGAGCTTCTGATCCGCTGGCTGACGCCGAAGGTCTGGCCGCCGTTCTGGACCTCGATGACGCTGATGTTCCAGCGCGAGGTGGCGCTCAGGATCACCGCGAGGCCCGGGGATGACCATTACGGGCGGCTGGCCATCCTCTGCCAGTGGCGCGCGGAGGCGAAGATCGTCATGAATCTGCCGCCCGAGGCCTTCACCCCGGCGCCCAAGGTCCATTCCGCCGTCGTCCACCTGACCCGGCTCGAGGCGCCGCGCTTTCCGGCCGATGAGAGGATCCTGAACCGGATCGTCGCGGCGGGCTTCAACCAGCGGCGCAAGATGCTTCGATCAAGTCTGAAGGGCATCGCGCCGCAGATCGAGGCGGTGCTGGAAAGTGTGGGCATTGCGCCGACGGCGCGGGCCGAGGAAATCTCGCTGGAGCGGTTCTGCGCCCTGGCGCGGGCCGTGGCGGCCCGGGAGGGTCAGCCGCTCTGACCGCCGCGCCATCCTTCCATGCAAAAGGGCGCCGTGGGGCGCCCTTTTTTCAAACCCTGATCGCAGTACAGCGGCTTATTCGCTGACCGGCTCGGAGGGGTTTGTCGGCGGCGTTGCAGCCTCGACCGGCTTTTTCGGGGCGCGCGGGCGCGAGGTGGAGCGCGGGGTCGCGGCGGCGGGCGCCTCTGCGGTGGTGGCGGCAGGCGCGCGCGAAGCACTGCTGCGCGAGGTGGTCGAGGTCGTGCGCTTTTTCGCGGCGGGCTTGGCGGCCTCGGGGGCGGTGTCGCCGATCGGCAGCGCGGCTTGCGCCTCCATCGGTGCGGGTTCGGTCACGCCTTGCACCACGGGCGCGGGCTGTGCTGCCGCCTGCGGCTCGGTCGGCTGGGCGTCGACCGGGAAGACCGGAACCGGCTTGAAGGCGACCGGACGGGGCTGTTCAGCGCCACGGTCCTGGGCCGCACGGTCTTGCGGGGCGCGGTCTTGGGCGGCGCGGTCCTGCTGGCTGCGGTCCTGTTGCGGGCGCTCTTGCTGGCTGCGGTCCTGCTGACCGCGCTCCTGCTGAGGGCGGTCCTGCTGGTTGCGGTCCTGCTGCGAGCGGTCCTGGCGGTTCTGGTCGTTGCGGCCCTGCTCGTTGCGGTTCTGGTCGACGCGCGGCGGATAGGGGCGGCGCTGCTCGTTGCTGCGGTTGCCCTCGTTGCTGCGGTTGCCCTCGCCCCGGTTCTGCTGGCCCTCGTTGCGCGGCTGCTGTTGCGGGCGGCGGTTGTCGTCATAGCGCGGACGCTGGTCGTTGCCGCGGTTCTGGTCGTTGCGCTGGTCATTGCCGCGCGGTTCGGACTGCCGCTCGTGCCGCATCGCGGCTTCGGGCGTCTCCACGAGGCCGGCATCGTCATAGCCCAGAACCTCGATCACGTCATGGCCCGAGACATCGGGCTGATCGTCGTTGCGGTCGTCGCGGTAATCCTGGCGATAATCCGAACGGTCACCGCCCTGGGCGCGGTCGCGCGGCTGGCCGTTCTGGCTGTTGCCGTTTTGGCCATTGCCATTCTGGCCGTTGCCGCCCTGGCCATAGCCCTGCTGGCGGCTTTCCTGTTCGACGGCGATTTCGCGGTTCGCCTCGGCGAGGAGCCTCGTGTAATGTTCAGCGTGCTGCAGAAAATTCTCGGCGGCGACGCGGTCATTCGACAGCTGGGCGTCGCGGGCCAGAAACTGGTATTTCTCGATCAACTGGGCCGGCGTGCCACGCACCTTGCCCTCGGGGCCGGAGCTGTCAAACACGCGGTTGATGATGTTGCCGAGCGTGCGCGGGCGGTTCGACTTCGAACGCGAACGGGACTTGGAAGAGCGCATGTTGTCCTTTGATCCGGTTGTCCTGCGCCCCATCGCCTTGGCCTGAGTGACCAGAGGAAAAATCGGCGAGAGGCGGGCATCCGCAGGCTTCGTGGCGGCCAGAATGGCCTTCCGCGTCGGCTTGCGTGATTTCAATAACCACAGGCTCGCCCCCCGGGCAAGGAGATTCTTGCGAAAACCCGTGCAAAATGGTCGCGGGCTGCCGGGAAAGCCGCGCAGGCGCCCGGGCTTAACCGGCGGCGCAATCCGTGTCGGCGCCGGGCTTCTCGGCGCAGACCACGCGGTCGCGGCCGTCCAGATCGGGCAGGATGCGGATGCCGGTCAGCCCCTGCTTGACCAGAAGCGCCGAGACGGCGGCGCCCTGCGTCGGGCCGATTTCCAACAGAATACGCCCACCCGGCATCAGCCGCGCCGGGGCGCCGGCGGCAATGGCGCGGTAGGCGGCCAGACCGTCGCCGCCGGGGGTCAGGGCCTTCTTCGGCTCCCAATCACGGACCTCGGGGGCAAGGCCCGCCAACTCGGCCTCGGCGATATAGGGTGGGTTGGAGACGATGAGGTCATAGCGGTCCGACACGACGCGCAGCCAGTCCGAGGCCTTGAACCTGGCCCGGGTCAGCGCGTGGCGTTCGGCATTTCGGGCGGCAACCCGCAGGGCGGCTTCCGACAGATCCACCCCGAGGCCCGAGGCCATCGGCATTTCCAGAAGGCAGGAGATCAGGATGCAGCCGGAACCCGTGCCGAGGTCGAGCATCTTCAGGAACGGTCGGCGCAGCGCCTCCTGCACCAGCACCTCGGTTTCCGGGCGCGGGTCGAGCGTGTCGCGCGTCACCTCGAAGCTGCGGCCCCAGAAGAGACGCTCGCCGAGGATCTGCGCCATCGGTTGACGCGCAGCGCGGGCGGCGATCAGGGCTGAGAAGCTTTGGGCGGCGGCAGCGGGTAGATCGTCCTGCAGATGCAGGGTCAGCCGGTCGGCGGGCACCGCCATCGCCTTGGCCATCAGAAGCCGGGCGTCGCGGGCGGCATCCTCGATCCCGGCCTCGCGCAGGGTGGCGATGCCGGCGCGCAGGGCCAGGGCGGCGCTCATTCGACTTCGGCCAGACGGGTCGCCTGATCATGCGCCACGAGGGCGTCGATGACCTCGGTCAGGTTGCCCTCCATGATCTGGCCGAGCGAATAGAGCGTCAGGTTGATGCGGTGATCGGTCATGCGGCCCTGCGGGAAATTATAGGTGCGGATGCGCTCGGAGCGGTCACCCGAGCCGACCTGCGCTTTGCGGTCGGCGGAGCGTTCGGAATGGATGCGGTCACGCTCCATCTCATAGAGCCGGGCGCGCAGGACCGCCATGGCCATATCCTTGTTGCGGTGCTGGGATTTCTGCGCCGAGGTGACGATGATCCCGGTGGGCAGGTGGGTGATCCGCACCGCCGAATCCGTGGTGTTGACGTGCTGGCCACCGGCGCCCGAGGCGCGCATCGTGTCGATGCGGATGTCGGAGGCCGGGATGTCGATATCCACCTCCTGCGCCTCGGGCAGGACGGCCACGGTGGCGGCGGAGGTATGGATGCGCCCGCCGGCCTCGGTCGTGGGCACCCGCTGGACGCGGTGGACGCCGGATTCGAACTTCATGCGGGCAAAGACGCCTTCGCCCTGGATATGGGCGGAAAGCTCCTTGAGGCCGCCGAGGTCGGTGAACTGCTCTTCGAGGATCTCGAAGGTCCAGCCCATTTTCTCGCAGTATTTCTGATACATGCGCAGAAGGTCCGCGGCAAAGAGGGCGGCCTCCTCGCCCCCCGTGCCAGGGCGGATCTCCAGGATGGCGGGCCGCGCATCGGCGGAATCCTTCGGCAGAAGCGCCAGGCGCAGCGCCTGTTCCATTTCCGGAATCCGCGCCTTGAGGCGGGGCATCTCTTCTTCGGCCAGGGCCCGCATCTCGGGGTCGGCGAGCATGATCTCGGCCTCGGCCAGATCGTCGAGAGCCTGGCGATAGGCGTTGATCTCGGCGATGACCGGGCCAAGTTCGGAATATTCGCGGGAAAGATCGGCGATCTCGCCCGGGTTGCCACCAGCATTCAGCCGCGCCTCGACATAATCGAAGCGCTGGGTGATCTGGGCGAGTTTGTCCAAGGGAACCATGGGCGGGGTGTGGCGTGAAAGGTGAGTTTGGTCAAGGGTACAGTGGGGAGGAAGCGGGGGGCTTCCGCCCCCCGCACCCCCTGAGGCGGGGGCGGCTCACGCCCCCCCGCCACCCCCAGTGGGATATTTTCGTCTGGATGAAGAGAAAGTGGGGTCAGAAGGCCTTGAGCCAGGTTTTGAGGCGGGCCTCGTTCACGCCCATGTCCTTGTTGCCGTAGCGTTGGCGCGACAGGATGTCGAGCTTGCTGCCCTCGGGCGTCGCGGTGGCCTCGGCGGTGATGTAGTCGGGGAAGCCCATCACGGCGGAGCGGGCGACCCAGGTCATCCGGCCCTCGGCCGGGGTGCCGGCCAGAAGCCGGGTGCGCGGTTGAGCCTCTGCCGTGGCGGCGAGCCGGGCCAGGACCTCTGCCGGGGTGCCGGGCAGAAGGCAGGTGGCGCGGGCGCCTTTGGGGACAAGCGCGATCTTGTCGGCGCAGGGGCCGGGTGTGGCCTCGGCCCCGGTGCCCAGGCCCGTGTTCCAGACCGCGGGGTCATCGGGGGCAAGGCGGATCCAGGCGGCGAGGCCGAGGCCCGCGAGGACGACCAGAAGCAGCAGGGTTTTCAACAGCATGCGGATCACCTTTGCGTCCTAGCCCAATGGAAGAGACAGATCAGCTCGTAAGCGACATGGGCGCCCGCGATCGCGGTGGCGCCCGTCGTGTCATAGGGGGGCGAAACCTCGACCACATCGCCGCCCACCATCCGGATACCGGCAAGGTCGCGCAGCATGGCGGCGGCCTGCCAGCTGGCCAGCCCACCCCAGACCGGCGTGCCGGTGCCGGGCGCAAAGGCGGGGTCGAGCGCGTCGATGTCGAAGGTGACATAGGTGTTCGCCTCGCCCACGATCTCCTTCGCGCGGGCCACGACCCAGTCGGTGCCCTTCTCATGCACCTCGCGCGCGGTGATGACATTGACGCCGAGGTAATCCTCGGTCGTGGTGCGGATGCCGATCTGGACCGAGCGCTTGGGGTCCACCAGCCCCGATTTCACCGCCTTGTAGAACATCGTGCCATGGTCGATGCGGGCATAGTCGTCATCGGGCCAGAGGTCGGAATGGGCGTCGAAATGGATGAGGCTGAGCGGCCCGTATTTCTCGGCATAGGCGCGCAGGATCGGGAAGGTGATGAAATGATCGCCGCCGAGGGTGACGGTCCCTGCCCCGGCATTCAGGATCTTGGCGATATGGTTCGTCAGCGTCTCGGGGAAGTCCTGGGTGCGGGCATAGTCGAAGGCGAGATCACCGTAGTCGATGATGTTGAGGTCTTCCAAAGGGTTGGTCGGCCAGCCGGCGGGCGGGTCATAGGGCATGAGCGAGGAGGCCTCGCGGATCGCCCGCGGCCCGAAACGGGTGCCGGCGCGGTGGGTGACCGCCTGATCGAAGGGCACGCCGGTGACGGCAAGGTCAACGCCGGTCAGATCCTTGGTATAGGTGCGGCGCAGGAAGGAGGTCGCCCCTCCGAAAGCGTTTTCGAAAGCATAGCCGCGCTGGCTGGTGCGGGTGAAGGCGGTATCCACCTGTGACTTGGCGTCTTCAAGGGCCATGGGAATCTCGGGAGTTTGCACACGGGTCATTCACGACCGGAGACGCCGCTGATCCGGTGGGGTGAGGGTAATGGGTGGGGAGGGAATGTCAACGGGGTGATGTGGGGGGGGGTGACCTGCCCTCTTGAAGAGGACACCTTGACCGGAGGGTGCAGGCGAGGCGGCCATCGTTGCACGCCCCACATTGCCGTGGCTGCGGGAGCGAAAGATGCTGCGCAATTCTTTCTCATACACTTTTCCGGTCCGGTACCGACGGGAAATTGCAACAAGTGCCTGGTTCACGGCTCGCCCTTCCCTGTGACCGTCTGGGATCAACCACCGATGCTTGCGCTTGTCAGATAAGTTCAACCCGCACAGCATTCTTGCGCCGGGGAGTGGATTTTGCAAAAGTGATGGCGGGCGTTCACCATTTTCAACCTCTTAAAGAAAACCTCGCGTCATGAGCCGTTTGCTTTAAGCGTGGATGACGGGCAGGATTCTTGCAGGGATTTTTATATTGGGAATGGATTGCGCATAGGGCCGACTGCAAGGAATTAAAAATGATACGGCGAACACTCTTTCTTTTGGCTTTCTTTCTTTGCGCTGCGGAATGCGCGTTTGGCGAAGATGTGAACCAACTTTCCTTTCCTGGAAACAGGTTTTCCCGGGAAAATATCGACATTGATGATTTGCCATTTTGGCCAGGCAAAATCTTGGTTCAGTTTGTCGGGATTGAACAAGATGACGTTCAATTGAGGGCCTTGGCCAGCGTCCTGTCGGCCACCACTGCGGCACGGTCTGACATGAGCATCATCGGATTTCCAGACAATATTTTCAGAAACCCTCTCGGTACCGCAAAAACCGCAAATTTCCTCATTTTTGGATACGACGCCGTTGAGAAGCCGGGCCTGCTGCGTGGCGCCAAAGAGGATGACCTGCAGACTATGGGCCTTTTCGGGACAGGCGGGCCAGTGCGCGCCATCCTTGAGGCCGGACTATACGAACAATCCGATGGATGCCTTTCAAGATGGCAGGCTTCGCAAAAGAACGAGATAGAGGGATATGTGTTAGGCGTCTCCAAGGATTTGCCCGTGCAGGAAAAGATCGACTGCATCAGGTCACAGATCCCGACGGCATTTGGAGTTTCTCCAGCGACATCCTATTACACTTTTACCGCAAAATCCCCAGAGGGGATTGAAAAATCCACAGTTTTCTTCGACGCCAGCGAGATAGCCCTGGAGCTTTCGGTGGCGGCGGTTTGCAGGGAGGATTTGAAATTTGCATCCATCGCCTGCCCGCCAGAGGTGATAAGTTCGATCTATAAGCACCATGCAGAGTTGGTGAAACAATTTGGGGAAGTGAAATAGGGGCAGTCGACAAGGGTCGCATTGGCAGCATCGACTAAACTTGCTGCACGCGAAACCATTGTCGTAGGATGGGCAATCTGCCCATCTTCCCTACCCCAGCCGATACCCTTCCCGCACCAGATCATCAGTCACCCGCCGGATCGCGGTCTCCAAGGTCTCGGCGATGAAATCGATCTGGCTTTCGGTGATCACCAGAGGCGGCGACATCACGTTCAGATGGCCGATGGGCCTCACCAGCAGCCCGAGGCTCTCGCAGAGGTTGGAGATGCGTTTGCTCTCGTTGGCGGCATCGGGCAGCAACTCCTTGGTCGCCTGGTTGGCGACGCTTTCGACGCAGAGCATCAGTTTGCGGCCCCGCACGTCGCCGACCAAGGGCAGATGAGCAAGCCCGGCCATCCGGGTCTCGAAATAGCTGCCGACCTTGGCGGCATGGGACAGCAGGTCCTCCCGCTCGATGATCTCGATGTTCTTCAGCGCCGCGGCGCAGGAGACCGGGTGGCCGGAATAGGTGAAGCCGGTGGTGAACCAGCGGCTGCCGCCCTCGGCCATCACATTCCAGATCCGGTCCGAGAAGATCAGCGCGCCGAGGGGTACGTAGCCCGAGGTCAGGCCTTTGGCCGAGGTGATCATGTCGGGCTGGACGCCGAACTCCGACAGGCTCGCGAACCAGTGGCCGATGCGGCCGAAGGCGGTCACCACCTCGTCGGCGATGAAGAGGATGTCGTGGCGCTGGCAGACCTGCCACATGCGGAACAGGTAATCGGCCGGCGGAATGATGATGCCGCCCGAGGCCTGGATCGGTTCGGCGATGAAGCCGCCGATGCGGTCGGCGCCGACCCGGGCGATCAGGGCTTCGAACTCGTCCACCAGGCTGTCGCAGAATTGGGCCTCGGTCATGCCTTCGGGGCGGCGGTAGGGGTTCGGGCAGGACAGGTGATGGATGCCCTCGGTCTTGTAGCGGAACTCCTCCACCCTGTCGCCGTTACGCTTGCCCACCGATTGGGTGAGGTAGGTCGAGCCGTGGTAGGAGTTCTCCCGCGCGACGATGTCGGTCTTCTGCGGGAAGCCGCGGGCGTGGTGGTAATAGCTGACCATGCGCACGGCGGTATCGACGGCGGTGGAGCCGCCGGTGGTGAAATGCACACGGTTGAGGTCGCCCGGCGCCAGCTCGGCCAGTTTGGCGGCGAGGCGGGCGGCGGGGTCGTTGGTCACATCGACGAAGTAGTTGGCGAAGGCGAGGTTCTGCGCCTGGGCGCCGATCGCCTCGGCCATTTCCTTGCGGCCAAGCCCGATGTTGGTGCACCACATGCCGCCCACGGCATCGAGATATTCCCGCCCCTCGGCATCCCAGAGGGTACAGCCCTGCCCTTTCGTGATGACCAGAGCACCCTCCTTCTCGAAGGGGCCGAAGTTGGTCCAGGGGTGGAGCGCGTGGCGACGGTCCATCTCCCAGGCATTGGCGTTGGACAGGGGGTGCGGGGCGGCTGCGATGGGGGCGTTCATTTTGAATCTCCATTCAATAGAACGAAAACTAGCAGAAGCGCCGGGAAAAGCCAGCGCACTTTGATCAAATTAATTCAGGATATGTTAGGTGAGGTTACAGATCGCGCTGAAACCACAGATGCTGTGGCGGAGGGCGATGATCGCCGCAAGCCGCCCCGGCCCTGTGCCCGGGGCGGGCCTGAGCCTCCGGCGGGAGTATTTGGGCAAAGCGCAAATGGGGGGTGCGGGGGGATGTCCGCGCCCTTTGGCCGGTAGGATGGGCAATCTGCCCATCTTGCCAGCTGTCAGCCGAGCGCGTAGCCGGCGCCGCGGACGGTGCGCAGGGGGTCTTCGCCGCCGAAGGCGCAGAGGGCTTTCCGCAGGCGGCCGACGTGGACGTCGACGGTGCGGCTGTCGACATAGATGTCCCTGCCCCAGACCCGGTCGAGCAGTTGTTCGCGCGAGAAGACGCGGCCGGGTTTTTCGAGGAAGGTCGCCAGCAGACGGAACTCGGTGGGCCCGAGCTTCAGCGTCTGGCCGGAGCGGATCACCCGGTGAGTCTCGGCATCGAGGCTGATGTCGGACCATTCCAGCACCATGCCGAGGGTCGAGGGCCGCACCCGGCGCAGTTGGGCGCGCAGGCGGGCCATCAGTTCGACGATGGAATAGGGTTTGATCACATAATCATCGGCCCCGGTTTCCAGACCGCGGACCTTGTCGACCTCTTCGGACCGGGCCGAGAGCATGATGATCGGGATCGCCCGGGTCTCGGGGCGCATCTTCAGCCGGCGGCAGACCTCCAGACCCGAGACATGCGGCATCATCCAGTCGAGCAGGATCAGGTCCGGCGGGCTTTCCGAGACCAGCATCAGCGCCTCTTCGCCATTGGTGGCGCGTTGGACGTCGAAGCCCTCGGCCTCGAGGTTATAGGCCAGGACTTCGCGCTGTGCGGGCTCGTCCTCGACCAGAAGGACGGTGGGTTGCGCCATCAGTTGTCACCCGAGATGACGGATTCGGTCTTCGGACGCGGCTCCAGCGGCAGGGCGCCGGTGGCGAGGTAGATCACCTGCTCGGCAATCGTGGTGGCATGGTCGCCGACGCGTTCGATGTTCTTGGCGATGAAATGCAGGTGCATGCAGGCGGTGATGTTGCGCGGGTCTTCCATCATATGGGTCAGGAATTCGCGGAAGAGGGCCGTGTACATCTGGTCCACGTCCTTGTCCTGCTGGCGCACCGCCTCGGCGAGGCCGACATCGCGGGCGATGAAGGCGTCGAGCGCATCCTTCAGCAGAAGCCCGACCTGACGCGCCATCCGGCGGATCGAACCGGCGGCGCCTTCGATCGAATGCATGTTGGCCAGCACGATCGAGCGTTTCGCCAGGTTCTTGGCATAGTCGCCGCAGCGTTCCAGGGAGGCTGCAATCTTCATCACCGTCAGCACAGTGCGCAGATCCGAGGCCGCGGGCGCGCGGATCGCGATCAGGCGGACGCATTCGGCATTGACCTGGTCTTCCAGCGCGTCGATCGCGCTGTCGCCCTGGCGGACGCGTTCGGCCAGGGCCTCGTCGCGGGTCTCCAGCGCCAGGGCCGCGTCCGAGATGGCGGCCTCGACCAGGCCGCCCATTTTCAGGACAAGGGCCTGCACCCCTTCAAGATCCCGGTCGAAGGCCGAGGCGATGTGGCGGTCGTTGTTCATGGGTTGTCCTCCTCAGCCGATCCGGCCGGTGATGTAGCTTTCCGTGCGCGGGTCGGACGGGTTGGTGAAGATCGTGCCGGTCTCGCCATATTCGACCAGATGGCCAAGGTGGAAGAAGGCGGTCTTCTGGCTGACGCGGGCGGCCTGCTGCATCGAATGGGTGACGATGACCACCGAGAATTGCGAGCGGAGTTCGTCGATCAGCTCTTCCACCTGCGCCGTCGCAATCGGGTCGAGGGCCGAGCAAGGCTCGTCCATCAAAAGCACTTCGGGCGAGGTCGCAATCGCGCGGGCGATGCAAAGGCGCTGTTGCTGGCCGCCCGACAGGCCGGTGCCGGGGGCGGACAGACGGTCCTTGACCTCGTTCCAGAGGGCGGCCTTGCGCAGGCAATCCTCGACGATCTGGTCCAGTTCGGCCTTGTTGCGGGTCAGGCCGTGGATCTTCGGGCCGTAAGCCACATTGTCATAGATCGACTTCGGGAAGGGGTTGGGCTTCTGGAACACCATGCCGACCTTGGCGCGCAATTGCACCGGGTCGACGCGGGCGTCATAGATATCCTCGCCTTCCAGCTTGATCGAGCCTTCGACCCGGGCCGAGGCCACGGTGTCGTTCATCCGGTTCAGGCAGCGCAGAAAGGTGGACTTGCCGCAGCCCGACGGGCCGATGAAAGCGGTCACGGTCTTGTCGAGGATATCGACATCGACATCCTTCAACGCGTGGTTGGTCCCGTAATAGACCTGCACCCCACGGGCTTCGATCTTGGCGGTGTCAGTCTGCACGTCGCGCTCCAGTCTGAGGTCTTTCATGTTCTCTCTCCTACCTTACCAGCGGCGTTCGTATTTGCGTCGCAGAATGATGGCGATGGTGTTCATCAGGATCAGGAAGACCAGAAGGACGATGATCGCCCCCGAGGCCCGCTCGACAAAGCCCGGGTCACCGCGCTGGGTCCAGTTGTAGATCTGCACCGGCAGGGCCGAGGCCGGGTCGAAAAGCCCCGAGGGCGGCGCGCCGGGGAAGTCGCGGACGAAGGCCACCATGCCGATCAGCAGAAGGGGGGCGGTTTCGCCAAGCGCCTGGGCCAGGCCGATGATCGTGCCGGTCAGGATGCCGGGCATGGCCAGCGGCAGGACGTGATGCGTCACGGTCTGCAGCCGGGATGCGCCGATGCCAAGCGCCGCATCGCGGATCGAGGGCGGCACCGCCTTCAGCGCGGCACGCGTCGGGATGATGATGCGCGGCAGGGTCATCAGCGTCAGCACGAGGCCACCGACGATGGGCGCCGATTGCGGCAGACCTGCGAAGTTGATGAAGATCGACAGGCCGAGGATGCCGTAGACGATCGAGGGCACGGCGGCGAGGTTGGCGATATTGACCTCGATCAGGTCGGTCCAACGGTTCTTCGGGGCAAATTCCTCAAGATAGACCGAGGCCGCCACGCCGATCGGCAGGGCCAGGACCAGCACCACGAACATCATGTAGAGCGAGCCGATGATCGCCACGCCCAGTCCCGCCGCCTCGGGCCGCTTGTCGGAGGCATCGGGACGGGTCAGGAAGCCCGGGTTGAACTTCATCTCGATCACCCCGGCCGCGCGCAGCTTGTCGGCCAAGGCCAGCTTCTCGGGCGAGGTGTTCTTGTCGCGGGCGGCACTTTCCATCGTGACGCGGCCCTTGAAATAGCCGTCGATCCGGCCATTGGCCAAGGCCTCGAAGGTGATCGTGGTGCCCAGCAGTTTCGGGTCGGCCAGCACCATGTTGCGCAGACCGGCGGCGGATTCCTCCGAGATCATCTCGGCGATGTCCTTGTCCTTCATCGTGCCGATGTCGATGCCGCGCTTGGCGACCTCGGCCGACAGCGCCTTGGCCAGGACCTTGCCGTAGCCGATGGTCGAGACAGAGGCCATCTCGGACGGGATGCCGTGACCGGCCTTGTCCAGAACCGCGGCATCAAGGGTCACCGGGATCTGGATGAAGGTCTGGCGGAAGGCCGGCAGGCCCGCCGTGAAGATCGAGATCATCAGCCACAGTAGCGCCAGAAGGGCCAGGCTGATCGCCACCATGCCATAAAGGCGGAAGCGTTTCTCGGCGGCGTTGCGGGCATTGGTGCGCTTGTCGGGGGCGAAAAGCGAATGCACCTCATGCGGGGTGGAATGGCTGAGGTCGCTCATTCGTATTGCTCCCGGTATTTGCGGACGATGACCAGGGCCACGATGTTCAGGCACAGGGTCAGGGTGAAGAGCGTCAGGCCGAGGGCGAAGGCCACCAGCGTCTCGGGCGAGGCGAATTCGGTGTCGCCGGTCAGCTGGCTCACGATCTTCACTGTCACGGTGGTCATCGCGTCGAAGGGGTTGAGCGACAGTTTGGCCGCGGCCCCGGCGCCCAGGACGACGATCATCGTCTCGCCGATGGCGCGCGAGGCGGCCAGTAGCACGGCGCCGACGATGCCCGGCAGGGCCGCGGGGATGACGACCTGACGGATGGTCTCGGACGGCGTGGCGCCGAGTCCGAGGGAGCCATCGCGCAAGCTTTGCGGCACGGCGTTGATGATGTCATCGGACAGCGAGGAGACGAAGGGGATGACCATGATCCCCATGACCAGACCCGCCGTCATCACCGAGGAGGAGGAATTGCCCAGACCCATCGGCATCGCGATCCAGTCGCGCAGCAGCGGGCCCACGGTGATCAGCGCGAAGAGGCCGTAAACGATGGTCGGGATGCCGGCGAGGATCTCGATCAGCGGCTTGACGATGCCGCGGGTGCGCTTGGAGGCATATTCCGCCAGATAGATCGCCGACAGAAGCCCGATCGGCACGGCCACGACCAGCGAGATGACCGAGACATAGATCGTGCCCCAGACCAAGGGCCAGATGCCGAGCGAGGAGCCGCCGCCGAATTTCGGGTTCCACTTGGTGGAGAAGAAGAACTCCGACGCGGGGTAGAGCCGGAAGAAATGGATGGTTTCACCCAGAAGCGACATAACGATGCCGACCGTGGTCAGCACCGCGATCAGCGAGGCCGCGATCAGCAGCCCCATCGCGACATATTCGGTGGCATTGCGGGCGCGGAACTCGGGCGTGATCCGGCTCAGGCCCCAGAAGAGACCGGCGCCAGCCAGGACCAGCGCGAAGATCGAGAGGAGAAGCCGCGACAGATGCCCGGTCGAGCGCACGGCCTCGGCCGCGGCGATCATCGTCGGGTTCGGGTCATTGCCCATCGCCACGCCGCCATTGCCGAGCGCGGCCTTCAGCGCCGCGGGATCGAGGCTCAGGGCATGGGTATCGGCGCCGCTTGCGGCCAGCGTGTTCAGCCCGGCGGCAAGGCGCGTGACATCGGCCATGACCAGATCGACGCTGCTGCCCTCGGGCACGTCAGCGGCGGAGATATGCGACAGGGCGGCATGCTGGATGACGAAGCCCTCGGCCAGAAGCCAGACCACGACAAGGGCAAAGGCCGGAACCAGCACGCCAAGTGCGGTGATCCGGCCGTAGAAGGCGGGGAGGGAATGCAACTTGCGGATATCGCCACCTGCAGCGGCAACCGCGCGGCGCTGGCCCAGCACATGGCCAAGGGCGGCGAGGCCAAGCAGGATCAGGCACAAAAGGCCAAGGCTCATGATTTACCTTCGGGTCGGAGATGTCAGGACATTTGGCATCAGGCAGGAAAAGGCGCGCGGAACCAAAGCTCCGCGCGCCCGTCGTTCAGGGGTCTTACTTCAGCGGGTCCATGACCTTGTCGGCCTTCACATCGGCCTGGGTCTGGGCGAGGTTCGGGTCAGCCACCAGACCGTATTCGATCAGCTTGCCTTCCGGACCGGCCATGTCATCGGAGACGAAGAAGTCGAGGTATTCCTGCAGGCCGGGGACGACGCCGATGTGCTGCTTCTTCACATACATGTAGAGCGGGCGCGACACCGGATAGGTCCCGTCGGCGATGGTCGCGGTCGAGGGGACGATGCCGTCCACGGTCGCGACTTTCAGCTTGTCGGTGTTGTTCTCGTAGAAGGACAGGCCGAAGACGCCCATGGCGTTCTTGTTGGCGGCCAGACGCGACAGGGTCTCGGTATAGTCGCCGTCGATCTCGGTCACGACGTCCGAGCGCAGGGTGTGGCAGCCGGCGATGGCGTCCTTTTCCTTGGCCTTGTCGTCGGCACCGGTCGAGGCGGCCTTGTAGAGGTCATAAGCGCCGGTGGCCTTGCAGCCGGCCTCGATCACCTTGGTGTCGAAGACTTCACGGGTGCCGTGCTTGGAGCCCGGGATCAGCGCCAGGATGTCCTGCGCCGGCAGGCCGGCGGTGGCGTCAGCCCAGGTCTTGGCGGTATTGGCAACCAGCGCGCCGTCCTTGGCGACCTTGCCACCGATGGCCGAATAGATGTCGGCGGGCTTCAGGGCGAAATCCGGGCCGTTGATGTCCGAGGCGAAGACGATGCCGTCATAGCCGATCTTGATTTCCATGATGTCGGTGACGCCATTGGCCTTGCAGGTGTCGATGTCCGACTGCTTGATCCGCGAGGAGGAGTTGGCGACGTCGATCGTGTCTTCGCCCACGCCCTTGCACAGCGCGGCACGGCCAGCGCCCGAACCACCACCTTCGACGACCGGGGTCTTGAAGGTGCCCTGCTCGCCAAACGCCTCGGCCACGATGGTGGCGAAGGGCAGCACGGTCGAGGAGCCGGCGATCTGCAGCTGGTCACGGGCGGAAGCGGTCAGAGCCGAGGCGGCGAGGATCGCCAGAGCCGAGGCGGAAACTTTCATGAGGGACATCGTTATCTCCTGTCCTGCGTCAGAGGGAGGCCCGAGTGGCCGCCCTTCGTGGCCTGCGTTTAGGCTGCTTAGCCTGCAGTTTTGCGACAGTTGTGTAACAGGTTTATGACAGAGGTTCCGGCGGGGAAGCTGCGGGGCGGCGCAGCACGATCTTTCTGCGAAAGATCAGAACGGGGTCACGCTGATCTAACCTAGGGAGCCGAGTCCCGATTTTTCGCAGAAAAATCGTGGCGCGATCGGCCGTTGCGATCCGGCAGCGGGGTCAAAAAAGAGCTTTGCCGCTGCGGGCCACGATCTTTCTGCGAAAGATCCGGGGGGCCCCTTGTGCCTTCCCTCGGCGCAGAGACCCGATTTTTCGCCGAAAAATCGTCGCGCGGTCAGGCCGGGCCCTCGGGCAGCACCACCGAGAAGGTCGATCCCTTGCCGGGGGCCGAGACGATCTCCAGCCGGCCGCGGTGGCGGTGGGCGATGTGCTTGACGATGGCGAGGCCGAGGCCCGTGCCCCCCTTCTCGCGCGAGCGGTGGCCGTCGACGCGGTAGAACCGCTCGGCCAGGCGCGGGATGTGGAAGGAATCGATCCCTTCGCCCTGATCGGTGACCGAAAGGCGCAGTTTCGGGCCGCGCGGGCTGTCCTCGCGGGTCAGGGCCACAAGCACCTCCTTGCCCGGCCCGCCATATTTGATCGCGTTCTCGACCAGATTGGTCGCCACCTGGGTGATCTGGTCGGGGTCGGAAATCAGCGTGACCGGCTGGTCCAGCCCGGAGAGGGTCAGTTTCACCCGGTTCGCCTCGGCCAGCGGCCGCAGCGAATGCACCGCCGAGACGATCAGCCGGGCGATGTCATGGCGGCCGGTCGGGCGCTGACGCTCCTGCGCCTCGACCTTGGACAGGTGCAACAGATCGCGCACGAGGCGGACCATCCGCTCCGCCTCGGTCTGCATGATCGCCAGAAAGCGGTCGCGTGCCGCGGCATCGTCGCGGGCCGGGCCGCGCAGCGTCTCGATGAAGCCGAGGACCGAGGTCAGCGGCGTGCGCAACTCATGGCTGACATTGGCCACGAAGTCGCGCCGCATCGCATCCATCTGCTCGCGGTCCGACAGATCCTCGAAGGAGCAGAGCACCCCCTCGCCGACCGGCGCCGCGGTGCAGCGGTGGATCACCTCATGGCTCGGCCCCGGGATGATGTGGCGCGCCTCGGCCTTGCGGCCGGTGCGGGCGGCGGCGGCGATGGCCTGCAGGACCTCGGGCTGGCGCAGCACGAAAGCATGCGGCCGCCCGACCAGATGGGCGCCCAGAAGCCGCTCGGCCGGTGCATTGGCCGCGATGATCCGCTCATCTGCCCCGATCATCACCGTGGCCAGGGGCAGGCCTGCCAAAAGCTGGGTCAGTGTCGCGTCATCCATGGAATTTCCTTCATTCGGCACAGCATTCATGCATAACATCGCCGAGAAGGTCCATCAGCGACACCCGCTTTCCCGTTCTGCGATCATTAGATAGAAACCCGCTCGCTTGGGTTGCAGACTGGCCCGTGTAGTTTCGGTGATTCGACCTCGATGCCAACCCCGCGC
Organism: Rhodobacter sp. P1_C2; assembly: GCF_056406375.1. Lineage (NCBI taxonomy): Bacteria > Pseudomonadati > Pseudomonadota > Alphaproteobacteria > Rhodobacterales > Rhodobacter > Rhodobacter sp. P1_C2. Next base: position 31,506 of record NZ_JBFUAG010000002.1, read on the forward strand.
GCCCCTATGTATCCCAGGCTGGTCACTCTTTCGGGAGGTGCCGAAGAGCGGTTCCTCGCCCTCGACTGTGCCGGACTGATGGTGCCCCAGGGGCCGATTCCCCTGCCCGACGCCGTGCATCACCGCCTGGCCGACCTTGACGACGATCTTCTGGCCAGCGTGATGCCGACCGTGGTGGTGATCCGCCTTTTCGCCGGCAGCTATGACGCCACCGCCGCGGTCGAACGGCTCGCCGAGTTGGGCTATGACGGGCGGATCTTCGTGATTGCCCCCTCCCTGCCCCGCCCGCATCTGGTGGAGAAAGAGCTGCGCGAGGCGGGACCGGGCCAGCGTCTGACCCTGATCACGCCCTGAGACGCTCCCCGGTCAGGCAGCGGCGACCGCGCTTGGCGCCGCAGCCGGGCCCGAGGCCTTGGCCCCCAGCGCCAGCATCGCCTCGGCCCCGATCCGGAACGACTCGCGCCGCGCCGCGTGGTCATGGATCATGCCGGTCAGCATGACCTCGTCGGGCTGGTATTCGGCGATGAGCGCGGCGAGCCGCGCGCGCACCGTCTCCGGCCCGCCGACGGCGGCGCAGGACAGCGCCTCGTTCACCCCGGCCATCACCGAAGGGGCGATCCCCGACAGATCGGCCTGCGGCGGCGGCAGCCGGCCTGGCTGTCCCGAGCGCAGCCGGGCAAAGGACAGGATCTGCGAGGAGCGCAGGTACTGCGCCTCGGCATCGGTCGCCGCGGCATGCAGGCCCACGGCCATCATGAAATGCGGGCGCTCGCGCCAGACCGAGGGGCGGAAGGTCGTCCGGTAGACATGCGCCGCCTCGGCCAGCTGGGCCGGGGCGAAATGGCTGGCAAAGGCATAGGGCAGGCCGAGATAAGCCGCGAGCTGCGCGCCATAAAGGCTGGAGCCGAGGATCCAGACCGGCACCTTGGCCCCCTCGCCCGGAAAGGCGCGGACCCGGGCGGCGGGGTCGGCGTCGTCCATGTAATGGATCAGCTCCATCACATCCTGCGGAAAATCGTCCGAGGATTCCAGATGGCGGCGCAGCGCCCGCGCCGTCGCCATGTCGGTGCCCGGCGCCCGGCCGAGGCCGAGGTCGATCCGGCCGGGAAACAGCGCCGCTAGCGTGCCGAATTGTTCGGCGATGACGAGGGGCGCATGGTTTGGCAGCATGATGCCGCCCGCGCCGACCCGGATGCTCTTTGTCCCCGCCGCGACATGGCCGATCACCACCGAGGTCGCCGCCGAGGCGATCCCCGGCATGTTGTGATGTTCGGCCAGCCAGTAGCGGTGATAGCCCAGGGCCTCGGCATGGCGGGCCAGGTCCAGCGAATTGCGCAAGGCTTCGGCACTGGACTGGCCCTCGGCCACCGGGGCCAGATCAAGAAGAGAGTACTGCATGCGCTTACCTTGCCGTATGATGGGATTGGCCTTAGCCTTTCCTGATACTTGGCGATGATCCGGGGGATTTGAAAGATGCAGCGGCGGGTTTTTGGCTCCATGCCCTCTTTCGGCGGGATGTGGCCGGTTCTGGCCCTCGTTCTGCTGTTGACCCCTGTGCAGGCCCTGGCGCAGATCCGCTACGGCGGCGGCGATGGCGCCTCTGCCGCGCGGGCCGTGGTGATCACCGGGGCCAGCGGCGATTTTGACGGCGTGCAGGCCGAATATGACTGGCTGGCCGCACATTACCCCGGCTACCAGATGCTGGGACAGGGCCTGCTCGAGATCCACGGCAAGCCCCATGACCTGCTGACCTTCCGCCATCAGGGCAAGGAGCATCAGGTCTATTTCGACATCTCGGCCTTTTACGGCAAGTTCTGAGCCGCCTCAGCCCGGCTGAACCGGCAGAAGCCAGAGCGCCAGGAACGGCGCCGCCGCGCCCGCCCGCATGGCGTGAAGGATGCCGGGCCGGTTGTAGAAGGTCTGGCCGGGCTGGCGCGGCAGCCAATCCTCGCCCGCATGCCAGAAATCGCCCTCGCTCAGCGTCAGGTAGACCTCCTCCGGCGGATGGTCGTGGTCGGGATAGCGGATGCCCGGCGCCATCAGGCTGAGGCCAAGCCAGACATCGCCGCGCTCCTCCAGCCCGCCGGGGCCGACGAGCAGCGTATTGGCGTGGCGGGTGGCGAAATCCGGGCTGGCATGGGGGCCGATCCGGGTGCGGACGGTCCAGGCCATGTCTGGCGCCAGTGCCAGCAGTGCCTCGGCCAAGGGGGCCAGGGCATCGCTGCGGCTTTGCAAGGGGGCAAGGGCCTTGGGCAACAGGGTCGCCATCGCCAAGGCCAGCCCGCGCGGTTGCCCCTTCGGGCCGGGCTCTGCCAGACGCGCCAGCGCCAGCGACAGCGCCGCCCGCCCGACAGCGTCAAGGCCGGGCGCACCCGGCGCGGCCCGCTCTCCTGCCGCGACCTCGGGCGCGAAGGCGGCGGGCAGGGCCGCGATCACCGCCTGAAGGGCCGGTGATCGCCCGGCGCCCTGCGGATGGTCCTGCGCTGTCATCGTCGCTGCTCCCCTGCTTGCGGCGCGCCTTGCAGCGGGCCTGTGCGGATCGAGCCTCGCCGGGCCGGTCAAGTCAAGCCCGCCGCGTCAGACGAAGAGGTAATCGTCGAAGGCCAGCGCCGTCACCCCGGTCAGCGTGGCGATGGTCTTGGCCGCCACCCCGCCCGCACCATCGGCGTCATAGGTCAGAACCCCGCTGCTGGTGTTGAAGAACAGGCCCTTGTGGCTGGTGTTGAGCGTCGCCCCGCTGAGGATGCCGGTCGCCCCGCCAAAACCGGCGGAGGTGAAGATCAGCCGGTCGCCCCCGGCGCTGTCGAAATCGGTGATCCTGTCGCCGCCATCGGCCGCGCTGGCGAAAAGGAAACTGTCCGCCCCCGCGCCCCCCGACAGAAGGTCGGCCCCGGCGCCACCGCGGATCATGTCGAACCCCGCGCCGCCATAGATCTTGTCCGCCGCCAGCCCGCCGCTCAGATTGTCGTTGCCGTCATTGCCGCGCAGCGTGTCGCGCCCGCCAAGACCCGAAAGCACATCGTCCAGCCCGGCCCCGGTCATCGCATCGGCGCCCGCAAGGCCATCGCGGCGGAGCCCCCAGGAGGCGGCGGTGTCGAAGACCTGACCCTGCAGCACGAAGCCCGCCCCAACCGTCGGGTTCAGCCCATAGACCGCGGTATAAAGCGCGGAGCCCTTGGCGATCAGCGTGGCATGGCCATTGGCGAATTGCAGCTCGGTATCCACCAGCGCGAAATCGGCGCCCTTGGCCTTGCCATCGGCGCTGAACATCCGCCCCAGCAGGGTCTGGTTCGACACATCGCGCCAGCCGGCGGCAAAACCGCCATCCCCCAGCGCCACCAGCGACAGATCCGCCTCCTGGTTGGTGACGGAGGAGGAAATCTCGAAAGCCGACCCGATCTTGGCCCCCGCCGCCGTCATCAGCTGCGCCTTCCAGACCCCGATCGACCCCGTGGCCGAGGAATTGGGGCTGCTGTCGAGCCAAGCCACCACCATCCGCCCGCCCTGCATGGTGACGATCTGCGCCTGCTGGGCCGAGGTGCCGTCGATCTCCACCGCGGTGCCGAGGGCGGTGCCACTGGCGCTGACGGTCTGGAACATCACCTTGGGCGTGCCGAAGGTGGGCGAAGCGAAGGCGGTGGATTCGGTCCAGACCAGGGCGGCATTGCCATTGGCCATCCGGGTCGCGTCCACCATGATCGGGTTGGCCTCGGTCGTCACGAGGCCGCTGTTGGTGTGGTCGGCGATCACCAGCTTGGGCGCCTCCAGCACGCTGCCATCGGCGTTGAAACGCGCCACCCGAATGCCGTTCGAGCCGTTGGCGTTCGACACCTGTTCATAGAAAAACACCGAATAGCCACCATTCGCGCCATAGACGAGAGCGGAATAGGGCTGGGTCGCATCCCCCGGCGTCGCCGGATTGACCGGAACCGCCGCCCCTGCCGTGCCCGTGCCGGAATAACGCTGCACCAGCAGCGCGGGGTTGAGGTCGCTGCCCGCCTCCGACATCGGCAGAAGGGCTGCGACCTGCCCGTTCGGCCCGGCCTCGAGGTCGATCTTCAGCACGGTCGCAGCAGGCAAACCACCCGCGGCCTGGGCATAGGAGGTCGCCTGCACGGCGGTGACGACATCGTTGGACTCGTCCAAGAGGCCGATCTTGACCAGACCGTTCAAGTCGGACCCGCCACCGGCCCAGCCCAGCACGATCCTGCCATCCGAGCGGACCACGCCATCGACCGATCTGATGTTGAACTCGCTGGCCTCATGGACCCAGGTTTTCGCCGCCTCGCGGACAATCGCCATGCCAAACTCCCCTTCGAACAATGACCGCCCTGGCCGCGAAATCCCGGCGGAGGGGCGCCTGTGATGACCCTGCAATGCGGGAAAGTTTGGCGAAAAAACGACAGGCGTCAAGCTTTTCGCCCGACGCCTGTCGCAATATCCCAAGGCGGTGGCGGATTATTCCGCCGCCGCGACCGAGGGGTTGTTGGGGTGCTGCGTCCAGTTGGCATAATCGCCGACCGGGCGCTTGGTGCGTTCGTCGATGGCGCCCTTCGGCAGCTCGACCATGGTGATGCAATCCTCGACCGGGCAGACATTGACGCAGAGGTTGCAGGCGACGCATTCGTCATCCTTGACCTCGAAGACCCGGCCCGGCTTCATCGCGATGGCCTGATGGCTGGTATCCTCGCAAGCCGCATAGCAGCGCCCGCATTTGATGCAGGCATCCTGGTCGATATGCGCCTTGGTGACGTAGTTGAGGTTGAGGTACTGCCAGTCGGTGACATTGGGCGTGGCCTTGCCCACCAGATCCGAGAGGCTCATCTCCTTGGCATCCAGATATTCCGACAGGCCCGAGATCATCTCCTGCACCACCTTGAAGCCATAGGTCATGGCGGCAGTGCAGACCTGCACATTGCCCGCGCCAAGCGCCATGAACTCCGCCGCGTCGCGCCAGGTGGTGACCCCGCCGATGCCGCTGATCGGGATGCCCGCCGTGGCGCGGCTGCGCGCGATCTCGGCCACCATGTTCAGCGCGATCGGCTTGACCGCCGGCCCGCAATAGCCGCCATGGGTGCCCTTGCCGTCGATCATCGGCTCGGGGCTGAAGGAGTCCAGGTTGACCGAGGTGATCGAGTTGATCGTGTTGATCAAGGACACCGCATCCGCGCCGCCCGTCTTGGCCGCTTCGGCCGGCCCGAGGATATTGGTGATGTTGGGCGTCAGCTTCACGATGCAGGGCATGCGGGAGTGTTTCTTCACCCAGCGCGTCACCATCTCGATATATTCCGGGACCTGCCCCACAGCCGAGCCCATGCCGCGTTCGGCCATGCCATGCGGGCAGCCGAAGTTGAGTTCGACCCCGTCCGCCTCGGTATCCTCGATGCGCGACAGGATGTCCTTCCAGCTTTCCTCGTCACAGGGCACCATGAGCGAGATCACCAGCGCCCGGTCGCGCCACTTGCGCTTGACCATCTTGATCTCGTCGAGGTTGGTCTGCAAAGGCCGGTCGGTGATCAGCTCGATGTTGTTGAGGCCCAGAAGCCTGCGGTCCGCACCCCAGATCGCGCCATAGCGCGGGCCGTTGACGTTGACGACCGGCGGCCCTTCGGAGCCCAAGGTCTTCCAGACCACCCCGCCCCAGCCCGCCTCATAGGCGCGCTCGACGTTATAGGCCTTGTCGGTCGGCGGCGCGGAAGCCAGCCAGAACGGGTTGGGGGATTTGATGCCGATGAAGTTTGAAGTGAGGTCTGCCATGGGTCAGGCTCCTGACAAAGCGCTGCGGGTCCAGCGCGGATGGAATGGGGTGGCCTTGCCCAAGGCAAGTGACTTGGGCATGTGGCGCATATGGATCTTTCCCGCCCGTGCGCCCGGCGCACGGGCCGCGCCTGCCTGCCGCTTGGCAGGCGCGAAGACGCGCCCGCCCAGGCAGTCGCGTCCCGTGCCCAAAGCGCAGGTCGGGCTCAACGCCACTTGGCCTGCGGCTTGCGCCTCCGGCCAAGGGGCCGGGCTTGTGTCCCCCGGACACAAGCCTGATCGGCCCCTGGCGCCCCTGGAATCCTCGCGGCGCATCACGACCGGGCACCGCGCAGAACCGCGTTGATCTCTTCCGCCGCGTCGCGGCCTTCGGCGACGGCGGTGACGGTCAGATCCTCGCCGCCCGCCGCGCAATCGCCACCGGCCCAGACCTTGCCGGCGCGTTTGACCAGCTTCTTGCCGTCGCGGGGGATCGGTTCGCCCACCAGGGTCTGGCCGATGGCCTTGAAGACCTGATCGGCCTTGATGGTGAAATGCTCGCCGCCCTCATAGGCAAATTCGACCAGATCGACCGCACCATTGCCGATGATCCGGACCGGGCTTGCGCCATAAAGGATCGTCACGCCATGCGAGGTCGCATGCTCCTGCTCGTAGACCGAGGCGCTCATGTTCTCTTTGCCGCGGCGGTAGACCATGGTCACGTTCTGCGCGCCCAGAAGTTTCGATTGCACCGCGGCATCCACCGCCGTCATGCCGCCGCCGATCACCACCACATCGCGGCCGACGGGGAGCTTCGACTTATCCGCAGCCTGGCGCAGTTCGGCGATGAAATCGACCGCATTGGCGACGCCGGTCAGATCCTCGCCCATCGCGTTCAGCGCATTGACGCCGGCCAGACCGATCCCGAGGAAGACCGCGTCATACTCCGCCTCAAGGCTGGCGAGGGTGAAATCGCGGCCCAACTCGCGGCCGTTCTGGATGGTGATGCCGCCGATCTTCAGCAGCCATTCGACCTCGCGCGCGGCGAAGTCGTCGGTGCTCTTATAGGCGGCGATGCCGAATTCGTTGAGGCCGCCGGCCTTGGGGCGGCGCTCGAAGACCGTCACCTCATGGCCATGCAGCGCCAGACGATGCGCGCAGGACAGGCCCGCAGGCCCGGCGCCGACCACGGCGACCTTCTTGCCGGTGCTGGCGGCGCGGGTGAAAGGATGCACGCCCTTCGCCATCAATGTATCGGTGGCATAACGCTGGAGGCGGCCGATCTCGACCGGCTTGCCCTCGGCCACTTCGCGCACGCAGACCTCCTCGCAGAGCGTCTCGGTCGGGCAGACCCGGGCGCACATGCCGCCCATGATGTTCTGGGCGAAGATCGTCTTGGCCGCAGCTTCGGGCGTGCCCGTGGCGATCTGTCGGATGAAAAGCGGAATGTCGATCGAGGTCGGACAGGCCGTCATGCAGGGCGCGTCATGGCAGAAATAGCAGCGATCCGCCGCCACCCGCGCCTCGTGGCTGTCATAGGCCGGCATGTAATGGGCGAAATTCTCGGCCACGGCCTCGGCGGGCAAACGTGACGCTGCGATCCCAGGCGTCTGGGGCGAGTTCGACATGGGTAGCCTCCCCGGCTGATATGGCCCGGCGTTGAAACCGGTGCGTCTTTGGGATGATCTCCTCAACTCAGGCTGGCACAGGTCCGTTTTTTTATCAAACGGTAAATATTCGTCGAAGTGAAGAATTCGCATCCATTTGGGCCAAAGCGCATCGGATGCTTTTCCTTTGGGCACTCCTGCCGTATATGGGGCCATCCAGCGCCCGTTCGGCCCCTTGGCCCCGGGACAATCCGCCCCCTGCGCGATACCGGGGGACGGCAGCACACAAAGACGCCAACAGAGGATTGCATGAGCAAAAATTCCCCCGATGCGGACGTGGCCTTCATCTCGGCTCTCGCAGAACTGCTGAACAAGAACGACCTGACCGAACTGTCGGTCAAGCGTGAGTATGGCGAGCGTGACAGCCTTGACGTGAAGGTGGTCAAGAAGGCGCCGGTCGTGCAGATGGCGGCCCCGGTGATGCAGGCCGCCCCGCAGTATGCGCCGGCACCGATGGCCGCCCCGGCTGCTGCCGCCGCCGCCGTTGCCGCACCGCCGGAAGACCCGGCCCAGCATCCGGGTGCCGTGACCTCGCCGATGGTCGGCACGGTCTACCTCGCCGCCGAACCGGGTGCCGCGGCCTTCGTGACCGTCGGCGCCACCGTCTCGGAGGGCCAGACCGTCCTCATCATCGAGGCGATGAAGACGATGAACCACATCCCCGCCCCGCGCGCCGGCGTGGTCAAGCGCATCCTTGCGACCGATGGTCAGGCCGTCGAATACGGCGCCCCCCTGATGATCATCGAGTGAGGGCTGGATTTTGACCCAGCCCATCTTCGACAAGATCCTCATCGCCAACCGCGGCGAGATCGCCCTGCGCGTGATCCGCGCCTGCCAGGAAATGGGCATCAAATCGGTGGCGGTCCATTCGACCGCCGATGCCGATGCGATGCATGTGCGGATGGCCGACGAATCCGTCTGCATCGGCCCGGCCTCCTCGACGCTGAGCTATCTCAACAAGGCCGCGATCATCTCGGCCTGCGAGATCACCGGCGCGCAGGCGGTCCACCCCGGCTATGGCTTCCTGTCGGAAAACGCGAGCTTCGCCCAGGCGCTGGAAGACCACGGCCTGACCTTCATCGGACCGAACGCGGAACATATCCGCATCATGGGCGACAAGATCACCGCCAAGGAAACCGCCAAGGCGCTGGGGATTCCCGTGGTGCCCGGCTCGGATGGTGGTGTGGCCGATTATGAGACGGCAATTGGTGTGGCCGCCAAGATCGGCTTCCCGGTCATCATCAAGGCCACCGCCGGCGGCGGCGGTCGCGGCATGAAGGTCGCCAAGAACGCCGAAGAGCTGGAGATCGCCTTCCGCACCGCGCGGTCGGAGAGCAAAGCCGCCTTCGGCAATGACGAAGTCTATATCGAAAAGTACCTCCAGAAGCCCCGCCATATCGAGATCCAGGTCTTCGGCGACGGCAAGGGCAAGGCGGTCCATCTGGGCGAGCGGGACTGTTCGCTGCAGCGCCGCCACCAGAAGGTGTTCGAGGAGGCCCCCGGCCCCGCGATCACCCCTGCCCTGCGCGCCAAGATCGGCAAGATTTGCGCCGAGGCCATGCAGAAGATCAACTACATCGGCGCCGGCACGATCGAGTTCCTCTATGAGGATGGCGAGTTCTTCTTCATCGAGATGAACACCCGCCTGCAGGTCGAACATCCGGTGACCGAGGCGATCTTCGGTGTCGACCTCGTGCGCGAACAGATCCGCGTCGCCTCGGGCCTGCCGATGTCCTTCGAACAGAAGGATCTCGAGATCAACGGCCACGCGATCGAGGTCCGCATCAACGCCGAACGCCTGCCCGACTTCGCCCCGCGTCCGGGCAAGGTCAAGGTCTTCCACGCCCCCGGCGGGCTGGGCGTGCGGATGGATTCGGCGCTGTACGGCGGCTATTCGATCCCGCCCTATTACGACAGCCTGATCGGCAAGCTGATCGTCCACGGCCGCGACCGGCCCGAGGCGCTGGCACGTCTGCACCGCGCCCTGGGCGAGCTGATCATCGACGGCATCGAAACCACGATCCCGCTGTTCGACGCGCTTCTGGCCGAGCCGGATATCCAGACCGGGGAATACAACATCCACTGGCTGGAGAAGTGGCTGGAACAGAAGTTCGGCGGCTGAAGCCTTCTTCCATCGCGCAACAGGGGCGGTCCGGGCAGATCCCGGGCCGCCCTTTTTCCATCCCGCGCCCGGCCGCGGCGGGCCGGACAAAAACGCGCGATTTCCTTTCAAATTCCCCGTGCGTGCGGGGCGATTTGGCATAGCCTGACGCGGGGGAATCGCTGCGAACACGGTGTTGCAGCCCAGCCCGACACGCTTGTTGAGGAGGATCACAGCCATGCCGATGGACGACGCCGAGGTCAAGGAACTCAAGACCCTGCTGGATGCTGCCAAGAAATCCCCGGTGAATTTCGGCCTCTGTTTCGGCAAGGCCACCGAAGACACGGTGATCAAGCTCAACAAGATCAAGGAGGGCAAATCCCTCGCCGCCATCGCCAAGAAGGCTGCCGGGGGCACCCAGATCTGCTTTGGCAGCGCCAGTTCCGCCTCGGGCAAGCTGACCCTGACCTGCGAGGTCAAGCCGCCCTCCGAAATGGCCAAGCGGGTGCAGAGCTTCCTGAAAGGCCACGGCCTGTCGCTGACCGTCAAGCTCGGCGACGGCGATGACGACAAGCCCGAGGCCGGGGGCGACGCGCCGCATCCCGACACCGCCAAATGGCAGAAGGAGCTGGCCGACCTCTCGCCGCTCTTCGATGGTTCGGTGTCGCGGATGAAGGATGCCGGCGCGCAGCGCGCGGTCTGGGAATTTGCGCTGTCCTCCGCCGAGGATGGCAATATCCCCGCCGCCCGCCAGGCGCTGGCCAAGGTCAAACTCGCCGTCGAAAAGTTCCTGCCCGAATTTGCCGAAGGTCTGGCCGAAACCTTCGCCAAGGCCATCAAGGAGGTCGCAGCCGGCCTGCCCGACAACGAACGCTCGTCGCTGCGCGGCGAGATGGACAAGATCGTCAAGGCCGCCCCCAAGACCACCGCCGCCGAGACCGAAGCCAAGTTTCGCGCCCTGACCAAGAAGCTGGACACCGAGGTCAAGGCCACCGCCGCCTCGACCAAAACCACCCTCGACGGCGAGAAGAAGGTGCTCGACGCCAAGATCGAGGAATCCGACAAGGCGATCAAGAAGCTGACGGATGAAGTGGCCAAGCTGGAAAAGCAGGTCACCGAAACCGCCAAGCAGATCAAGGAGCTGAACACCACCCTGAACGGACCGAACCGCCCGCCGGCGAAGAAGGCGAAAGCCATGTCGGAACGTCTGGTCACCCTCAAGGAGGCGCTGACCACCCAGCAGACCGCCGCCACCGACCGCGCCAAGGAAATCGCGCCCCTGGTGCAGGAGCTGGAAAAGACCAAGAACAAGGACACCCAGGACGTCTCCGCCCGCTTTGCCAATCTGCAGAACCGGCTCGACGGGTTGAAACGCACCGTGCCCGACCTGCCCTTCAAGGACATCCAGGACCAGCTGAAGAAAACCATCGGCGAGATGGCCGAGGCGACGGTCTGGCGCGAGGGTGAAAAGGGCAAGGGCGGCGAGTTGCGCCGCAATGCCGAGGGCGAGTCGCATGGCTCGGCCCGGCATGGCGCGCAGACCGGGGTGGACCGTCAGGCCCGCCGCTCGGCCACCGGCGGCATCGCCCCGGATGGCGAGGGCGAGCGTGAGGCCGGGGTGACCACCCATATGAAGGAATGGAACGGCGCCACGATCGAATGGGAGGTGGTGGGCGGCAAGCGCAAGGTCAAGTCGCGCACCCCGGTGCAAAAGAAGATCGTCGAGGAGGTCGGGCGCAACACCAGCATCCCCGCCGATGGCTCGACCTCGATCTTCGCGACGCCAGTGCTGGAAAAGCTCGCCGTGGACACGGCCGTGAAGCTGATGAACGGCAAGGGCTGGGCCGAGGTCTATTCCAAGAGCAAGAACACCTGGAAGCCGCTGACCTCGGTCATGGTCTACCTCGGCCCGCCAAGCAAATATGGCAAGCCCTACAAGGGCTGGGGCTATAGCCTGACCCGCAAGGAAGTCGCGACCATGGCGCTTGACGAGGCCAACAAGATCCTCACCCGCTTCGAGAAGGGCGAGATCAACGAGGCCAAGATGCTCGACGAACTTGGCGTCGAATATCTGATGAAGGACGGCTTGATCGCGATGGTGCCCTATGTGCGGGTGCTGCTGACCCGCCCGGATGGCAATGCGAAATGGACCAGCAAGACGCATTACCCCGACAAGCTGCTTACCGCCGAAGGGCTGGACATCGCAGGCCGCAAGGTCCGCAACGCCGCACAGGCCGAAAGCACCGCCGCCTTCTAAAGCCCGCCTGGCGGGGCGGTCCGGAGGGGCGCTGCCCCTCCGGCAGGGTGGTTCGGAGGGGCTGGCCCCTCCGATCCCCCTTGCACTGCCCCCCGTTCCAACCGCGCCCCCCTTGCGCTAAGCTGCCCCGAAGGGCCGCCGATTTTCCGCGCCGGCCCGCCAAGGACCTGCCGGTGACCGACCATACGCCCCTGACGCCCGAGCTTCTGCTGCACGCCTATGCCAGCGGCGTCTTTCCGATGGCCGAGGGCCGGACCACGACCGAGATCCACTGGATCGACCCGCTCCTTCGGGCGCATTTCCCGCTCGACGGCTTCCACGTCTCGCAAAGCCTCGCCCGCCAAATCCGCCGCAGCCAGCCCCGCGTCACCGTGGACCGCGACTTTGCCGGCGTGGTGCGCGCCTGCGCCGACCGACCCGAGACCTGGATCAATGCAGAGATCTTTGCCGCCTACCATGCGCTCCATCAGGCGGGCCATGCCCATAGTCTCGAAGTCTGGCAGGGTGAAAAGCTGATCGGCGGGGTCTACGGCGTTGTGTTGGGCGGGGCCTTCTTCGGCGAAAGCATGTTCTCGCGCGCGACCAATGGCTCGAAAATCGCGCTGACCTACCTGATCCACCGGCTCCGCGCCGGCGGCTTCACGCTCTTCGATGTGCAATTCCTGACCCCGCATCTGGCCAGCCTTGGCGCCGAGGAAATGCCGCGCAGCACCTATCGCAAGCGCCTCGCCCTCGCGACCAGCCGCAAGGCCGCCTTCGCGCCGGAAACCTATCCGTTGGAACCGTCGTCGGGATTCGTGCTGTCCGGGTTCGTGCCATCTGGCGCGGCATCCGGGGCCGGATCGGGCGTCGCATCCTGAGGCGGCAGGGCCGAGGCCGGCACATCGCAGTGCAGCACCCAGACATCATAGCGCGGATGGTCAAGCGAGGACAAAGCCGGGCTCGAGGCGATCATCCAGCCCTTGAAGACCGGATCGACCTGGCCTTCGTCCATGATGGTCAGATGGGCGAAAGCATCGGCGGTCGGGTTGTCGGCCGGATAGCGGCATTCATCCAGACGGACCGAAAGCCGCCCCTCGGCCTGCACCTGACCCGGCGCCAGATCGTAATCGGTGACGCTGCCGCTCATCCGGTCCAGCACCCGCACCACGCCACCTGGGGCCACCACCGCATCCGCCGTCTGCGCCGGGACAGCCGTCGCCATCAGCGCCAGCGCGAGGGAGCTGCCCCCCAGAAGACGCGCGGTCAGGTTCTGCATCACGGCGCCGGCGGCGTTGTGGCGGCAGGATCGCTCGGCGCCGCAGCGTCGGTCTTGGCCGCATCGGTCTTGCTGGCCGCATCGGCCTTGGCGCCACCGCCGACGAATTTCATCAGAAGCGAGACCAGCGAGACCGCGCCCTGAGTATCCTCGATCTCGTCGCCGGGGGCGAGGTTGTCGGGCATGCCACCGGGCTGGATCTCGACATAATTGCCGCCCAGGAGCCCTTCGGAAGAGATCAGGATCGCGCTGTCGGTCGGCAGCTGGATCGCCTTGTCGATCGAGATCACCGCATCGGCCATATAGGTCGTGGGGTTGAGCTTCAGCCCGGTGATCGTGCCGACCTTGACGCCCGCAAGCTTCACATCCGAGCCGAGCGCCACCCCTTCCAGCGAGCGGAACGAGGCGCGCAAAGGATAGGTGTCCCCGCCGGCGCCGATCCCCGCGCCCTGACCGACATAGGCCGCAAAGCCCACCGCGGCCGCGACGACCAGCGCCCCGGTCAGAATCTCAAGCTTGTTGTCCGACATGCGCTTTCCTCAGGCCTGTTCCGCCAATGTCATTCCGGCGACCAGGCTTCGTAATCCGCCCGCGCCGCCGGCTTGACGAAACGGATCGACCCCGGCGGCGCATAGGCGGCGGCGGTGCCGGTCAGGTTTTCCAGATGGCCCTCTTCCCAGGGCTTGTGCACCAGAGGAGCCTTGGTCGGCGGCTGATCCCAGGTGAAATGCAGCCAGCCATGCCAGTCGGGCGCCACGCGCGAGGCTTCCATCTCGCCATTGTAGATCACCCAGCGCTTCTTGCTGTCGGCGGTCTGGTAATAGACATTGCCCTGCGCATCCTCGCCCACCTTTTGCCCGCGACGGGCCGTGAAAAGCTGGGTGCCGAGGGTCTGGCTGTTCCACCAGGTCAGCATGCGCTTGAGGAAGTACATGGGCGAGCCTCCGATTGTTCCCCCTTCCTATGCCGGAACAGGGCGAAAAGGTCCAGAGCCGGGATGGCGCGCCAGGGCCCTGCGCCGGAAAATAGGCGCGACTTTTGGCCGATCGCGGGACAAAAAGTTTTCTGCGAAAACTTTTCTCCCGATTTTTCGGCGAAAAATCGGAGGACAAATCTTCGCAGAAGATTTGTGGGGCAAGATTTTCGCAGAAAATCTGTTCGTCAGCCCGGTGAGCGCGCCGCAAGCGCCCGTTCGATCGTATCCCAAAGCGGCTCCACCGGCTCGATTCCAACCGAGAAGCGGATGAAACCCGGCGCCACCGCATCGCCCCAGCGCGCCCGCCGCTCCCCCGCCGAATGCGTGCCGCCGAAGGAGGTGGTTTGCGTGACATAGGCACATCTGCTCAGGAAATCTTCCGCCTTTTCCTCATCTTCCAGCTCGAAGGTCAGAAGGAAGCCAAATCCCGCCATCTGCCGCCTGGCAAGGCCATGCGAGGGATCAGTCGGCAGGCCGGGATAGCGCAAAGCCTTGACGCGGGGATGCGCGGCCAGCCGTTCGGCGATCACTTGCGCACTGGCGCACATCCGCGCCAGGCGCACCTCCAGCGTCTCCAAGCCCCGGTGCAAGAGCCAGGCCTCGAAGGCGCCCGGCACCGCGCCCGAGAGCTTGCGCCATTCCGCCACCCGCGCCATCAGCCCGGCATCGCGGCCTGAGACATGGCCGTAAAGAATATCCGAATGCCCCGCCGGCGCCTTGGTATCGGCGGCAACCACCAGATCGGCCCCCAGGTCCAGCGGGCGCTGCAACAGCGCCGTCATCGTGGTGTTGTCGACGATCAGCCGCGCCCCCACCGCATGGGCCTTGCGCGCCGCAAGCGCAATGTCGCAGCAATCGAGCCCGGGGTTGGAAGGCGTTTCCAGGAACACCACCGCCGCCCCTGAGAAATCCGCCGCATCAACCTCCGAGGTGGCGATCAGACGGATCCTGACGCCCAAAGGCTCCAGAAACCGCTCGGCCAAGAGCCTCGTCGTGTAATAGCCGTCCGAGGGCAGGATCACCTCCTGCCCGGCCTGCAAGGTGCACATCAAGGCGGCGGCGATTGCGGCCATGCCGGAGGGGAAGCCCACCACCGAGGCGCCTTCGAGGATCGAGAGCTGCTCCTCGACCTCTTCCCAGGTCGGCATCGCCATGCGGCCGTATTTATAGGCGGCATTCTCCAGCCCCGGCAGGTGGAAGGTCGTGGCCGAGACCAGGGGCGGGGCCACGGAATCACCGCGCCCCAGACGCTCGGCGCGGTGGTGCAGCATGTCGGCGAAGCGGCGGTCGGGGGTCTGGGTCATCGGTCGGCTTTCTGGCTGCGAAGGGCGGGGGGTTTCACACCCCCCGCACCCCCCGTGGGATATTTCCGTCTGGATGAAGCCACAGAAGGCGGGCTTACTCAAGCCGTGCGGGGAAGCCGGGGGCGCGCAGGTCGGTGCCAAGCGCGTCTTCCAGCAGTTTCACGATCTGCGTCGATTGCGCCTGGCCGCCATAGACCGACTTGCCCTTGACGAAGGTCTGCAGCGTCTGCGCCGCCAGATCCAGCGGCACGCCATATTCGCGGCCGAAGCCCATGGCAAAGCCCAGATCCTTCAGTGCCAGATCCATCGTGAAGGCGATGTCATAGGAGCCGTTCAGGATCAGCTGACCCTCGGTCTCATGCACGAAAGAGGTGCCGGAGGAGGCGCTGATCGCTTCATAGGCGGTCTTGAGATCCAGCCCGCCGCGCTTGGCCAGCATCAGGGCCTCGCCATCGGCCACCAGGTGGATGAAGGCCAGCATGTTGGTGATGACCTTGATCACGGCGGCAGAGCCGAGCGGCCCCATGTGAAAGATCTTCTCGCCGATATCTTCCAGCGCCGGGCGGTGCAGCTTGAAGAGATCGGCGTCGCCGCCGACCAGCACGGTGATCTCGCCCCGCGCCGCGAGATGGACGCCGCCGGTCACCGGCGCCTCCAGCATCCGCACCTCCGACATCCGGGCGAGGCCTGCCAGCCGCAGCACATCGTCGCGGCCGAGGGTGGAATTCTCGATCCAGGTCGAGCCCGGCTTCATCACCGGCAATATCTGCGCCAGAACGGCCTCGGAGACGGCCGGCGAGGGCAGGCAGGTGAAGACGTGATCCACCTGCCCCGCCAGCTCTGCCGGAGAAGTCGCCGCATAGGCGCCGTGTTTGACATGGCGCACGGCCAGATCCGGGTTGCGGTCATAGACCACGACCTCATGTCCGGCGCGGATCAGGCTGGCCGCAAGATGGCCGCCTAGATTGCCAAGACCGATATAGCCGTATTTCATGATAGCCTCACTTGAAGTGGATATTGAACTTGGACCGGATGGCGCGGTCGATCTCGGGATCCACCACGCAACCCGCTTTCGACAGGATGTCATTCTTGCGCTGCATCGCGCGGTCGAGCAGGAGCGGCTTGCCAGCCTCGTTCCACTCCTTGGGACTCATCCTGTTGGCGACATTGGGATAAATATACTCGGTCTGCATCAGCTTCAACGTCTGATCCGAGCCGAGATAATGGCCCGGCCCGCCGAGGCAGACTTCCTTCATCGCCTCGATCGAGGTGCTGTCCTCGGTCACCTCGATGCCGCGCACGCAGCGCATCGCCTGGCCGAGAAGGTCATCGCCAAGGATCAGGCTTTCCATGCAGAATCCCAGAAGCGAGGCATGCATCCCCACCGCCTCGTAACACATGTTGAGGCCGGCAAGGCCCGCGAGCGTGTTGGTGATCCCCTGCTCCCATCCCGCCTGCATGTCGGGCAGTTTCGAGTCGCTGATGCCAGAGGCCGCCCCGCCCGGCAGGTCATAGAACCGGTGCATCTGCGCACAGCCCGCCGTCAGCAGGGCCTGTTCAGCCGAGCCGCCCGACATGGCCCCGGTCCGCAGGTCCGAGACGAAGGGCCAGGTCCCGAAGATCGCCGGGGCGCCCTTCTTGATCGCGTTGACATAGACCACCCCGGCGAGGCATTCCGCCATGGCCTGCACGATGGCCAAGGCGATCGGCGCCGGTGCGGTCGCGCCCGCCTGCCCCGCGCTCAGCAGAAGCATCGGCATGCCGCGGCGGATGCAGTCCTCCATCACCCGGCAGCTTTCCTCGGCAAACTTCATCGGCGGCACGACGAAGCAGTTGGAATTGCTGACGAAGGGCCGCTCCAGCCATTTGTCCTCGCCCCCCGCCACGGCATGCAGGATCTCGAAGGCCGGGGCCACGCTGCCCGGTTCGAAGAAGCTGGTGCCGACGTGTTTCCGCGTGCCGGCAAGGCAGGCGTAAAGCGTGTTGAGGTCCATGTCGATGTTGTCCAGGACATCGCGGCAGACCATGGTGCGCTGGTAGAAGTGGATGTTGTCGAGGTTATCCACCAGCCGCGCCGCGTCATAAAGGTCCTGCGCGGTCGAGTCGCGATAGGCCAGGGTCACCGGATCGACGATATGGACCGCCGCCCCCGCCGTGCCGAAATGCACATTGGTCCCCGACAGATGCAGATCATGCCGCGGATCGCGGGCGTGGAGCGTGATGTTGCGCCCCGCCACGGCGAGCATGTCCTCCACCAAGGCGCGGGGAAAGCGGATGCGGCCATCGTCGCGCAGGATCGCCCCGGCCCCGGTCAGGATTTCCACCCCCGAAGAGGGCGCATTGGCCAGACCGATCACCTCCAAGGCCTCCAGCGCCGAGGCATGGATCTTCGCCATCCCCGCCTCGGTCAGGGGCCGGTAGGTGCCCCCCGCCATGCCGCCGCGCACCGGGCGCACGTCATCGGCCAGGGGCGCCGCCCGCAGGGCCACCCGTGCCGAACGCCCCCCCGGCCGCCGTGCCCGTGCCGGTTCGCAGATCTCTCCCAGATCGGTCATCGTCCATCCTCCCTCGGGCCCGCAGGCCTCACCCCTGTTGCGCGCCCTTTGCCAGAAGCGCGTCGATCTCCGCCCCCGATGCCGCAGCCTTCAGCGGCAGGAACGAGCCGTCCAGCATGGCACTCACCGAATCCCGGATGGCCGCATGGGCCACCCGGGCGATCTGGCTGCCGGTGGAGATGCGTCGCACCCCCATCGAAGCCAGCTCCGCCAGTGGCAGGTCCCGCAAAGGCCCCGCCGCCAGCGCATTGACCGGTGTCGTGACCGCGGCCAGCACCTGCGCCAGCTCTGCCCGGCCCGGCGGCACCGGCAGGTAAAGCAGATCCGCCCCCGCCGCCTCGAAGGCCTGCAGGCGCCTGATCCCCTCGGCGAGGTCATAGACCCCCTGCATCACCCCATCCGCCCGGGCGCAGAAGATGAAGGGCCGCCCCAGCGCCCGCGCTGCCGCCACCCCGGAACGGACCCGCTCCACCGCAAGGTCAAAGTCATAGGCCGGGGTGCCCGCCACTGGCTGGATATCCTCCACCGACAGGCCGGAAAGCCCGACCCCTGCCCCCAGCCGCACGGTTTCCGCCACGACCTCCGGCGCATCGCCAAAGCCGTTCTCGAAATCCCCGCTCACCGGCAGATCGGTGGCGGCGACCAGCGCCTCGGCATGGGCCAAGGCTTCGTCCCGGCTGATCCCCATATCCGCCCGCCCGAGGGTGAAGGCATGCGCCGCAGAGGAAGTCGCCAGGGCCCGCGCCCCCAAAGCCGCCATCATCCGCGCCGAACCCACATCCCAAGGATTGGGGATCACGAAACACCCCGCCTGATGCAGGTCAAAAAACGCCGCGTGCCGCTCCGAACTCCGCATGACTTCCTCCCGCAAGTGATTTCATTGGTCCATAAATATCCCAGGGTCCGGGGCAGCGCCCCGGGTGCCAGCTACAACCGCACCCGTTCGGCCTTAGGGTCATACATCGGCACCAAAGAGGCCAAGGCCCGATGCCGCACCCCCGCCACCTCGATCTCGTAGGAAGACCCCAGCACCTCCGCCTCCGACTCCCCCTTGCACGGCACATAACCCAGCCCCACCGCCGCGCCGAGGAAATGGCCGTAATTGCCCGAGGTCACCGGCCCCACGATCCTGCCATCCCGCACGATCGCCTCGTTGTGGAACAACAGGGGTTCGGGGTCCTCCAGCCGGAACTGCACCAGCCGCCGGTTCAGACCGGCTTCCGCCTTCCGCAGCACCTCCTCCCGCCCGATGAAATCGGGCTTCTTCGTGCGCACCGCAAAGCCGAGGCCGGCTTCCAGCACATGGTCCTCATCGGTGATGTCATGGCCGAAGTGGCGATAGGCCTTCTCGATCCGGCACGAATCCAACGTGTGCAACCCGCACAGCGTCAGCAGCCCGGTCTCCTCCAGCGCCTCGAAGACATGCGCCGTCTGGTCGGAACTGACATAGATCTCCCAGCCCAGCTCGCCCACATAGGTCACCCGATGCGCCCGGGCGAGGCCCATGCCGATCTCGATTTCCCTTGCCGTACCAAAGGGATGCGCTGCATTGCTGAAGTCGTTGGGGCTGACGGCGGCCATGACCTCGCGCGCCTTGGGCCCCATGACACACAGAACCGATTCCGCCGCCGTCACATCGGTGAGGACGACGAAAGCCTCGCCCAGATGCCGCCGCATCCAGGCCAGATCGCGCTGCAGGGTCGCGCCCGGCACCACGGCAAGGTAGGCCGTCTCGGACAGCCGCGTCACCGTCAGATCGCTCTCGATCCCGCCGCGCACATTCAGCATCTGGGTATAGACGATCCGCCCGACCGGCACATCCATCTCATTGCCGCAGAGCCGGTTGAGGAAGGCACAGGCGTCGCGCCCCTCCACCCGGATCTTGCCGAACGAGGTCATGTCGAAGAAGCCGACCCCGGTCCGCACCGCCAGATGCTCGGCCTTCTGGTTCTCGAACCAGTTCTGCCGTTGCCAGGAATACTGATACTCCCGCTCCTGCCCCGGAC
This sequence comes from Rhodobacter sp. P1_C2, assembly GCF_056406375.1. Taxonomy (NCBI): domain Bacteria; kingdom Pseudomonadati; phylum Pseudomonadota; class Alphaproteobacteria; order Rhodobacterales; genus Rhodobacter; species Rhodobacter sp. P1_C2. The sequence continues at coordinate 51,366 of NZ_JBFUAG010000002.1, forward strand.
GCGCGAACCAGTTGGCGCGCTCCCAGCCCGCCACTTCGCCGAACACCGCCCCCCGCGCCTTCAGATGTTCATGCAGGGGCGAGCGCCGCACCCCGCGTGAGGTTGCCATCTGCCGATAGGGGAAATGGTCAGCGTAGAGCAGGCCAAGCGTCTCCGACACCCGCTCTTTCAGGTATCGTCGGTTCTTCTGGAAGGGCTGGGCGCGGCGGATATCGACCTCCCACAGGTCGAACGGCGCCTCGCCCTCGGTGATCCAATGCGCCAGCGCCATGCCCGCCCCGCCCGATCCGGCAATACCGACCGAGTTATAGCCGGCCGCCACCCAATACCCGCCCAGCTCCGGCGCCTCGCCGAGGTAATAGCGGTCATCGGGGGTGAAGCTTTCCGGCCCGTTGAAGAAGGTGTGGATGCCGGCGGTCTGGAACAAAGGCATCCGCTCGGCGGCCATTTCCAGGATGGGCGTGAAATGCTCCCAATCCTCCGGCAAGGTGTCGAACATGAAATCCTCGCGGATGCCCGCCATGCCCCAGGGCTTGGCCTTGGGCTCGAAGGCGCCGACCATCATCTTGCCCGCGTCGCTCTTGTAATAGGCGCATTCGTCCGGCACCCGCAGCACCGGCAGATGGCCCAGACCCGGCACCGGCTCGGTGATCAGGTAGAAATGCTCGCAGGCGTGCAGCGGCAAGGTCACCCCCGACTGCGCCGCCAGATCCCTGCCCCACATGCCGCCGCAGTTGACCACCACATCGGCGGCGATATGCCCCGGTTCGCCATCTGCGCCGATGTAATCGACCCCGGTCACCCGGCCATTGGCCTTGGTCACCGCCGTCACTTTGGTATGTTCGAAAATCTGCGCCCCGCGCATCCGCGCGCCCTTGGCCAGCGCCATGGCGATATTGGCCGGGTCGCATTGCCCATCCAAAGGCAGATGCACCGCACCGACCACACCATCCACATTCAGATGCGGGTACATCGCCTTGACATCGCTGGCAGAAATCTCGGTGACATCTACGTCGAAAATCCGCGCCACCGTGGCCTGGCGCAACAGCTCCTCCCGCCGCGCCGCGGTCAAGGCGACCGAGATGCTGCCCACCTGCCGCATCCCCGTCTCGACCCCGGTCTCGGCGGCGAGCTTCACATAAAGATCCGCCGAATACTTCGCCAAGCGCGTCATGTTGGCCGACCCGCGCAGCTGCCCGATCAACCCCGCCGCATGCCAGGTCGTGCCAGACGTCAGCTGCTTACGCTCCAGAAGAACGACATCGCTCCACCCCATCTTCGCCAGATGATAGGCCACCGAACAGCCCGAGACGCCGCCCCCAATCACCACCGCCCGCGCGTTTTTCGGAATGCTCATCCCGCTGCCCTTTTCATTGGTCCACAAATATCCCGGGGGTGCGGGGGCTGGCCCCCGCTCCGCCGCCTGTCACGCGCGGATGCGCTGGTTCTTCGGGTCCCACAGCGGCGCATCCTCCTGCACCACCGCCGGGTAAAGCCTGCCGAAGATCTCGACCTCGACCCTCGTCCCCGGCACATTCAACCCGCTCCGCAACATCCCGAGCCCGATGCAGCCCCCGACCCGGTGGCCGTAATAGCCCGAGGTCACCTCGCCCACGACCTCGCCTCCCGACCAGATCGTCGACATATAGGGCGGGTCCTGGTCCCCGGCCTCGATCAGGAGGGTGCAGAAGCGCTTGGTCACCCCGCGCTGCCGCTCGGCCTCCAAGGCCGCCTTGCCGCGGAATGCCGGTTTGGCCCAGTCGACAAAGCGTTCAAGACCGCCCTGCAAGATGCTGTAATCGGTCGACAAATCGCCCTTCCAGGCCCGGTAGCCCTTCTCGATCCGCAGGGAATTGAGCGCGAACATCCCGAAGGGCTTCAAGCCCATGGGCGCCCCCGCCGCCAGCACCGCATCCCAGACCTGCGGCGTATCGGCGAGCCGGGAATGGATCTCCCAGCCCAGTTCCCCGGCAAAGGAGACGCGGAAGAGGTAGACCTCCGCCCCCGCGATCCGCGCGGTCTGAAAGCTGAGCCAGGGCAGGCTCAAATCGGCCTCGGCCACCTTTTCCAGAATGGCGCGCGACTTGGGCCCGGTCAGGATCTGGCAGGACCAGTGATCGGTGCCCTCCGACAGGGTCAGACCGGGGGCGAGGTGTTTCACCAGCCATGCGCGGTCATGCGCCTCGGCTGTCGCGGCGGTGATGAGCAGGAGCTCCTCCTCGCCCAGCCGGGCCACCGACATTTCAGTGACGATCCGCCCCTTGTCATCGGCGAAATAGGCCAGGCCCAGACGACCCACCGGCGGCACCTTGCCGGTGATCTGAGCCGACAGCCAGTCCACCACCCCCGGCCCCGTGATCCGGAAGCGGCTGAACCCCGGCAGGTCGAGGATCCCCGCCGCATCGCGCACCGCCGCACATTCGGCCGCCACCGCGTCGAACCAAGGGCCCTTGCGGTCCCAGGTCTGCTGCGCCGCCTCGGACACATCGTCGCCGGGACGCGCATACCAGAGCGCCCGCTCCCAACCGTTATAGGGGCCAAACTGCGCGCCGAGGGCGCTGGTGCGGTCATGGACGGCGCTCAGCTTCTTGTTCCGCCCCTCGGGCCAGACGTGATGCGGGAACTGGATCGCATATTCGTGGCCATAGACCTCCATCCCCTTCTTCACGCAATAGTCGGGGTCCTCAAACCCGGTGAAACGGCGCGGGTCGCAGGACCACATGTCCCATTCGGTGGCGCCCTCGGTCACCCATTCGGCCAGAACCTTGCCGGCCCCGCCCGCCTGGCAGATGCCGAAGGTGAAGACGCAAGCCTCAAACGCATTGGGCACGCCGGGCATCGGGCCGATCAAAGGGTTGCCGTCGGGCGTATAGGGGATCGGGCCGTTGATCACCTTGGTGAGCGCGGCCTTCTCCAGCAAGGGCACCCGGGCCATGGCGTCGGCGATGTGCCACTCCAGCCGATCCAGATCGTCGGGGAACAGCTGGAAGCTGAAATCCTCGGGGAAAGGATCGTCCGGCGTCGCCCAATGCGCCCGGCAATTGCCCTCGTAGGGGCCAAGGTTGAAGCCGTTCTTTTCCTGCCGCAGGTAATAGGAGCTGTCCACATCGCGCAAGAGCGGCAGCTTGTGGCCGACCTCCTTCGACCAAGTTTCCAACTCGGGAATGGTGTCGAACAGCATGTATTGATGGCTCATCACCATCATCGGCAGATCGCGGCCGAACCATTTGGCGACCTCGCGGGCGTAATAGCCCGCCGCGTTCACCACATAGTCGCAGCGGATCTCGCCCTTGGGGGTGGAAATCACCCAATCCTCGCCCTCGCGCCGCGCCCCGGTGGCCGGGCAGAAGCGCTCGATCCGCGCCCCCATCGCCCGCGCCCCCTTGGCGAGCGCCTGGGTCAGCTGCGCCGGGTCGATGTCGCCGTCGTAAGGGTCGTACAAAGCGCCCTTCAGATCGTGCAAGGCCAGGAAGGGATATTTCGCAGAAATATCGTCCGGCGTCAGCAGCTCCAGGTCCATCCCCTGATAGCGCCCCATGCCGACGACGCGGCGGAATTCCTGCATCCGCTCCTCGCCATGCGCCAGCCGCAGCGAGCCGGTGACATGGTAGTTCATCGGGTAATCGACCTCTTCGCCGAGACGTCGATAGAGGCTCGCCGAATAGCGCTGCATGTTCATGATCGACCAGGAGGAAGAGAAGGTCGGCACATTGCCCGCCGCATGCCAGGTCGAACCCGCCGTCAGCTCGTTCTTCTCCAGCAGAACGCAATCCGTCCAGCCCGCCTTGGCCAGATGATAAAGCGAGGAGACGCCGACCGCCCCGCCCCCGATGATCACCACCCGCGCCCGTGTCGGAAAATCAGCCATGTCGCACTCCCTCTTCGCGGGCCAGTATCGCCCCCCGGTCCGAGGCTTTCAATTCATGGCATTCCGGTCTATTGATCGGAGAAACCGATCAGGACAGAGATGCAGATCGAGCTGATTGACACATTCCTCGACCTGATCGAGACGCGCAGCTTTCACCGCACGGCAGAGCGGCTGCATGTCACGCAATCCACCGTCTCGGCCCGGGTCCAGGCGCTGGAGGCTTCGGTGGGGGCGCGGCTTTTCACCCGCTCGCGCGCGGGGACGGATCTGTCGACCGAGGGGCTGAAGTTCGAGGTCCATGCCCGCGGCCTGCGCCATGCCTGGGCCGAGGCGCAACGGGCGGTCCTGCCCTCGGGCACGGCGGCGGTGGTTTTGCGGATCGGCATCCAGAACGACCTTGCGGCGGGGACGATCGGGGAATGGGTGTCGAACTTCCGCCGCGCCCTGCCCGATTGCGGCTTTTACATCGAGCCGGATTACTCGGTCCAGATGTGCCGTGACATCGACCGCGGCGCGCTGGATTTCGCGGTGGTCTATTCGCCGCAGGCCCTTCCGGACCTTTACATCGAAAGCCTCGGCGCGGTGCGCTACCGGCTGATCAGCTCTGACGGGGCGGCGCGGGCCGATCTGACCCCGGCGCGCTACATCCGCGGCGCCTATTCCGCGGCCTTCGACGAGACGCACCGCCAGGTGATGCCGGAATTTGCGACGGCGCCCCTCGCCTCGGGCGCCAATGCGGCGGTGGCGGGGCTTTTGTCGGCGATGGGCGGGGCGGGATTCGTGCTGGAGGAGACGGCGGCGCGGATGCAGGCCACCGGCGGCTTTCACGCGGTCGCGGATGCCTTGCCGATCAGCCAGCCGATCTATGCCGTGATGCACCAGCGCCACCGCACCAGCCGGATGCACCGGCGGCTGACCCGGATCGTGGCGCGGGAAATCGCCGAGCGCCGCTGACCGGGGGGCGCTCCGCGGACCCGGCTGGGAGGGTTTCACACCCTCCCAGACCCTCCCGTGGGATATTTATGGACCAATGAAAGGCGCTCAGTTGCCGAGGATGCCCGGCAGGCGGAGGCCATGGTCCTTGGCGCATTGGATGGCGGTGTCGTAGCCCGCATCGGCATGGCGCCAGACGCCGGAGGCGGGGTCGTTCCAGAGGACGCGCTCGAGGCGCTTGGCGGCCTCGGGCGTGCCGTCGGCGACGATGACCACGCCGGCGTGCTGCGAAAAGCCCATGCCGACGCCGCCGCCGTGGTGGATCGAGACCCAGGTGGCGCCGGACGCGGTGTTGACCAGAGCATTCAGGAGCGGCCAGTCGGAGACGGCGTCGGACCCGTCCTTCATGGCCTCCGTCTCGCGGTTGGGGCTGGCGACCGAACCGGAATCGAGATGGTCGCGGCCGATGACGATCGGGGCCTTCAATTCGCCGCTGGCGACCATCTCGTTGAACATGAGGCCCGCGCGGTGGCGGTCGCCGAGGCCGATCCAGCAGATCCGCGCCGGCAGGCCCTGGAAGGCGATCCGTTCCGAGGCCATGTCAAGCCAGCGGTGCAGGTGCTTGTTTTCCGGGAAGAGTTTCTTCATCGCCTCGTCGGTCTTGCGGATATCCTCGGGGTCGCCGGAGAGCGCCACCCAGCGGAAGGGGCCGATGCCCTTGCAGAAGAGCGGGCGGATATAGGCGGGGACGAAACCGGGGAAGGCGAAGGCGTTTTCCAGCCCCTCTTCCTTGGCGACCTGGCGGATGTTGTTGCCGTAATCGAGGGTGGGCACCCCGGCGTTCCAGAAATCGACCATGGCGGCGACATGGGCGCGCATGGAGTGGCGCGCGGCGGTCTGCACGGCTTGCGGATCGCTTTCCTGCTTCGCGCGCCATTCGCCGGTGGTCCAGCCGGCCGGGCAATAGCCATGCAGCGGGTCGTGGGCCGAGGTCTGGTCGGTGACGATATCGGGACGCATGCCGCCGGCCTTCATTCTGGCGAAGATCTCGGGGAAGACCTCGGCGGCATTGCCGAGAAGGCCGACCGACTTCGCCTCACCCTTCGCCGTCCATTCCGCAATCATTCCAAGGGCTTCGTCGAGGGTCTTCGCCTTGGCATCGACATAGCGGGTGCGGATGCGGAAGTCGATCCGGGTCTCGTCAACCTCGACCGCGAGGCAGCAGGCGCCGGCGAAGACCGCGGCCAGCGGCTGGGCGCCGCCCATACCGCCGAGACCGCCGGTCAGGATCCACTTGCCCTTCAGGTCTCCGTTGTAATGCTGGCGGCCGGCCTCGGCGAAAGTCTCGTAAGTTCCCTGCACAATGCCTTGAGTTCCAATGTAAATCCAGGACCCGGCGGTCATCTGGCCATACATCATCAGGCCCTTCTTATCGAGGGCGTTGAAATGCTCCCAGGTCGCCCAATGCGGCACGAGGTTGGAATTGGCGATCAGCACGCGGGGGGCGTCGGTATGGGTCTTGATGATGGCGATGGGCTTGCCGGACTGGACGAGCAGGGTCTCGTCAGCCTCGAGGTCGCGCAGACCGGCGCAGATGCGGTCGAAATCCTCCCAGGTGCGGGCGGCGCGGCCGATGCCACCGTAGACCACCAATTCATGAGGGTTTTCAGCGACATCGGGGTGGAGGTTGTTCATCAGCATCCGCAGGGGCGCCTCGGTCAGCCATGACTTGGCGGTAAGTTCGGTGCCGGTGGCGGGGAAGATGTCGCGGGTGTTGTGGCGGGTCATGTCAGCCTCACAAGGTGGGAAGGGGGATGCCGGCAGCGCGGGCGAGCGCGCCAGAGCCGATCAGGCGGGAAGCGGCGGCAAGGTCGGGGGCCATGTAGCGGTCGTCGCCGAGGGTGGCGACATCCTGGCGCAGGCGGGCGACCACGGCCTGCAAAGGCGAAGAGGTCGGCAAAGGGGCACGGAAATCAATGCCTTGCGCGGCGGTGATCGCCTCGACCCCGAGGATGACGTTCAGGTTCTCGATCATCCGGGAGAGCCGCCGCGCGCCATGGGCGGCCATCGAGACGTGATCCTCCTGGTTGGCGGAGGTGGGGGTGCTGTCGATCACGGTCGGATGGGCCAGGTGCTTGTTTTCGCTCATCAAAGCGGCCGTGGTGACCTCGGCGATCATCAGGCCGGAGTTGAGGCCCGGCCGCGGCGTCAGGAAAGCCGGCAGGTCGAAGGAGAGGACCGGATCCACCATCAAAGCCACGCGGCGTTGCGCGATGGCGCCGATTTCCGAGATGGCCATGGCGAGCATATCGGCTGCAAAACCAACGGGTTCGGCGTGGAAGTTGCCACCGGAGACGATCTGGCCATTGGCCAGAACCAGGGGGTTGTCGGTCGCGGCATTGGCCTCGATCTCGAGCGTGCGGGCGGCCTGGCGGATCACGTCCATCGCAGCACCAGTCACCTGGGGCTGGCAGCGGATGCAATAGGGGTCCTGCACGCGGGTATCGCCCTCGCGGTGGCTTTCGCGGATCACCGAACCGTCGAGCAGGCTGCGCAAGGTGGCCGCGGCCTCGATCTGGCCGGGATGACCGCGCAGGGTATGGATCTGCGGCTCCAGCGGGGCGGTGGAGCCCATGATGGCGTCGGTCGACAGGGCCGAGGTGACAAGGGCAGATTGCGCGGCATTCCAGGCGCCGAAGAGGCCGGCCAAGGCATAAGCGGTGGAGAACTGGGTGCCGTTGATCAGGGCAAGACCCTCTTTCGGGCCAAGCACGACGGGGGAAAGCCCAGCATCGGCAAGGGCTTGCGCGCCGGTCTTGATCTTGCCGTCATGGGTCGCCTCGGCCTCGCCGATCATCACGGCGGCCATATGGGCCAGGGGGGCGAGGTCGCCGCTGGCGCCGACCGAGCCTTGCGCCGGGATCACCGGCGTCACGCCCTTGGCGAGCATGCCTTCGAGCAGGGCCACGATGTCCCACCGCACGCCCGAAGCGCCACGGCCAAGGGAGAGCAGTTTCAGCGCCATCATCAGGCGGGCGACGGCGCGGGGCATCGGCTCCCCTACCCCGCAGCAATGCGACAGGATCAGGTTTTTCTGAAGCGTTGCAGTATCTTGCGGGGCGATCTTCAGGCTGGCCAATTTGCCGAAGCCGGTGTTCACGCCATAGACGGCGGTGGTGCCGGCGGCGGCCTCGGCGATGCGGGCAGCGGCCCATTCGACGCCTGCGCGAGCCGAAGGATGCAAGGTGGCGGGCGCCTCCTCGCGGTAGAGGCGTTCAAGCTGGGCAAGGGTCGTCTCGCCGGGGATCAGGATTTCAGGCGTCAAAGCGGCCTCCGAAGATGCGGGAACGGAGCGCGGTGGCCCCAATTCGGTAAGAGATTTCAGCGGGATGCTTGGCTTCCCAGATGCAGAGATCGGCGCGTTTGCCGGGGGCCACGACACCACAATCCGTCAGCCCCAGGGCGCGGGCGGCGTGGACCGTGGTGCCTTGCAAGGCCTCCAGCGGGGTCAGGCGGAAGAGGACGCAGGCCATGTTCATCGCCAGCGTCAGCGAGGTCATCGGCGAGGTGCCGGGGTTGCAATCGGTGGCCACCGCCATCGGCACACCGGCGGCGCGCAGCGTCTCGATCGGGGGCAGCTGACGTTCGCGGATCGCGTAGAAGGCGCCCGGCAGGATCACCGCGACCGAGCCGGCAGAGGCCATCGCCTCGACCCCATCGGCGCGCAGGTATTCCAGGTGATCGACCGACAAGGCACCGTGATGGGCGGCCATGACAGCGCCTTTGAGGTCAGACAGCTGCTCGGCATGCAACTTGACCGGGATGCCGAGGGCGCGGGCCTCGTCAAACAGCCGGGCGACCTCGGCGGGGGAAAAGGCGATGCCCTCGCAGAAGGCGTCCACCGCATCGACAAGGCCCAGAGCGGCGGCCTCGCGCAGCGAGGGGATGGCGACCTCCTCGATGTAAGCCATGGAACGGCCAGCATATTCCTGCGGCACGGCATGGGCGGCCAGATGGGTGACCTTGACCCGCACCGGCCGGTTGGCCGCGATCTGGCGGGCGACGCGGAGCATCTTGATCTCGTCCGCAATCGTCAGACCATAGCCCGATTTCACCTCGATCACCGCGGCGCCGGAGGCGATGATCTGGTCGGCGCGGGCGAGCGCGAGGGCCAAGAGCTCCTCCTCCGACGCGGCACGGGTGGCGCGGACGGTGGAAACGATGCCGCCGCCGGCGCGGGCGACCTCTTCGTAACTCGCGCCGTTCAGCCGCATCTCGAACTCGTTCGCACGGTCGCCGGCAAAGACGATATGGGTGTGGCAGTCGATCAGCGCGGGCGTCACCAGCCGCCCGCCCACGTCATGTTGCGGCAGATGGGCATAGGCTTTGGGCAGGCCGTCCATCGGGCCGGCGAAGGCGATCTTTTCGTCTTCAAGCACCACGGCGGCCTTGGGGATCAGACCATAACCGTTGACCATGGTGGCGAGCGTTGCATTGCTGAGAAGAATCGACATGCTCTTGCCTTATGTCTGGATATATGGCTATTATGTCTATACATATTCACCTGTCAAGGAGATGCCATGCTGCTGCACGCACAACAGGCGCTTTTGCCCGAAGGTTGGGCGCAAGATGTGACCCTTGAGGTTGCCGCAGGCCGCATCACGGGCGTGACGCGTGGGGGCACGGGTGCCGGGGCCGCGCGCGTCGACTGCCTCTTGCCGGCGCCGGTCAACCTGCATTCCCACATGTTCCAGCGCGCGATGGCCGGGTTGACCGAGTATCGCACCGCCGGGCAGGACTCGTTTTGGACCTGGCGCAGCCTGATGTACCGCTTTCTGGAGCAGCTTTCGCCCGAGGATGTCGAGGCGATTGCCGCGATGGTCATGGTGGAAATGGCCGAGGCGGGCTATGCTGCGGTGGCAGAGTTTCACTATCTGCATCATGGACTTGGCGGGCAATCTTACAGCGACCGGGCCGAGATGGCGGGACGGATTGCGGCGGCGGCACAGACCACGGGCCTGGGGCTGACCCTGCTGCCGGTGCTTTATGAGCGCGGCGGCTGTGACGGGCGCGCCTTGGCGGGCGGGCAGCTGCGCTTTGGCAATGACATGGCGGGCTTTGCCGAGCTGATGGCCGGGGCGAAGGCGCATCTGTCTGCCCTGCCGGAGGACACCGGACTTGGCCTCGCGCCACATTCGCTGCGCGCAGTCTCCGCCTCCAGCCTTTCGGCGGCGGCGGCGCTGTCGCCGGGGCCGATTCACATTCACGTCGCCGAGCAAGTGGCTGAAGTGGATGAGGTTCTGGCCTTTACCGGCCAGCGCCCGGTGGACTGGCTTCTGACCCACGAACCGGTGGATCAGCGCTGGTGCCTGATCCATGCGACGCAGATGGAGGCTTCGGAGACCCTGGCGCTGGCGGCCTCGGGGGCGGTGGCGGGGCTTTGCCCGATCACCGAGGCGAACCTCGGCGACGGCATCTTCGACGGCGCGCGCTACCTTGCGGCGGGCGGCAAGTTCGGCATCGGGTCGGACAGCAATGTGCGGATATCCCTGTCGGAGGAGATGCGGATTCTTGAATATTCTCAGCGGCTTGGCATGAAGGCGCGGGCCGTGTTGGCCGAAGGAGACCGCTCGGTCGGGCGGGTGATCTTCGACGGCATGGTTTCGGGCGGGGCGCAGGCCGCCGGGCGCGCCTCGGGGGCGATCGAGGTGGGCATGTGGGCCGATCTGGTGGCGCTGGACGCTTCGGGGCCGGATATGGCGGGGCGCAAGGGGGATCGGTTGCTCGACACCTTTGCCTTTGCCGGCGATGACCGGATGGTCCGGCATCTCTGGTCGGCGGGGCGCGCCATCGTGCAGGACGGCCGCCATATCGCCCGCGATGCCGTGCAGGCGCGGTTTGGCCGTGTGATGGCGCGTCTTGCAGAGGCGCTCTGATGGCCGGGTGGGAGGAGATCCGGCGCGAGGTCCTGGCCCGAATCCGCTCGCGCCTCTGGCCGCCGGGGGCGCTGATCCCCGGCGAGGAGGCGCTGGCGCAGGAATTCGGCGTGGCGCGGGCCACGGTGAACCGGGCGCTCTCTGAACTCGCCCGCAGCGGTGTGGTGGAGCGGCGGCGCAAGGCCGGGACGCGGGTCGCCGTCCTTCCGGTGCGCAAGGCGACGCTGGACATCCCCCTGATCCGCGCCGAGGTCGAGGCGCGGGGCGAGGTTTATGGCCTCCGCCTCCTGCAGAGGGAGACGGCCCAGCCCCCCGTCCCGGTCGCGGCGCGGCTGGGTCTGCGCGAGGCAAGCCTCGAGATGCTGCATCTGCGGACACTGCACCTTGCCTCTGGCCGGCCCTTCGTGGTCGAGGAGCGCTGGCTGAACCCGGCCGCCCTGCCCGCGCCCCTGCCCGATTTCGCCAAGGTCAGCGCCAATGAATGGCTGGTGGCGGAGGTCTCCTTCACCACCGGCGACATCGCCTTTTCCGCCGAACCGGCCAGCGGGCCGGAGGCGGCTGCGCTGGCAGTGCCCGAGGGCACGGCGCTTTTCGTGACCGAACGCTGCACCTGGGCGCCGGAGGCGCCGATCACCTGGGTCCGGCTCGCCTATGCGCCGGGCTATCGGCTGTCGACGATGCTGTAAACGAAAACGGCCCCCGCTTTGCGCAGGGGCCGGTCCCAAAAAAATTCAGACTGGATCAGGCCGACTTGCGGCGGCGCGCAAAGGCGACAAGGGCGGCAAGACCACCGGCCAGCAGCGGCATGCCCGCCGGCAGCGGCACTGCGGCAATCGCGGGGGCCGTCCTGATCTGGAAGGTGGCAGTCAGCGACCCGGTATTGTCGCCATAGTAACCCGGCAGCCCATGGAAGCCGAAGGAATCCACGAAGCCCAGGAGCAGCGTATCCGCCTTGCCCGGCAGGAAGAACTTCTGCACCGTGCCCGTCGCACTCTTGCCGTCGCCGATGAAGAACACCCGGTTCACGCCCACGGTGAATTTCTGATTCCCCAGCGAGGCCGCGGTATAGCTGCGGCTCAGGGGTTCAGACCCGCTGACCGGCGGCTTCTTGCTGTTGATGAAGACCCCGGCCAGAAACATCTGGGTCGGCGCGGAGATCCCGGCAATCCCGTTGAGGCCGCTCACATCGGTCGTGCCCGAACCCGTGTTGCTGCCGCCATCCGGCCCGATCCCGGGCGTTCCGCTGCAGCAATCGGTCAGACCGGTCACCGAGGAGAAGCGCAAAAACTGCCCCAATCCTGCCGTGAAGGAAAACGACTTCGGCGCCGTACTGGCCCCATTCGGGCCGAGACCAGCCCCATAAACCGAATCCGTGGCCAGAACGTTCAATGTGGCAGAGGAAGCTGTGGTTGCCGCCAGAATGCCAGCCGCCAAGACAATGTATTTGATCATTTCTCTACGTCCAACCTTTACCAAACTACACCAGCAATCCCGACCATCATACCAATCCCGCATCTCCGCCCCTCGAGTCCGAGACCCGAAGGAAACGATATTCAGCAAGACTTAGCCCGGATAATTCCTCCATTAAGCCCATCAATTCGTCACAAGTCAAACATTCTTTCGCCTTATTTCTCGTTGCGCTTCAATGGGCCCGCCGTTGCAAGGGTCGTTTCCAATCCTGCAACAATGCGGGCCGGGTCGTGGCACGAGGCTTCAAAGCCGGCGCGGGTTCTTCGCGGTGGCACCGGTCCAGATCGGGTTGGACCAGGCCCTGCGGCCCGCGGCATCGATCACCGCTGCGCGCACCCAGGGCGAGTTGTTGAGGCGCTCCATCGGCACGGCGCCCTTGGTCAGCGAATTGCCATGCACCGCCTTGGCCCCCGTGCCCCAGCCGATCGCGATGATCGAGGAGACGGCGGAACATTCCACCACCAGATGGCCATCCTCGACGCGCACATCGCGCAGCTCGGGGCCCTGGCTCGAATAGAAAGCCCCCTCCTTCAGCGCGGCGAGCAGGGCTTCGGGGGTGTTCTCTTCGGATTTCACCATGACCCAGCCGCCGAAATGGTCGGGTTCGGAGAAATGCGCGTCATCGGTGGCGATCAGGGTCAGGGCGCGGCCCTCGGTCAGAAGCTGGTCGGCGATGGCAAAGCCATCGGGCCGGTCGCAGCCGGTGGCGCAGCCGTGGTTGTAGATCTCCACCGCATGGGCGGCGGTGATGGTGCGGGCGTCCTCCATCGTCAGGCCCGACCATTGCGGATGGGCGATGGCGACGAAGGCGCCGGCGGCCACGGCGCGGGCGGCGATCTCGGCCCCGGTCTCCTGCCCCGGTTCGGGCAGGAAGGAGGGCGAGTTAGAGGGCGCGAAATCCGCCGGCAGGCCGACGGCGAGGATATGCCAAAGCTCGCCATTGGCCATGGCGCCGGAGTGCAGTTCCGCCCCGAGGATCGTGGTGAAGTCATTGCGCCGGTAGCCGGTGGTGTCGACGATCGGATAGCCGTAGCGCCCGACGAAATGGTCGGTCAGAGCGAGGAAATCATAGCCCTCGGCCTGATAGCGGCGGCAGACCTCCTCGGGCGGCAGGACGCCATCCGAGCGGGTCGAATGGGTGTGCAGATTGCCGCGCCAGAAACGGCCGGGGTTGGTGAAGGCGGGCAAAGTCAGCGGCATGAGGTCCTCGCAGGCAGGTATGTTTGACGGGCGTTTCGCGGGCAAACTCGCAGGCCTTGCCCTCTGCCGCAAGCCTTAGCCCCTCGGGTTCAAAGATTTGATGACAGGTCCGCGCCGCCCCGGACTCCTGTCGCGGACCGGAACGCGGCACGGCGCTGAACCGCCAACGGCACGTTACACTCTGAGCGAAGCCCCGCCGACCCCGCCGCATCGCGGCAATCGGGGCTTTCCTCGCCACGAAAAAGCCGCAATCCATTGCTGCACTGAGACTTAGTTAACTGAGACCCAGAAGACCGAGACCCAAGAAGGAGGACCCCTCATGACCGTGACCTACGCCATGACCCTTACTCTGGTCGTCACCGGCAGCCTGACCATCGGGCTGCTGATCCATGCTGCCGTTGACCTGTTTCGCCGCCCGCGCGGCTGAACTTGGGGCTCAGCCCCGCCCGATATAGGGCATGTCGCGTGCCATCAGCGTCATGAAGGGCACGTTGACCTCCAAAGGCAGGTTCGCCATCTGCAGGACCGCCGTGGCCACATGGGCCACATCCATCACCGGCTCCACCTTGATCTGCCCATCGGCCTGCGCCACGCCGGTCTGGAAGCGCGCGGCCATCTGGGTCAGGGCATTGCCGATGTCGATCTGGCCGCAGGCGATGTTGAAGGCCCTTCCGTCAAGGCCCAGCGTCCGGGTCAGCCCGGTCACGGCATGTTTCGACATCGTATAGGGCACCGAACCCGGCCGCGGCACATGGGCCGAGATCGAGCCGTTGTTGATGATCCGCCCGCCCTGCGGGTCCTGCCGCCGCATCTGGCCAAAGGCGGCGCGGGCGCAGAGGAACATGCCGGTGATGTTGATGCCCGACAGTGCGAGCCAATCCTCGACCGGGATCTCGTCGATGGGCGCGGCCTTGGTGCCGATGCCCGCGTTGTTGAAGAGCACATCCAGCCGCCCGAAGGTTTCCACGAGGCGGGCGAAGGCCTGATCGACCTCGGCGGGTTTGGCCACGTCACAGGGCAGGATCAGCGCATTGGCGGCCTCGGCGGCGGTTTCTTCCAGCGCATCGGCGCGGCGGCCGAGGAGGCCGACCTGCCAGCCCGCCTCCAGAAACAGCCGGGCCGTGGCGCGCCCGATGCCGGAACCTGCGCCGGAGATGAGGATGGTCTGGGTCATAGGCTGCTCTCCCGATAAGTGGCGCGGGCGAGGAAATCGGGATGCACCTCCATCCCCCAGCCCGGCTCTTCGCTGACCATGACATGCCCCGCCTCGACCCGGTAGGGGTCATTGGCAAAGAGGCGGTCCTGCCAAGGGTAATAATCCAGACCCTCGATCGAAAATTCCAGATATTTGCCGGGGTTGGGGATCGCCCGCAGCAGATGCATGGTGCAGAGCGTGACGAGGCCGAGGTTGGCGGCATGGGGCGTCATCGGCAGGCCTGCGGCAGCGCCCATCCGGCAGACCTCCAAAGTGCGGGAGAGGCCGCCGAGGTACATCACATCCGGCTGCAGGATGTCGACGGCCTTGTGTTCGATGGCCAGCTGCCAGGCGGTGAACTCGCAATCCTGCTCGCCCCCCGCCACGTCGAGGGTCAGGGCGGCGCGGACCTCTGCGGTCTGATCGACCTCCCAATAGGGACAAGGTTCCTCGAAATGGCCGATGCCGTGGTCTTCCAACAGATGCCCGACCTCGATGGCGCGGGCGGGGCCGTAGCAGGAATTGCCATCCACCAGTTTGTCAATGCCGTCGCCCAAGGCCTTGGAGACGATGGGAATAACCGCCTCGGTCCGCCCCGGCCATTCGTCGCGGCCGCGCCCGCATTCGGCGCCGACGCGCCATTTGAAGGCGGTGAAGCCCTTCTCGTCGCGCAGTCTCACGAACCGCGCCGCCTCGTCCTCTGGCGTGATGTCGCGCTTCATCGAGGAGGCATAGGCGCGCAAGGGGCCCGGCGTGCCACCGATCAGCCGCACCACCGGCAGGCCCGCCTGCTTACCGCGCCAGTCCCAGACGGCGGTATCCAGCCCGGTCTGGGCGCGGCGCAGGTAGGAGCCGGGGTATTTGTGCTCGCGTTCGGAAATGAGGCGGAGCGTGTCCTCCATATCCTCCACCTCGGTGCCAAGCGCGTGGCGGGCGACCTGGCGGTGGAAGACCTCGGCGGTAATGTCGGCGTTGTAGGTCGAAAGCTGCCCCCAGCCCTGCGCGCCATCCTCGGTCGTCAGGCGGGTGAAGGTCACCTCTTGGGTGCCAATGGTTTCCAGCTTGGTGATCTTCATGTCTTATCCGCCAGTTACAGCCATTTCTTCCACTTGAACACGAACCAGGTGACCAGCGCCGAGGCCACCATCAGCCCCAAGGCCATCGGGTAGCCGAGGGCAAAGTCCAGCTCCGGCATCAGGCGGAAGTTCATGCCATAGACCGAGGCGATCAGCGTCGGCGGCAGGAACAGCACCGCCACGACCGAGACGATCCGCACCGTGGTGTTCTGGGCAAGGTTGATCATGCCCAGCGTCGCGTCTGTCGCCTGCGCGACACGGGAGGAGAGATAATCGCCATGCACCTCCAGCGCCTGGATGTCCTTGGAGAGGCCGATGATCGTGGCCTTCAGGGGCTCGACCTCGCCGCGTTCCTCGAGGCCCACGCGGAAGAAGCCAAGCGCGCGGTCGATGGTCAGAAGCGAGAGGCGGCAGTTGCCCACCATGTCGCTTTGCCGGCCCGAGGTTTCCAGCGCCTTCTGCAACACGGCGGCCTCCGGCCCCATGCCCTCGGTCGAAAAGATCGCCCGGGTGATCTTGTCAAGCTCGCGGCCCGCGCCCTCCATCAGGTCGGCAATGCGGCCGATGATCTCTTCGCAGAGGCCGAGGAAGACCCGGTTCGGCCCGCCGCATCCCAGCGCCACCTTGTCGGCGCGCGGGGCATAGGTCTCGAACGGGCGGGGCGTGTGGTAGCGCACGGTCATCACCCGGCCCTGGCCGAGGATGAAGGCCACCGGGCCATTGATCGGGGTCAGCCCATCCTCGCGCGACAGGCCGGGCACCAGCACGGTCATGTAATCAAAGCCATTTTCGCGGTAGAGGCGCGAAGAAATCTCGATCTCTTCCAGATCCTCCAGCGTCGGCACTTCGGGGACGAAGGGGGCGGCCACCGCCACCTCGGCAGGGTCGGGCTTGCACAGGTCAAGCCACAGCGCCGTGGCAGGGTCGGACGGCACCAGCTTGCCGTTTTCGTTGCGGTAGGCGAACAGCATCCTTGTCACTCCCCTGGCACGCGCCAAGGCTTGCCACGCATCAAGGCTGGACAAAAGCCCCTGTTTGGGCCGAAACCCTGCAGGCAAGGGCCCGATCACGACAGCATGATCGCGGGGCGGGCCTGATCCGGGGGGGAGCCCATGTTCGATCTGGTGATCTTTGACTGCGACGGGGTGTTGATCGATTCCGAGATCATCAGCGCGCAGATGCTGGTCGAAGCATTGGCGGGCTTTGGCGTGGCGATCGACCTGGCCTATGTCGGGCAGCATTTCCTCGGCCGCAGCTATCCGACCGTGATGGCGCAGATCCGCCAGGACTTCGGTCTCGACATGCCCGAGGATTTCGAGGACCAGTACCGCACCCGCCTGATGGCCGCCTTCGAGGCCGGGCTGCAGGTGATGCCCGGCGTGACCGAGGTGCTGCGCGACCTGGCCCTGCCCTGGTGCGTGGCGACCTCCTCCAGCCCGAAGCGGGCGGCGCGGTCCTTGCAGATCGCGGGGCTTTCGGATCTGGTGGGCGACGGGCTTTACACCGCGACGATGGTGGCGCATGGCAAGCCTGCGCCGGATCTC
This sequence comes from Rhodobacter sp. P1_C2, assembly GCF_056406375.1. NCBI lineage: Bacteria > Pseudomonadati > Pseudomonadota > Alphaproteobacteria > Rhodobacterales > Rhodobacter > Rhodobacter sp. P1_C2. Next base: position 68,588 of record NZ_JBFUAG010000002.1, read on the forward strand.
TTCCTGCATGTGGCTTCTGCGCGCGGGGTGGACCCGTCGCGCTGCCTCGTGATCGAGGATTCGCTCAATGGCGTGCGGGCCGGGCTGGCGGCGGGGATGGTGGTCTGGCGCTTTGTCGGCGGCAGCCATCTGCGCGGCCAGAGCCTGGACGCGCCGCCCGATGCCCGGGCGCATCTGGATTTTGCCGATTTCGCCGGGTTTCACGACCTGCACCCTGACCTGCTGCGGAGGACCTGATGGCCCGTCCTGTCACAAGACCCGAAACCGATTCCAGCCTGCAGGACGAGGCCGCCCGTGCCGGCTGGCTCTACTACCTGGGCGGGCTGACCCAGGACCAGATCGCCGCCGAACTCGGCGTCTCGCGCCAGAGGGCGCAACGGCTGGTCAGCCGCGCCGTGACCGAGGGGCTGATCCAGGTCCGCCTGTCGCACCGGATCGGCACCTGCCTGTCGCTGGAGGCCGAGCTGATGGCGCGCTACGGGCTGACGCGCTGCCGCGTCGCACCCTCGCCCGGCGCGGGGGGGGACCTTGTGCGCGCCACCTCGCCCGTCGCCGCGGCCGAGCTGGAGCGGGTGCTCAGGATGGCCGAGCCCAAGGTGATCGCCCTGGGCACCGGGCGTTTCCTGCGCGGCATGGTCGATGCGATGGAGGAGGTCGAGGCGCCGCAGCACCGCCTCGTCTCGCTGATCGGGAATATCGCGCCGGACGGGTCGGCCAGCTTCTTCGATGTCGTCATGCGGATCGCCGACAAGGTGCGCGCGCCGCATTACCCGATGCCGGTGCCGGTGATCTCGCCCACGCCCGAGGAGAACGCGGCCTTCCATGCCCTCGGCCCGGTTCGCAAGGTGGTCGACCTCGCCCGCGCGGCGGATGTGGTCTTCGTCGGCGTCGGCCAGATGTCCTTTGACGCGCCGCTTCTGACCGACGGCTTCGTCACGCGGCGCGAGCTGGAGGAGATGCAGGCCGCCGGCGCCACCGGCGAAGTCGCCGGATGGGTCTATGATTCGCGCGGCAATTACCTCGATGTCGGGACAAACCGCCGCACCGGCGGGGTCCGGGTCGAGCCGGGCCTGGCGCGAACCGCAATCGGAATTGCAGGCGGGCCCAGCAAGGTCGCCGCGATTGCTGCGGCGCTGCAATCGCGCATTATCAATGGCTTGATCACCGACGAACAGACCGCAACCTCGATTTTGTCACGCTGATCCCTTCGCAACTGCGGCGTGGAATGGGGCTTGACGGATCACACCTTCGTATGAGTAATTGCCCACTAAGCGATGAAATGCTCAATCGCTGATCTGGGAGGATACCAATGCAAATGACGCTGCGCGCGCTTCTTGGCGCGACGGCCGCGCTTACCCTGTCGGGTATGGCCATGGCCGAGACGACCGAGATCACTGTGGCGACCGTGAACAACGGCGACATGATCCGGATGCAGGGCTTGATGGATGATTTCTATGCCAAGCACCCTGACATTCACGTCAACTGGGTCACGCTGGAAGAGAACGTCCTGCGTCAGAAAGTCACGACCGACATCGCCACCAAGGGCGGTCAGTTCGACGTTCTGACCATCGGCACCTATGAGGTTCCGATCTGGGGCAAGCAGGGCTGGCTGGTCTCGCTGGACGATCTGCCGGCGGACTACAAGAAAGACGACCTCTTGCCCGCCATCGCCGGCGGTCTGACGGTCGATGGCCATCTCTATGCCTCGCCCTTCTACGGCGAAAGCTCGATGGTCATGTACCGCAAGGACCTCGTCGAAGCGGCCGGCCTGAAGATGCCCGACGCGCCGACCTGGGCCGACATCAAGAAAATCGCCGACGCGACCACCGACAAGGCGAAAGAGCAGTATGGCATCTGCCTGCGCGGCAAGGCCGGCTGGGGCGAGAACATGGCCTTCCTGACCGCCATGTCCAACTCCTTCGGCGCCAAATGGTTCGACATGGACTGGAAGCCGCAGTTCGACCAGAAGCCCTGGGCCGACACGATCGCCTTCTACCTGGACCTGATGACCAACGACGGTCCTCCCGGCGCCTCGAACAACGGCTTCAACGAGAACCTGGCGCTGATGCAGCAGGGCCATTGCACCATGTGGATCGACGCCACCGTGGCGGCTTCCTTCGTGACCGGCAAGGACTCGACCGTGGCCGACAAGATCGGCTTCGCCCTCGCCCCCGACAATGGTCTGGGCAAGCGCGGCAACTGGCTCTGGGCCTGGTCGCTGGCCATCCCGGCCGGTTCGCAGAAGGTCGAGGCTGCCAAGACCTTCGTCGACTGGGCGACCAACCCCGACTACCTGGCGCTGGTTGCGTCGAAAGAAGGCTGGGCCAACGTGCCTCCGGGCACCCGCACCTCGCTTTATGCGAACCCGGACTATGCCAAGGTGCCTTTCGCCAAGATGACGCTGGACAGCATCAACGCGGCTGACCCGACGCATCCGACCGTGGACCCGGTGCCCTATACCGGCGTGCAGTTCGTGGCGATCCCCGAGTTCCAGGGCTTTGCGACCGAAGTCGGCCAGCAGTTCTCTGCCGCTCTGGCGGGCACCACCAAGCCGGAAGATGCGCTGAAGAACGCGCAGGAGCTGGTGACCAAAGCGATGACCAAAGCCGGTTACATCAAGTAACCAGCTGACAGGGCGGGGCCGCGTCTCCCAAGGGCGGCCCCGCATCTTTCCCCCCCAAATTCCCCTGAAATTCGCGTTTGGAGTCCGTCATGGCCACCCAGCATTCGCGCCTTGCCGCCCGCTTCATGGTGGCACCCTCGGTCATCCTGCTGTTTCTGTGGATGATCGTGCCCCTGGCCACGACGATCTACTTCAGCTTCATCAACTACAATCTTCTGAGCCCGCAAAACACCGGATGGGCCGGATTTTCGAACTACTATTACTTCATCACCGATCACGCCTTCCTCCAGGCGCTGTGGAACACCGTGGCGATCGTGGTCGGCGTGCTGCTGATAACCGTGGTCGGCGGCGTGCTTCTGGCCCTGTTGATGGACATGCCCTTCTGGGGCCAGGGCGTCGTGCGGGTTCTGGTCATCGCCCCCTTCTTCGTGATGCCCACCGTGTCGGCGCTGGTCTGGAAGAACATGTTCATGAACCCGGTGAATGGCATGTTCGCCCATATCGCCAAGGGTCTGGGGATGCAGCCCTATGACTTCCTGAGCCAATCGCCGCTTCTGTCGATCATCGTCATCGTGGCCTGGCAATGGCTGCCCTTCTCGACGCTGATCCTCTTGACCTCTCTCCAATCGCTGGACAGCGAGCAGCAGGAAGCGGCCGAGATGGATGGCGCCTCCTGGATGTCGCGCTTCATCTACCTGACGGTGCCGCACCTGACCCGCGCCATCACCGTGGTCATCCTGATCCAGACCATCTTCCTTCTGTCGGTCTTTGCCGAGATCTTCGTGACCACCAATGGCGGCCCCGGCACCGCGTCGACCACCATCACCTACCTGGTCTATGTGCAGTCGCTGTTGAACTACGATGTGGGCGGGGGCTCGGCCGGCGGTATCGTCGCGGTGATCCTGGCCAATATCGTCGCCTTCTTCGTGATGCGGATGATCGGCAAGAACCTGGACGCATGAGGGGCAACAATCATGGCACGCAAAGTCACAAACACCCGCAAAGCCGTCACCACCGTCGCCGCCTGGGGCATTGGTCTGCTGATCTTCTTTCCGATCCTCTGGACCATCCTGATGAGCTTTCACAGCGAGGGCGACGCGATCAAGAACCCGTTGGAGATGCTGCTCTCGCCCTGGAACTTTGACAGTTACGCCGAGGTGCAGACCCGCTCCAACTACTCGTTGCACTTCATGAATTCGGTGGTGATCTCGGTCGGTTCCACCATCCTCGCTCTGATCATCGCGATCCCTTCGGCCTGGGCCATGGCCTTCGTGCCGGGCCGCAAGACCAAGGATCTGCTGATGTGGATGCTGTCGACCAAGATGATGCCGGCGGTGGGGGTGCTGATACCCATGTACCTCGGCTTCAAGAACCTCGGGCTCTTGGATACCCGCACCGGGCTGGTCGCCGTGATGACGCTGATCAACCTGCCGATCGTGATCTGGATGCTTTACACCTACTTCAAGGAAATCCCCGGCGAGATCCTGGAAGCGGCGCGGATGGACGGCGCCACCCTGCGGTCGGAGATCATCCATATCCTGACGCCGATGGCCGTGCCGGGCATCGCCTCCACCATGCTCCTGAACGTGATCCTCGCCTGGAACGAGGCCTTCTGGACCCTGCAACTGACCACGCATAACGCGGCACCTTTGACGCAGTTCATCGCGAGCTATTCCTCGCCTGAGGGGCTGTTCTACGCAAAACTCTCGGCGGCCTCGACCATGGCCATTGCGCCGATCCTGATCCTGGGCTGGTTCAGCCAAAAGCAACTCGTCCGTGGCCTGACCTTTGGCGCGGTGAAGTGAGGACAAAATGGGTAAAATCACTCTCAACGCCGTGCGCAAATCCTTCGGGGATGTCGATGTCATCCCCTCGATCGACCTCAACATCGAAGACGGCGAGTTCGTCGTCTTCGTAGGCCCGAGCGGCTGCGGCAAGTCCACCCTGCTGCGGCTGATCGCCGGGCTGGAGGATGTGACCTCGGGCCAGATCGCGATCGACGGCAAGGATGCCACCGACCTGCCCCCGGCGCAGCGCCGTCTGGCGATGGTGTTCCAGTCCTATGCGCTTTATCCGCATATGTCGGTCCGGAAGAACATCGCCTTCCCGCTGAAGATGGCCGGTATGACGCCGGAACAGCAGGAGGCCAAGGTGCAGTCCGCCGCCAAGGTGCTGAACCTGACCAACTACCTCGACCGCCGTCCCGGGCAGCTTTCCGGTGGCCAGCGCCAGCGCGTCGCGATTGGCCGAGCGATCGTTCGCGAACCCGCCGCCTTCCTCTTCGACGAGCCGCTGTCGAACCTTGACGCGGCCCTGCGCGTCAACATGCGGCAGGAGATTACCGAACTGCACCAGCAGTTGAAGACCACGATGATCTATGTGACCCATGACCAGGTCGAGGCGATGACCATGGCCGACAAGATCGTCGTGCTGAACGCCGGGCGGATCGAACAGGTCGGCTCGCCGATGGCGCTTTATGACCATCCGGCCAATACCTTCGTTGCGGGCTTCATCGGCAGCCCCAAGATGAACCTGATCACCGGGGCCGAGGCGCAGAAGCTGGGGGCCACCACCATCGGCGTGCGGCCGGAACATCTTGATCTGGTTGAAACCGGCGGCTGGGCCGGCGTTGTGGGCCTGTCCGAACACCTCGGCTCTGACACGTTCCTCAAGGTCCAGACCGAGGCGGTTGGCACGATCAACGTCCGCGCCGGCGGCGAGGTCAAGCTGCGCCACGGCGACCGGATCAACCTGATGCCGCAGGCGGGCAAGGTGCACCGCTTCGGCCCGGACGGAAAGAGCATGGCATGAGCAAGGGCGGCTTGAGCCAGGGCAGCATGAGGCTGGCGGGCAAGACCGCCCTGATCACCGGCTCGGCCCGTGGCATCGGGCTGGAGTTTGCCCGGGCCTATATCGCAGAGGGGGCCACGGTGGCCCTGGCCGATATCAATGCCGAGGCCGTGGCGAAATCCGCCGCAGCCCTCGGGCCGAAAGCCGTGCCGATCCAGATGGATGTGACGCGGCAGGACAGCATCGACGCGGGCTTTGCCGAGGCAATCGGCAAACTCGGCAAGCTGGATATCCTGGTCAACAACGCCGCCCTCTTTTCGGCCGCGCCGATTGTCGAGATCACCCGCGCCGATTACGACCGTCTGTTCAGTGTCAATGTCGCGGGCACGCTCTTCTGCCTGCAGGCGGCGGCGCGTCACATGGTGGCGCGCGGCGAAGGCGGCAAGATCATCAACATGGCCAGCCAGGCCGGCCGTCGCGGCGAGGGTCTGGTGGGGGTCTATTGCGCCTCCAAGGCCGCCGTCATCAGCCTGACGCAAAGCGCCGGGCTCGACCTCATCAAGCACCGGATCAATGTCAATGCCATCGCCCCCGGCGTGGTCGATGGCGAACATTGGGACGGGGTGGATGCCTTCTTCGCCCGCTACGAGAACAAGGTGCCGGGCCAGAAGAAGCGCGAAGTCGGCGCCGCCGTTCCCTTTGGCCGGATGGGCACCGCACAAGACCTCACCGGCATGGCGATTTTCCTCGCCACGCCGGAAGCCGATTACATCGTCGCCCAATGCTTCGGCGTGGACGGCGGCAACTGGATGGCCTGATCATGCAAGCAACTCTGCCCGCTTACGACCGCAAAAGCCTGAAAGCCGGGATCGTCCACATCGGCCTTGGCAATTTCCACCGCGCCCATATGGCGGTCTATCTGGATGACCTCTTCGCGCTGGGGCTGGACCATGACTGGGCCATCATCGGCGCCGGGGTCCGCGCGCCCGACGCGCGGATGCGCGATGCGATGAAGGCGCAGGATTGCCTTTCGACCGTGATCGAGCTGGACCCTTCGGGCCGTTCGGCGCGGCGGATCGGCTCGATGATCGACTTCCTGCCGGTCGAGCCGGACAATACCAGCCTGATCGCCGCGATGACCAATCCGGCGATCCGCATCGTCTCGCTCACCGTGACCGAGGGCGGCTATTTCGTCGATTCGACCGGCAAGTTCGACCCGACCGCGCCCGAGATCGCCGCCGATGGCGCCAATCCGGCCAAGCCCGCCACCGCCTTCGGCGCCATCGTCGCGGCGCTGAAGGCGCGGCGGGCGGCGGGGATCGTGCCTTTCACGGTGATGTCCTGCGACAACCTGCCGGGCAATGGCCATGTCGCCGCCGATGCCGTGGTCGGCACCGCCCGCCTGTCGGACCCCGCGCTGGCCGACTGGATCAAGGAGAATGTCGCCTTCCCCAACGGCATGGTCGACCGCATCACCCCCGCCACCGGCTCGCGCGAGCGTGCCATGGCGGCCGAGTTCGGCCTGGGCGATGACCCGGTGCCGGTGACCTGCGAGCCCTTCCGGCAATGGGTGCTGGAGGACAACTTCCCGGCCGGCCGCCCTGCCCTCGACAAGGTCGGCGTCACCTTCACCTCCCATGTCCATGCCTTCGAGGCGATGAAGATCCGCATCCTGAACGGCGGCCATGCAATCATCGCCTATCCGGGCGGGCTGAAAGGCATCCATTTCGTCCATGAGGCGATGGCCGATCCGCTGATCCCGAAATTCCTCGACGCGATCGAAAGCCGCGAGATCCTGCCGATCGTCCCGCCGGTGCCGGGCCAGGATCTGGTCGCCTACAAGGAGCTGATCCTGCAGCGTTTCTCCAACCCGGAAGTGGCCGATACCGAGCGGCGGCTGTGCCTGGACGGATCGAACCGGCAGCCGAAGTTCATCGTGCCTTCGATCCGCGATGTCCTGGCCTCGGGCGCCAAGGCCGAGGGGCTGACGCTTCTGTCCGCCATGTGGTGCCGCTATTGCGCCGGCACGACCGAGGCCGGCGCGGTCATAGAGCCGAACGATCCGAACTGGGACATGCTGCAGGCCAATGCCAAGGCGGCGCGTGGCAATCCGATGGCCTGGATCGGGATGGATGCGGTCTATGGCGATCTGGCCAAGGATGCCGCCTTCGTCGCCCGCTTTGCCGCGGCGCTGGAAGAGGTCTGGACCAAGGGCGTCGATACGGCGATGCAGCGCTATATTTCCGGCGCTTCCGCGGGTTGAGAGCGCCGGGGGCTGTCTGCCCCCGGACCCCCGAGGATATTTATAGACCAATGAAAGGGGTCAGGGCTGGCTGATCTTGCCGCCGCCGACGGCTGCGGGCACGCCTGTGGTCGAGGCGCAGGAGGTCGGCAGGCCGGCTTTGACCCTTGCTGCGAGAAAGGCGAAGGCCTGGGCTTCGAGCATGTCGCCGTTGAGGCCTTGGGTTTCGACCGGGGCGACGTTGGGCAGGCGCTGGCTCAAGGCCTGCATCAGGGCGGCGTTGTGGCGGCCGCCGCCGGCGACGAGCAGCTGGGTGATGCTTTGGGGGAAATGCTCGGCCCCCTTGGCCACCGCTGCAGCGGCGCAGGCGGTGAGCGTGGCCAGGGCATCGGCATCACTGAGTTTTGCGACCGCCTCCAGTAGATCGGGAAAGGCGTTGCGGTCCAGGGACTTCGGCGGCATCCGGTAGAAATAGGGATGGGCGAGGAAGGCCTGGACGGCGGCCTCGTCGGGCGTGCCGGACAGCGCCAGCGTGCCGCCCTCGTCCAGCGTCTGGCCGAGGCGCGCCAGCATCAGGTCATTGAGCGGCGCATTGGCCGGGCCGGTGTCGAAGGCGAGAAGCGCGCCCGCCGTCTCGGGCTTGGCGACACGCGGGTCGACCCAGGTGACATTGCCGACGCCACCGAGGTTGAGGAAGGCCAGCGGCACGGTGGCGCCGATCATCCGGGCCAGGGCATGGTGGAAGAAGGGCACGAGGGGCGCGCCCTGCCCACCAAGCTCGACATCCGAGGAGCGGAAATCCCAGACCACGGGCAGGCCCAGAACCTCGGCCAGGATCGCGCCATTGCCGGCCTGATGGGTGCCGCGCCCGCCCGGGTCATGCGCCAGGGTCTGGCCGTGGAACCCCACCAGCGCCACGTTGGAAAAGCGCGAGATCAGTTCGACATGGGCGGCCTCGACCACCTCGGCCGCGGCCTCGACGGCGGGCTCGCCCTGCCAGAGGCCGAAGGCGGCGCGGATCGTGGCCTGTTCGGCGGCGCTGTAGGGGCGATAGGCATGCGGGCCGAATTCGACCACCTTGATCCCGTCGGTCAGCACCATCGCCGCATCCACCCCGTCGAGCGAGGTGCCCGACATGGTGCCCAGCACCCAGACCGGTGCCTCCAGACCCTTTCCCTTCATGGCCGCCCCCGTTATAGCACTGCTACCCTAATGCCTGCCGACCTTAGTAGATGAGGCTCTCATGACCTACCATCCGAAATCCGACTTCATGCGCGTGATGATCGAACGTGGCTTTCTGGCCGATTGCACCGATTATCAGGCGCTCGACGAGGCGTTTCTGAAAGGGGTCGTGCCGGGCTATATCGGCTTCGATGCCACGGCGAAAAGCCTGCATGTGGGCAGCCTGATCCAGATCATGATGCTGCGCTGGCTGCAGAAATGCGGCGGCAAGCCGATCGTTCTGATGGGCGGCGGGACGACGAAGATCGGAGACCCCTCCTTCCGCGCCGACGAGCGCCCCCTGCTTACCGATGCGCAGATCGGCGCCAATATCGCCGGGATCAAGCGGGCCTTCTCGCCCTATGTCAGCTTCGGCGAGGGGCCGAGCGATGCGATCATGGTCAACAATGCCGAATGGCTGGACGGGCTGAACTACATCGGCTTTTTGCGCGACATCGGCAAGCATTTCAGCGTCAACCGGATGCTGAGTTTCGAGAGCGTGAAATCCCGGCTCGACCGCGAACAGTCGCTGTCCTTCCTCGAATTCAACTACATGATCCTGCAGGCCTATGACTTTCTGGAACTGAACCGCCGCTACGGCTGTCTGGTGCAGATGGGCGGCAGCGACCAGTGGGGCAACATCGTCAACGGCGTCGATCTGACGCGTCGGGTCGTGGAGCATGAGGTTTACGGCCTGACCTCGCCGCTCTTGACCACCAGCGACGGCAAGAAGATGGGCAAGAGCCAGAATGGGGCGGTCTGGCTGAATGCCGACCTCCTCAGCCCCTATGAGTTCTGGCAGTTCTGGCGCAACACGACCGATGCCGATGTGGGCAAGTTCCTGAAGCTGTACACCGATCTGCCGCTGGACGACTGCGAGAGGCTCGGCGCCTTGCAGGGGTCGGAGATCAATGTGGCCAAGATTGCCCTGGCCAATGCGGTGACGACGCTGCTGCATGGCGCGGAGGCGGCGGCGGCGGCAGAGGCCACGGCGCGGGAAGTGTTTGAGAAGGGCGGCGTGGGCGACGATCTGCCGACCCTGGCGCTGAGCCCGGACGATCTGGCCTCCGGCATCACCGTGGCGCAGCTTTTCGTGCGCGCCGGGCTCGCCGCGACCGGCAAGGACGCCAAGCGCCTGATCACCGAGGGTGGCGCGAGGATGAATGACGAGGTCGTGCTGGATGCGGGCTACCGGGTGGGTGCGGGCGAGCTGGCCGAGCCCTTGAAGCTGACCGCGGGCAAGAAGCGCCATGCCCTGGTGATCCTGGGCTGAGGCCACGATTTTTCTGCGAAAAATCAAAAAGAAAGAAGAAAGGGGGCCGAAAGGCCCCCTTCGAATTTTCGCAGAAAATTCGGCCCCGCCGGCAGCGCGGATCAGACCGGCGTCGGATTGCGGTGAAAGCCGCTCTGGTGCCAGTAGGGATAGGGTTTGGGGCGGCGGCTCACCTCGTCCAGCCGCTCCAGCTGATCCGCCGTCAGTTGCCAGCCAAGCGCGCCGAGATTCTCGCGCAGTTGCGCCTCGTTTCTGGCGCCGATGATGACCGAGGCGACGGTCGGCCGCCCCAGCACCCAGTTCAGCGCGATCTGCGGCACGGATTTGCCGGTCTCGGCCGCTATCTCGTCCAGCACATCCATCACGGCGTAAAAAAGGTCGTCCGGGACCTGCGGCGCGGCATCCCCGTTCTGCACCGCCCGCGATGTGGCGTCGATCGGGGTGCTGCGGCGGTATTTGCCACCGAGGCGGCCCCAGCCCAGCGGACTCCAGACCACGGCGCCAACCCCCTGATCGAGGCCGAGCGGCATCAGCTCCCATTCGTAATCGCGGCCCAGAAGCGAGTAATAGGCCTGATGCGCCACATGCCGGGTCAGGCCGTATCTCTCCGACACCGCCAGCGATTTCATCAGATGCCAGCCCGAGAAGTTGGAACAGCCGACATAGCGCAGCTTGCCTGCGGTCACGAGGTCGTCCAGCACCCGCATCACCTCTTCCTGCGGGGTCTTGGCGTCGAAACCGTGCAGCTGGAACAGGTCGATGTGATCGGTCCCGAGCCGCCTCAGCGCCGCCTCCACCGCTCGGATCAGGTGATAACGCGACGAGCCTACCTCGTTGACGCCGTCCCCGAACTGGAACGTCGCCTTGGTCGAGATCAGGACCTTATCGCGCCGCCCCTTGAGCGCGGCGCCGAGGATCTCTTCCGCCGCACCGCCGGAATAGACATCGGCGCTGTCGAACATGGTCAGACCGGCCTCGAGGCAGACATCGACCAGCCGCGTCGCCTCGGCCACATCGGTGGCGCCCCAGGCCTTGAAGAACTCATTGCCCCCACCGAAGGTGCCGGTGCCCAGGGTCAGGGCGGGAACCATCAGGCCCGAGCAGCCAAGGCGGCGGTGTTCCATCTGTCTCTCCTGCGGTGGGGGCCAAGCAAAAGGCCCGCCGGGGTGCGGCGGGCCCTGGTTTCAGGCGGCGGTCACTCCTGCACGGTGACCTTGGTCATCACGTCGGGGTCCTTGACCTCGCCGTTCTGGCCCTCGCCGCGCTTGATCTGATCGACCACATCCATGCCCTCGATCACCTTGCCCACCACGGTATATTTGCCGTTCAGGAAATCGCCCGGGGCGAACATGATGAAGAACTGGCTGTTGGCAGAATTCGGGTCGGAGGCGCGGGCCATGGCGACGATACCGCGCTCGAAGGGCACGTCGGAGAATTCGGCCGGAAGGTCGGCCATCTCGGAGCCGCCCATGCCGGCCATCGAGGTGTCGCCACCCTTCTTGCCGTATTTCACGTCGCCGGTCTGCGCCATGAAGCCGTCGATCACGCGGTGGAAGACCACGCCGTTATAGGCGCCTTCCTTGGCCAGGGCCACGATCTGGGCCACGGCCTTGGGGGCGATGTCGGGGCTCAGGTCGATGACGATCTTGCCATTGGCCTGACCGGCCACTTCGATCACCAGGTTCGGGCCCGGACCGTCGCCCTCGGCAAAGACCGGCGTCGACAGAAGGGCCAGGGCGGCGGCGGCGATAAGCTTACGCAACATCGGCGGCCACCTTGACAGAGATCATGCGGTCCGGATTGGCCGGCGGCTCGCCCCGGGTGATCGCATCGACATGTTCCATCCCCGAGATCACCCGGCCATAGACCGTGTATTGCTTGTTCAGGAAGTGGTTGTCCGAGAAGTTGATGAAGAACTGGCTGTTGGCCGAATTCGGGTTTTGCGACCGCGCCGCCCCGATCGTGCCGCGGTCATGCGGCAGGTTCGAGAACTCGGCCGGAACGTCGGGATAGGAGGAGCCGCCCGTGCCGGCGCGGCGCAGGTTGAAGTCCTTTTCCATGTTGCCATTCTCGACATCGCCGGTCTGGGCCATGAAGCCGTCGATCACGCGGTGGAAGGCCACATGGTCATAGGCGCCTTCGCGGACCAGAAGCTTCATGCGCTCGACGTGCTTGGGGGCCACGTCGGGCAGCAGCTGCACCACGACATCACCGCCCTTGAGCGTGATGATGATCGTGTTCTCGGGGTCCTTGATTTCGGGCATCGGTCCGTCCTTTGTTGCGCCGCGCCGGTAGGACGCGGGCTTGGCTTGCATTTGGCGCAGAAACTATCCGAAAGCGGGGGTCAAGGGAAAGGCCCGACAGTTGACCTTTGCCGGCTTTGCGCGGAAACAGGAGCAAATCAGACAGGAGGCATGGATGGCCTGGAAGACGATCGACGATGTGGCGCTGGCGGGCAAGGTTGTCCTGACCCGGGTGGACATCAACGTGCCGATGGAAGGCGATGTCGTCACCGACACGACCCGCATCGACAAGATCCGCACCACCGTGGAGGATATCATTGCACTGGGCGGTCAGGTCGTGCTTCTGGCCCATTTCGACCGGCCCAAGGGCAAGGTCGTCCCCGAGATGAGCCTCGGCCGGATCCGCGCCGCGGTGGAGGCCTCGCTCGGCCGCAAGGTGATCTTTGCCGCCGACTGCGTGGGCCCGGTGGCGGAAGAGGCGATCAAATCGGCGGCGCAGGGCGATGTGGTGCTGTTGGAAAACACCCGCTTTCACCCCGGCGAAGAGAAGAACGACCCGAAACTGGCCGCCGAAATGGCCGCTCTCGGCGATATCTTCGTCAATGACGCCTTCTCGGCCGCGCACCGCGCCCATGCCTCGACCGAGGCGCTGGCGCGGCTTCTGCCCGCCGCTGCGGGCCGCTTGATGGAGGCGGAACTGAAGGCGCTGGAAGCCGCCCTCGGCACGCCGGAGCGTCCGGTGGTGGCGGTGGTCGGCGGGGCCAAGGTCTCGACCAAGCTGGAGCTTCTGGGCAACCTCGTGAGCAAGGTCGATCACCTGGTGATCGGCGGCGGCATGGCGAACACCTTCCTCGTGGCGCAGGGCATCGAGGTCGGGAAGTCCCTGGCCGAGCGTGACATGGCGCCGACCGCGCTGGAGATCCTCGCCAAGGCCAAGGCGGCGGGCTGCACCATCCACCTGCCGGTCGATGTGGTCGTGGCGGGCGCGTTCAAGGCCGGGGCGGCCAACAAGGTCGTGGCGGCCAAGGATTGCCCGGCCGACCAGATGATTCTGGATGCGGGCCCGAAGACCGTGGCCGAACTGACGAAGGTCTTTGCCACCTGCAAGACGCTGATCTGGAACGGCCCGCTCGGCGCTTTCGAGATCACCCCCTTCGATGCCGCCACCACGGCGGCGGCGCGGGCGGCGGCGGAGCTGACCCGGGCCGGCAAGCTGATCTCGGTCGCGGGCGGCGGCGACACCGTCTCGGCCCTGAACCATGCCGGGGTGGCGCAGGACTTCACCTTCATCTCGACCGCAGGCGGTGCCTTCCTTGAATGGATGGAGGGCAAGGAATTGCCCGGCGTCGCGGCGCTGATGGGCTAAGAGCCTCCGGCGGGGATATTTTCGTCTGGATGAAGGGGGGTGCGGGGGGAGACCTTTGCACCCCTTCGGCTTTAAGGGAGGGGAAGATGCGGATCAGGGCGGCGATCGAGGCGGATCTGGCGGAGGTGCTGGCCATGGTGCAGGCGCTGACGCGGCATCACGACGATATGCCTTCGGTGACGGAGGCGAGCCTGTGGCGGGATGTCTTCGGGCCGGAGCCTTGGTTTCGCGTGCTGGTGGCGGAGGGCGCGGCGGGGCTTCTGGGCTATGCCGCCACCCTGCCCCTCGCCCGACTGGGCTATGGCGCGCGGGGGATGGACCTGCATCACCTCTTCGTGGTGGAGGGCGCGCGCGGCGCGGGCGTCGGGCGCGCCCTCGTCGCGGCTTGCGAGGATCAGGCCCGCGCCCTCGGCTGCAGCTATCTGATCATCGGCACCCATCCGGGCAATCTTGTGGCGCAGGCCTATTACCAGAGCCTCGGCTATGCGCCGATGCCCAGCACTTCCGTCCGCTTCACCAAGGTTCTGGATTGAAGCGCGCTTCGGGGCGCTCTCAGAACCGCCCTGTCGCGGCCATCCAGAGCAGGCCACCGCGGCGGGAGAACTCCGACAGGGCGAGCTTGCCCTCGGCCACTCGGGTCGGGTTGTCATAGGCCTGACGCAGCAGCGGCCCGGCCTGCCAGCCCGCAAGGGCCGCCGGGGCGGCGCGCCCGAACAGCCCGCGCTGGTTGCGCGCGATGGTCAGGTGGTTCAACCCCTCGGCGGCCAGAATGCGGATCGCCTTGGGGTCGGGATCGACCAGGGGGCGCAGGTTGCGCGCGGTCAGGGCCGGCACCGCCCGCAGGTAATTCGCCAGACCCGCGGCCCAGCCAAGCGCGCGAAAGGCCGTCTCGGCCTCGGGTGCCGCGCCAAGGGTCAGACCGGCGGCCCAGAACAGCGTCGCCGAGGTCTCCTCGATATAGGCGTCAAAGGCGCTGTCCGAGGCGAAGGGCTCGCGGGTGATGTCGTGCCGCCGCGCCTCGATCACCCGGTCGAGCAGGGCGGCAAGGCCCGGCGTCTGGCTGGCAAGGTCGAAGAGCGGCCCGGCCACCTCATGCGCGCGGGGGGCTTTGGCCGCCAGAATATCGCGCCAAAACTGCAGCCGCATCTCGGCGATCAGCGGTTGCTGGGTGACCCAGGGGGCCCGCGCCACCTCGAGGTTGAAGGCGTAAAGCGGCCAGAGCCGCGCCCGTGCAGAGATGGGCGCGGCCATGACGGCGGCAAAGCGGTCAGGGTCGCCGCGCTGAACCAGCGCGGCGCAGGCGTCGAGGCTCATGCCACCTGCCCCAGACCGACATCGCGGATCAGCTTCCAGGTCACCGCATCCAGCAGCGCCTCGAAACTCGCGTCGACTATGTTGGCCGAGACGCCGACCGTGCTCCAGCGCTGGCCCGAGGAATCCTCGCTGTCGATGATGACGCGGGTCACGGCCTCGGTGCCGCCCTGGGTGATGCGGACCTTGAAATCGACCAGATGCAGATCGTCGATCACCGCCTGATAGGGGCCAAGATCCTTGGCCAAGGCCTTGGACAGGGCGTTGACCGGGCCATGATCCTGCCCCGTCTCATCGGCGCTGTCGCTGACCGACATCATCATCTGATCGCCGATCTTCACCACCACCACCGCCTCCGACAGGGTCGTCGTCCGGCCGGAGGAGGATTTGCGCCGCTCCACCGTCACGCGGTAGCGCAGCACCTCGAAAAAGGTCGGACAAAGCCCAAGCGCCCGCCGCGCCAAGAGTTCGAACGAGGCTTGCGCCCCGTCATAGGCATAGCCCTGATCCTCGCGCTCCTTGACCGCATCGAGGATCTGCGACAGCCGCGCATCCCCCGCCGCGATCGAGATGCCGATGGCGGCCAGCCGGGCACGCAGGTTGCTCTGCCCGGCCTGGTTGCTCATCGGGATGACCCGGGCGTTGCCCACGACCGAGGGGTCGACATGCTCGTAAGTCGAAGGGTTCTTCAGGATCGCCGAGGCATGCAGCCCCGCCTTATGCGCAAAGGCCGAGGCCCCGACATAGGGCGCCTGGCGCAGGGGAACCCGGTTCAGGATATCGTCCAGCATCCGGCTGTCGCGGAGCAGCCCGGTCAAGGCCTCGGGGGAAACGCCGGTGTCGAACTGGCTGGCATAGGGATCCTTCAGCAAGAGCGTCGGGATCAGCGTGGTGAGGTTCGCATTGCCGCAGCGCTCGCCCAGGCCGTTCAGCGTGCCCTGGATCTGCCGCACGCCGGCCTCCACCGCCGCCAACGAATTGGCCACGGCATGGCCGGTGTCGTCATGGCAATGGATGCCAAGCCGATCGCCCGGGATGCCCGCAGCAGCCACCACCTCCTTCACGATGCGGAAGACTTCCGAGGGCAAGGTACCGCCATTGGTGTCGCACAAGACCAGCCAGCGCGCCCCGGCTTCCCAGGCCGCCCGCAGACAGGACAGCGCATAGGCCGGGTTCGCCTTGTAGCCGTCAAAGAAATGCTCGGCATCGAACAGCGCCTCGCGGCCCTGCCCCACGACATGGGCAAAGCTCTCGGCAATCGCCTGGCGGTTCTCCTCCAGCGTCACGCCGAGGGCGGTGGTGACATGAAACTCATGCGTCTTGCCGACGAGGCATACCGCCGGCGTCTGCGCATTCAGGACCAGCGCCAGCACATCGTCATTCTCGGCCGAGCGTCCGACGCGCTTGGTCATCCCGAAGGCCGTCATCGTGGCCCGCGTGCGCGGCGGGCTGGCGAAGAACTCGCTGTCGGTCGGATTGGCCCCCGGCCAGCCACCCTCGATGTAATCCACCCCCAAAGCATCCAGCGCCACCGCGATCTGGCGCTTTTCATTGGTGGAAAACTGCACGCCCTGCGTCTGCTGCCCATCGCGCAGCGTGGTGTCAAAGAGGTAAAGCCGCTCTTTCATTTCTTCACCCTTTCACACTGGTTCAAATATCCCCGGGGGTCGCGCGCAGCGCGAAGGGGGCAGGCAGCCCCCTGATTTTTCGCAGAAAAATCGTTCACTTCAGCGCCTCCAGCTTGGCCGCATCAAAACCCGCGCCGGGCAACAATTCCACCCCGGCCTTCGACATCCGCACTTCCACCCCCGCCGCCACCAGCGCGGCCTTCATCGCATCGACGGCCGAGAAATCCTTGGCCGCCATTGCCGCGGCCCGCAGATCCGCGAGCTTCCCGGCAAGCGCGGAAAGATCCACCGCCCCCACCCAGGCCCCCATCTCTTCCGTCAAAAGCCCCAAGAGATGCCCCGAGGCGAGAAGCCCCGCGAAATCGCCCCGCCCCGCCGCCGCATGCATCTCGGCCAGGGCCCCGGCCGTGTTCAGATCGTCCGCCAGCGCAGAAATCACCCCCGGCAGCGGGCTTGGCGCGGGCTCGATGCCCGCGACGAGGCCACGCCACTTGCGCAAGGTGGCCTCGGCCTGCGCAGCCTTCTCCGCCGTCCAGTCCATCGGCTTGCCGTAATGGGTGCCGAGGAAGACCATCCGGATCACCTCGCCCGGCACGCCCTTGTCCAGCAAATCGCGCACGGTGAAGAAGTTGCCCAAGCTCTTGGACATCTTCCGCCCCTCGACCTGCAGCATCTCGTTGTGCATCCAGACCCGCGCAAAGCCCGCCTCGGGATGGGCGCAGCGGCTCTGGGCGATCTCGTTCTCATGATGGGGGAATTGCAGATCGAGGCCGCCGCCGTGGATGTCGAAGGCCGCGCCCAGAAGTTCATGGCTCATGGCCGAGCATTCGATATGCCAGCCCGGCCGCCCGCGGCCCCAGGGGCTTTCCCAACCGGGCAGATCGGCGTCCGACGGCTTCCAGAGGACGAAATCCATCGGGTCCTCCTTGAAGGGCGCCACTTCCACCCGTGCGCCTGCGATCATGTCATCGACCGAGCGGCCCGACAAAGCGCCGTAATCCTTGTAGGAGCGCACCCGGAACAGCACATGGCCCTGCTTCTCGTAAGCATGGCCCGAGGCGATCAGCCCTTCGATCATCGCGATCATCTGGCCGATGAAATCGGTGGCGCGCGGCTCCATCGAGGGGCGCAGCGCGCCCAGGGCATCCATATCGGCGTGATACCAGCCGATCGTCTCGTCGGTGCGCTCGTGGATCAAGGCCTCCAGATCGCGCGGGTCGCCTGCGGCCTTGCGGGCCTGGGCGGTCGCGTTGATCTTGTCGTCCACATCGGTGAAATTGCGCACATAGGTGACATGGCCCGCGCGATAGACATGGCGGAGCAGCCGGAACAGCACGTCGAAGACCACGACGGGCCGCGCATTGCCGATATGGGCGCGGTCATAGACCGTCGGTCCGCAGACATAGATCCGCACATTCATGGGATCAATCGGCGCGAAATCCTCTTTCGCGCGCGTCGCCGTGTTATGCAGCCGGATCGTCGTCATGGTCCCTCCAAACGCCCCAAAATGCCCACCAATTCCCCCCGCGGGCGGAACCGGCTTCGTTCGGAGTGACGAAAGGACGGAGCCGCCTGACGAAAGTCAGTCGGTAATGCAGCACAGAATGATGATGCTCTTGCCCGTCATGCGCCGCCTTCTAACGAAAGAAGGCGGCCAAACCAAGGGGAAACTTGCGACCGGCGCAGGGTGGGCCGGATCAGTCGCCGAGACGGGTGAAGGTGCCCCGGTCATCCGGCCCGATGCCGAGCCAGGCGGCCACGGTGGCGGCGACATGCTGGGTGATCATCGACTTCTGGGTCACCCCCCGCGCCCGGGCATCCTTCATCTGCTGGCCCGACCAGGCCGGCAGGTCGGCCTGGATATGCACCGGCCCCGACAGGACCTGATGGCTGCGGGCATCGACGACCTGGATGTCGAACTGGATGTTGTGCACCCCGGCATCCGACAGCCGGGTTTCCGCCTCGAAGGACAGGGCGTGGAAACGGCTGACCGTGGCCTGCAGCACCACCGGGAAGGGCCCGTGCAGGCCGCGCGCGCCAGCCGCAATCGCGGTCTGCATGATCAGCGCCACCTGGGCATGGCGGTCGCCCTTGGGATCATCCTCGCGCCAGACGATATCGGCCCGCGGCAAGAGCGTCTTCTCCTCCGACACGGTCAGGCTCTGCGGCACATCGACCTGCACCCCGACGACCCGCCAGGCCCGCGTCACATCGGGCGAAAGCTGCGCCGGGAAAGAGGTGGCATAGGTCCCGCCGCAAGCGGCCAGGGGCAGGGACAGGGCCGAGAGCAGGAACAGACGACGCGAGATTGACATGATTTCACTCCACAGAACATTCCGCACGCCATGTTGCACGGATCGCGGCCTTGGTCCCACAGGATTGCGGCGCATTTTCGGCGGATTGATCCCTTCTTGCGGTCTTTGGTTCCAGATCGGGGTCAATCCCGGCCCAAACGCCGCTTTGCCGCCGCCTTCGCCGGAAAAGCCGGGCGCCGCGCCGCCGTCTCGCCGCAAGGACATGGGCCACTGCCCCGGCGGCGCCCCAAGGCGCATTGCTTGCCAAATCCGGGCGCTTCTGCCTTGATCGGCGGGGCCTGAGCGGGAGGATAACGATGAACCATGACGATCTGCGCGACTGGTCAAAGAAGGCCGCCGACTGGGCGCATGGCTACCACGCGGGCCTGCGCGACCGCCCGGTGCGCGCCCCCCTCACCCCCGGCGCCATCGCCCGCCAGCTGCCCGCCACCCCGCCCGAGGCTGCCGAGCCGATGGAGGCGATCTTCGCCGATTTCGACCGCATCGTGCCGCCCGGCCTGACCCATTGGCAGCACCCGCGCTTCTTCGCCTATTTCCCGGCCAATGCCTCACCCGCCTCGATGCTGGCCGAGCAATTGGCCAATGCCATCGCAGCCCAGGGCATGCTCTGGCAGACCTCGCCCGCCGTGACCGAGGTCGAAGAGGTGATGATCGACTGGCTGCGCCAGGCGCTGGGCCTGCCCGAGGGCTTCACCGGCACGATCCACGACAGCGCCACCACCGCCACCCTCTCTGCCGTGCTGACCATGCGCGAACAGGCGCTGGACTGGCAGGGCCTGACCGAGGGGCTGGCGGGCCAGAGGCGCCTGCGGATCTATGCCAGCGCCGAGACGCATTCCTCGATCGACAAGGCAGTCCGCGTCGCCGGGATCGGCCAGTCGAACCTGGTCAAGGTGCCGACCGATTCCCGGCTGTCGATGGACCCGCAGGCGCTCGACGCCGCGATCTCCGCCGACCTCGCCGCAGGCCATCTGCCCGCCGGCGTGGTGCTCTGCGCCGGTGGCACCTCGGTCGGCGCCTTCGACCGGATCGGCGCCTGCATCGCCGTGGCGAAGGCGCATGGCCTGCCGGTGCATGTCGATGCCGCCTGGGCCGGCTCGGCGATGATCTGCCCCGAGTTTCGCAGCCTCTGGGAGGGGGTCGAGGCGGCGGATTCCATTGTCTTCAACCCGCACAAATGGCTCGGCGCCCAGTTCGACTGCGCCGTGCAGTTCCTGCGCGACCCCGGAGCGCAGATCCGCACCCTCGGCCTGCGCCCGAGCTTCCTGCAGACCGCCGGGCGCGAGGAGGTGGTGAATTTCAACGAATGGACCGTGCCGCTCGGCCGCCGCTTCCGGGCGCTGAAACTCTGGTTCACCCTGCGCGCCTATGGGCTGGAGGGTCTGCGCACCCGCATCCGCCATCACGTCCTCTGGTCGGCAGAGCTGGCGCGCGCCTTGGCCGATCTGCCGGGGGTGACGGTGGTGACCGGCCCCAGCCTCTCGCTCTTCACCTTTGCGCTGGACACCGATGCCGCAACCGAGGCGCTCTTCACCCGGATCAACGACGATGGCCGCATCTACCTGACGCAAACCCGCCACCAGGGCCGCTTCCTGATCCGCGTCCAGGTCGGCCAGTTCGACTGCACCCGCGCGGATGTGATGATGGTGGCCGAGGTGGTGAGGGCCTTCCTGTGAGAAGCCGGGCGCCGCTGCAGAACCGTGTCCTGCCCGATCAGGCCATCGTCGCCCTGCCCGCCCGCGGCACGCTGACCGGCAACCGCGGCATCCTGCATGACGGGATGCAGGTGCTGCGTCACCGCTGGACCTCGAAAGCCTGGATCTGCTGCGCCCTGCACTGGAAAGAGGTCCGCCGGGTGCCGATGTCGGGACGCAGCTGGACCGAGCTGTTCTTCCTGGATGAGGCCGTGGCCCTTGCCGCCGGCCACCGCCCCTGCGCCACCTGCCGCCGCCCCGCCTACAAGGCCTTCCGCGCCGCCTGGACCCAGGCCGGCCTGCCCGGCACCAATGCGCCCGAGATGGACGCCCATCTCCACGCCGCCCGCCTGACCAGCGACCGCCAGCAGCAACGCCACATCGCCCCGGCCGAAAGCCTGCCCGATGGCAGCTTCATCCTGCAGGCCGGGCCCCAGCTGATCCTCGGCGATGCCGCCTTTCCCTTCACGCCCGACGGCTACCTGCCGCCGCTCCCGCGCCCCAGCGGCCCGGTCGAGCTGATGACCCCCGCGCCCAGCGTCGCCGCCCTCAGCGCCGGCTACCGCCCCCTGCTGCATCCCTCTGCCTATCCGCACCGCTGACCACCCTTTCGCCCGCGGGGGGTCTGGGGGGACGCGCAGTCCCCCCAGCCGGGTCCGCCGAGCGCCTCCCTCCCGCCTGGCCCCCTTCCACCCGCAGGGGGTCTGGGGGGACGCGCAGTCCCCCCAGCCGGGTCCGCCGAGCGCCCTCCCGTCCCCTTATGCCGCAGCCTGACCCCTTCCTGACGCATTCAGCCCTTGCCCCGGCGCCGATCCGGCCTAAAAAGCCTGCAAGCTTCAGGAGACTGCCATGCAAGATGCCACCCAGACCGACGCCCTGGTGATCTTCACCCCCTCGGGCAAGCGTGGCCGCTTTGCGCTCGGCACGCCGATCCTGAGCGCCGCGCGCCAGCTTGGTGTCGACCTCGATTCGGTCTGCGGCGGGCGCGGCATCTGCTCCAAGTGCCAGATCCAGCCCGGCTATGGCGAGTTTCCGAAATTCGGCGTCACGGTCGCCGAAGACGCCCTGTCGGAATGGAACGAGGTCGAGGCGCGCTACAAGCGGATCCGCGGCATGATCGACGGGCGGCGTCTGGGCTGCCAGGCCAAGGTGATGGGCGATGTCATCGTCGATGTGCCGCCGGAATCGCAGGTCCACAAGCAGGTGATCCGCAAGAGCGCCTCTGACCGCGTGATGGTGATGGACCCGGCGACGCGGCTTTACTTCATCGCCGTCGATGAGCCCGACATGCACGAACCGACCGGCGATTTCGAACGCGTCCAGCGCGCGCTGAAGGACCAGTGGCAGATCGAGGGGGTCAAGGCCGACCTCAGCCTGCTGCGCCGCCTGCAGCCGGCACTCCGCAAGGGCGAATGGAAGATCACGGTGGCGCTCAACAAGGGCAACCATGACGACGCCTATCACATGCTGGATATCTGGCCCGGCTTCCACGAAGGCCCGCTCCTCGGCCTCGCCATCGACCTTGGTTCGACCACCATCGCCGCCCATCTTTGCGATCTGACCGATGGCAAGGTTCTGGCCTCGGCCGGGGTGATGAACCCGCAGATCCGCTTCGGCGAGGATCTGATGAGCCGCGTCTCCTATGCGATGATGAACCCCGGCGGCGATGTCGAGATGACCGCCGCCGTCCGCGCCGCGATCAACACCCTGGCGCAAGAGATCGCGACCGAGGCCAAGGTCGAGGCCGCCTCCATTTACGAACTGGTCTTCGTTTGCAACCCGGTGATGCACCACCTCCTCCTCGGCATCGACCCGGTGGAGCTGGGCCAGGCGCCCTTCGCGCTGGCCACCTCTGGCTCGCTGAGCTTCGAGGCCAAGGAGCTGGACCTTTCGGCGGTCAACCGCACCGCCCGGGTCTATGTCCTTCCCTGCATCGCAGGCCATGTCGGCGCCGATGCCGCCGCCGTGGCTTTGGCCGAGGAACCCAACAAGTCCAAGGACATGGTGCTGATCGTCGATGTCGGCACCAATGCCGAACTTCTGCTTGGCAATGAAAGCCGGGTCCTCGCCTGCTCCTCCCCCACCGGCCCGGCGTTCGAGGGGGCGCAGATCTCCTCCGGCCAGCGCGCCGCACCGGGCGCCATCGAAAGGGTCGAGATCGACCCCGTGACCAAGGAACCGCGCTTCCGTGTCATCGGATCGGACCTCTGGTCCGATGATCCGGGCTTTGCCGAGGCGATTTCCGGCATCGGGATCAGCGGCATCTGCGGTTCGGGCATCATCGAGGTGGTGGCCGAGATGCGGATGGCGGGCCTCGTCGATGCCGGTGGCCTGATCGGCGGGCCGGACCAGACCGGCACGGCCCGTTCGGTGCCCGAGGGGCGCACGCATTCCTATGTCCTTCACGATGGCACGGCCGAGGGCGGGCCGCGGATTCTGGTGACGCAAGGCGACATCCGCGCCATCCAGCTGGCAAAGGCCGCGCTCTATGCCGGGGCCAAGCTTCTGATGGACACGATGGGGGTGGAGACGGTGGAGCGTGTCGTCCTCGCCGGGGCCTTCGGCGCCCATATCTCGCCCAAGCACGCGATGACCCTTGGCATGATCCCCGATGTGGCGCTGGACCATGTGATCTCGGCCGGCAATGCGGCGGGGACCGGGGCGCGGATCGCGCTCTGCAACCGCGCCGCCCGCGACACGATCGAATCCGTGGTGCATGACATCCACAAGGTCGAAACCGCCATCGAACCGCGCTTTCAGGAGCATTTCGTCAATGCCTCGGCGATCCCCAATGCGGTGGACCTCTTCCCGCATCTGGCCCCCCTGCCCGAGGTCAGCTTCAACACCAATGGCCAGGGCACCGAAGGCGGGCGCAGGCGGCGGCGCTAAACCGCCGCGCCCGGTGATTTCGCTGTTGTCCCCTCGCGGTAACCGCTTCCCTAACGGGAAACTTTCCCCGATAGTGGCGCCATGAGTGACGATCCGATTGCAGACTTGCTTCAGAATGTGGCCGCGCAGGACCGTGCGGCCTTTCGTCAGCTTTATTCCGAGGCCGGATCGAAACTTATGGGCGTGCTGATCCGTATGCTAGGCACAAGGGCCGAAGCGGAGGATGCGTTGCAGGAGGTTTTCACCAGAGTATGGCTCAGGGCCGGGCGCTATGATGCGACCAAGGGCCGTGGCATGACCTGGCTGATCGCCCTGTCGCGCAACCATGCGATCGACCGTCTGCGCGCGCGGCCCGACCATGTCTCGGACGATCTGGCGATGGAGGCGGCGGCCGACCCCGCCCCCCGCGCCGAAAGCCGGATGATGGCCCAGGGCGAGGCGCGGCGCATCACCGATTGCTTCGACACGCTGGAGCCCGACCGCGCCCAGGCCCTGCGCGGCGCCTATCTGGACGGGAAATCCTATATCGACCTTGCGACACGCTTTGACGTGCCGCTGAACACGATGCGGACCTGGCTGCGGCGCAGTCTGCAAAAACTGCGGGAGTGCATGGACACATGACCCCCTTCCCGCCCACCCCCGAAGAAGATGACGATTTCCTGGCCGGCGAATATGTGCTGGGCACGCTGGATCTGGCCGAGCGCAGCGCCGCCGAGGCCCGGCTGCGCGATCCCGCCTTCGCCGCCCGCGTCTCTGCCTGGGAAGAGCGTCTGTCCGGGCTGAACGCGGATTTCGCCCCGGTTCCCCTGCCCGAGAACCTCTTGCCGAAGATCGAGGCCCGGCTCTTCCCGCAGGCGCCCAAGCGCAGCTGGTGGGCCGACCTGCGGCTTTGGGGCGGTGTGGCCGTGGCCTCGGTGGCGCTGGTGGCCTACCTCGCCCTGACCCCGCCGCGCCCCGAACTGACCGCGACGATCACCGCCGATCAGGGTACCCTGCAATTCTCCGCCTCGATCACCGAGGGCCGGCTGACCATCACCCGCGTGGCCGGGGCGCCGGCCGATGCGGCCCACAGCCACGAGCTCTGGATCATCGCGGGCAACGACCCGCCGGTCTCGCTCGGCGTGATCCCGGAAGGGGTCGAGGTGATCTCGCTTCCGGGCGCCAGCGCCGGCGCCCTGCTGGCCGTGACGCTGGAACCGCCGGGCGGCTCGCCCACCGGCAAGCCCACCGGGCCGATCGTCGCCAAGGGCGCGCTGATCAAGGCCTGACCCCTCCTCGCACCTGTCGCGCAAGGCGGTCCTGCGGGGCCGCCTTCGCTTTTTCACCCCGGGGTCCCTTCTGCCCAAACCTTTGTTTTCGAACCCACTTTACTGCCGCCAAAAAACTTTCCCGAAAAATCGCGAATTTTTTGCAGGCCGGTGAAACTTCTCCCCTCCCGCTTCCGTTCCTTCAGCAGAGAGACAGGAATGGACCTGTCTCCAAGACGACTGAGGGAGACCACCATGACCCATTTCGCCAAGAAAATCGTCCTGTCGCTCGCCGTGTCCTGTGCTGCCCTGACCGCTGGCGTGGCGCTGGCCGCCAACCCGATGGTCGGCGGTGCGCCGATGCTGGAGACCAAGAACATCGTCGAAAACGCGGTGAACTCGAAAGACCACACCACGCTCGTCGCCGCTGTGAAGGCCGCGGGCCTGGTCGAAACGCTGGAAGGCAAAGGCCCCTTCACCGTCTTCGCCCCGACCAACGAAGCCTTCGCCAAGCTGCCCGCCGGCACCGTGGAAACCCTGCTGAAGCCGGAAAACCATGACACGCTGGTCAAGATCCTGACCTGCCACGTCGTGGCGGCCGATGCGATGGCCGACACCGTCAAGTCGATGATCAAGGCCGATGGCGGCAAGCACATGATCAAGACCGTCGGCGGCTGCATGCTGGAGGCCACCTCCAAGGGCGGCAAGATCATGCTGAAGGACGAACAGGGCGATGTCGCCACCGTGACCATCGCCGACGTCAAGCAATCGAACGGCGTGATCCACGTCGTCGACACGGTTCTCCTGCCCAAGATGTAAGGGCCTGGAGGGTAACGAGTGACCTTGGTTCGTGACGAGTGACCTTTAGTACAAGTAACTGCCCCTCCCCGTAGCGAGTGCCTGGGTTGACCAGTTTGTAATGTAACAAGTCTCTGGCTTACCCAGAATGTGATGTAACGAGTGCCTGGCCCGAACCTGTCGCCAAAGCCTGTCGGCGACAGGGGCGGCCAGTGCGAAGATTACAGTGCGAAGATTCCAGTGCGAAGTTTGCGGCATGCGGCGGATTTTGCCGCCGCAGATTGCGACCCTCTGACAGGCCGATGTCTGTCCCCAACGGCGGTCTGTCAGAGCAGGGTCCCTGGGCGAGTCCAGGGACCTTTTTTCATGCCCGACCGCCACCTTCCGCCGCGCACCCCATCGCGCCCCAAAGGTCATTCCCGTCTTGACGCGCCGCCGCGTCTCAATTACCTCTCCCCCCATGCGGGTGTAGCTCAATGGCAGAGCAGCAGCTTCCCAAGCTGAATACGAGGGTTCGATTCCCTTCACCCGCTCCACTTTCCAATTCAGCTTCGATGCGGTAGCAAGCCTCAGTCAACCTGAGGAGACGAAGATGAACAAGGATATCAAACGGATCGGCGTCGGCGCCCGCATGTCCGAGGCGGTCTGCTACAATGGCATCGTCTGGGTCGCAGGCCAGGTCGGCAAGCCGGGCGAGTCTGTCGCGGATCAGACCCGGACCTGCCTGGCCGAAGTCGACCGCATTCTCGCGGAAGCCGGCACCGACAAGACCCGCATCCTGTCGACCCAGATCTGGCTGGCCGACATGGCGACCTTCGGCGAGATGAATGCGGTCTGGGATCAATGGGTTCCGGCAGGCAATACCCCGGCGCGCGCCACCGGCGAGGCCAAGCTTGCGACCAAGGATTACCTTGTCGAAGTCATCGTTACGGCGGCGCTGAAGTAAAAAAGGGCCGGGGGGAGGCGCGCCTCCCCCCGGGCCCCCCAGCCTTCGGGGGCAAATGAGGCAGCGGGGTGACCTTAGCCGGCCTAACCGGGGGTTTCACACCCCCGCACCCCCGTGGGATATTTTTGGACCGATGAAAATGCTTCAGGCTTTCAGATAGGCCACAAGGGCGGCGGTGGAGCCGTCCTTGGACGCGGTGCCTTCGCGGCCTTCGAGGATCGGTTGCAGGGCGAGGGCGAGTTCCTTGCCAAGCTCGACGCCCCATTGGTCATAGGAATTGATGCCGAGGATGACGCCCTCGACGAAGACCCGGTGTTCGTAAAGTGCGATGATCTGGCCGAGCGTGAAGGGGGTCAGCTGCGGATAGGCCAGCGTTGTCGTCGGGCGGTTGCCGGGGAAGACGCGGTGGCGGGCCTGGCGGTCAAGCTCGGCCCCGGTCAGGCCTTTCTTCGCCATGATGGCGGTGGCTTCGGCCAGGGAGCGGCCCTTCAGCAGCGCCTCGGATTGCGCGAGGCAGTTCGAGACGAGGAGGAGGTGCTGGTGCGCAAGGTCGGGCTCATGGCCCTGACGCGCCACGAGGAACTCGCAGGGAATGACGCGGGTGCCCTGGTGGATCAGCTGGTAGAAGGCGTGCTGGCCATTGGTGCCGGGCTCGCCCCAGACCACCGGGCCGGAGTTATAGGGCAGATCGGCGCCATCCATCGAGACGCGCTTGCCGTTGCTCTCCATCTCCAGCTGTTGCAGATAGGCGGGCAGGCGCGACAGGCGCTGGTCATAGGGCAGGACGGCGCGGGTGGCGTAGCCGCAGATCTGGTTGTGCCAGATGCCGACGAGGGCCAGAAGCACCGGCATGTTCTGCGCGAAGGGCTTGGTCAGGAAATGCTGGTCCATCGCCCGGCCGCCGGCGAGGAATTCGTCGAAAGCCTCCGGCCCGATCGACAGCATGATACCAAGACCGATCGGCCCCCACATCGAATAGCGCCCGCCGACCCAATCCTCGAATCCGAAAACCCGTGCCGGATCAATGCCATAGGCCGAGGTCTTCTCGGCCGCCGTGGACACCGCGCAGAACTGGGCCGCGGGGTTGGCGACCTTGGCCGCCATCCAGCGCTTGGCGGTGTCGGCATTGGTCATCGTCTCGATCGTGGTGAAGGTCTTGGAGGCGACGATGACCAGCGTGGTTTCCGGGTTCAGCCCCTTCAGCGTGTCGGCGATATGGGCGCCGTCGACGTTGGAGACATAATGCAGCTTCGGCCCGTCACCCCAGGGCGACAGCGCAATCGTCGCCATCGCGGGCCCGAGGTCCGAGCCGCCGATGCCGATGTTGACCACATCGGTGATCTTGCCGCCCTGGCCCGTGAAGGCGCCCGAGCGCACGTCGCGCACGAATGCCGCCATCCGGGCGCGGGTGGCGCGGACCTCGGGCATCACGTCCTGGCCATCGACCTTGATCACCGCCTCATCCCCGGCGCGCAGCGCCGTGTGCAACACGGCGCGGCCCTCGGTCTCGTTGATCTTCTCGCCCGAGAACATCGCCTGACGCTTGCGCGCCACGCCCGAGGCCTCGGCGAGGTCGAGCAGCAGACCAAGCGCGCCCGCGTCGATATTGGTCTTGGAGAAGTCGAAGAGCATCTCGCCCGCCATCACCGAGAAGGCGGCGGCGCGGTCGGTGTCGAAAAGGTCGAGGATCTTGCGGTCGGCCACCTGGACATGGTGGGCTTTGAGCTTGGCAAAGGGATCAGACATGGCTTACTCCGCCCAGTGGACTGTGGCTTGGTCAAGAAGGGCGCGGACCGGCGCCTCGGTTGGGGTCAGGGTCTGGGCGCGCGCAAGGGCGGCGCGCTTTTCCGGACCGGTGATCAGGATATGGACATGTTTGGCCGCCTGCAGGACCGGGGCGGTCAGGGTGATGCGCGGCTCGCCCGCGGCTTCGGCGCGCAGGGCCATCAGGATCGGCGCATCGGGGGCAAGTGCTGCGGCAAGCTTGTCGGCGCCGGGGAAGAGGCTGGCGGTGTGCATGTCGGCCCCCATGCCGAGGAGAAGCACAGAGATCGGCAGATGGGGCGCAATGCCCTGCGACAGGGCGTCGAGCTTGTCCTCCGGCTGCGGCGCTGGGGCATAGAGGGGGACGAGGGTCGCGCCCGCAGCCTTGCCGCACAGCAGGCGTTCGCGCAGGAGGCGGGTGTTGGACCGGGGACTATCCTCGCCCACCCAGCGTTCGTCGTTCAGAAGCACCGCGACGCGCGACCAGTCGAGATCGGCTTCGGTCAGCGCATCGAAGACCGGGCCGGGGGTGGTGCCGCCCGGCACCGAGAGGGTGGCCGGGCCAAGGGTCAGGGCCGCGCGCAGCTCTGCGGCGATGGTTGCGGCAAGGCCCGCCATCAGGGCCTCGCGGCTGGGGTAGGTCTGCAGGATCATCCCTTGATCTCGCGCCAGCGGCGGCCGTCCTTGTGGAGCAGCATCAGCGCATCTTCCGGGCCCGAGGAGCCGGGATCATAGCCCTGCGGCTTGTCGCCCCGGCCTTCCCAGCCCTGGATGATCGGGTCGGTCCAGGCCCAGGCGGCCTCGACCTCGTCACCGCGCATGAAGAGGGTCTGGTTGCCGCGGATCACATCCATGATGAGGCGCTCGTAGGCGTCCGGCACATCCTCGGCATCCTCGCCAAGCGCATCGGCAAAGGTCATGTCCAGGGGCACCTGCATCAGGCGCATGCCGCCGGGGCCGGGTTCCTTGATCATCACCATCAGGTTCATGCCTTCGTTCGGCTGAAGGCGGATCACCAGGACGTTTTCCTTCCAACCCTTGGCATCGTCGAAGATCGAATGCGGCGGTTCCTTGAAGGTGATCGCAATCTCGGAATAGCGGCCGCGCAGCCGCTTGCCGGTGCGCAGATAGAAGGGCGTGCCCTTCCAGCGCCAGTTGGCGATCCCGACCTTCAGGGCGATATAACTTTCGGTGGTCGAGTTCGGGTCTTCGGAATGTTCGACGTAGCTGCCCTCGCCATTGCCGGCAAGGTATTGACCGCGCACGATATCCGCAGGCTTCACCGGTTCCAGCGCGCGGATCACCTTGACCTTTTCGTCGCGCACCGCGTCGGGGTCGAAGTGATAGGGCGGCTCCATCGCGATGAGGCACAAGAGCTGCATCATGTGGTTCTGCACCATGTCGCGCATGGCACCCGAGGTGTTGTAATAGGCGCCGCGGCCTTCGACGCCGACCGTCTCGGCCACGGTGATCTGGACGTGGTCGATGTATTGCGCCTTCCAGACCGGCTCGAACAGGATATTGGCGAAGCGGACCGCCATCAGGTTCTGCACCGTTTCCTTGCCGAGGTAATGGTCGATCCGGTAAATCTGCGCCTCGTTGAAATACTTGGCGAGGATCGCGTTCAGCGCCCGGGCCGAGGCGAGGTCGCGGCCGAAGGGCTTTTCGACCACCACCCGGCTCCAGGCGTCGGTGATGTTATGGGCGTGCAGATGTTCGGCCAGGTCGCCGAACAGCGCCGGCGCGACCGAGAAGTAGAAGGCGCGCACGACATTCTCGCGCATCGTGGCCTTCAGCTTCTTCCAGCCGCCCTGCTCTTTCGCATCGACGGCGATATAGTCGATCCGCGCGAGGAAGGCCGCGATCACCGCCTCGTCCTGACGGTCCTTCGGCACAAATTCGACGAGCGAATCGTGAATCAGCTTGCGGAACTGTTCGTCGGTGTTCTGGGCACGCGCGGCCCCGATGATCCGGCTGTCGGCATTCATCTGCCCGGCCATGAAGCGGCGGTAGAGCCCGGGGAAGATCTTGCGGCGGGCAAGATCGCCTGTGCCGCCGAATATCACGAGGTCGAATGTATCAACCGGAATGACACGGGAAACCATGAAGAGACCTCGCTTCCTAGAGGCGCTGTTAGCGCTAACGCCGAGGTTCTACCTCCGCCGATGGCAAAAGTCTAGCAACTCCGCAGGGGAGAGGGAAGGAAAGCCTTGGACGCCCGCGGCGCAGGGTCAGGATTCCTCGCCCGACGACCAGCGCAGACGCGAGACGCCCGGTTCTGCGGCAATCCGTTGAACGGCGCTTTCCACCACATGGTCGGGCACGCCCTCTGCCGCGACCACGGCGGACAGTTCGACCGTATCCTCACCGGATTGACCCGACAGTTCGGTGATGCGCAGACCGCCGAGGCTGAGGCTGCGCAACAGAAGGCTGCGCATGCCGCCCTCGTCCAGGGTGCGGCAGGTCAGCGAGACGACCCAGACCCGCGAGACCGGGGTGCCGGCGGCGGTGTATTTCTTCAAGAGCTTGACCAGGGGCCTGAGGCCGAGGTTGATGAAGACGACAAGGCCGGTCAGCATCAGCGCAAAGTCCCAATGCCCGGTCCCCGACATCAGCCCGACCCCGGCCGAACACCACAAGGTGGCGGCGGTGTTCAGGCCATGCACCTCGAATCCATCGCGAAAGATGATCCCGGCGCCGAGAAAGCCGATGCCCGAGACGACCTGCGCCGCCACCCGCGTCGGGCTGGTGTCGGTGCCGGGCATCAGTTGCGAGAAGGTGACGAAACTCGCCGCCCCAAGCGCCACCAAAGCATTGGTCCGCAGCCCCGCCATCCGCTGGCGCACCTGCCGTTCGGACCCGATCAGGGCCCCGCAGGACAGGGCGACGATCAGGTTGAAGGTGGCGGCATGCAAGGCGATGGACATGGAAAGCTCCCGTTTCGGGAAGGCTTTTCACATCGCGCGGGGAATGTGAAGGTTTTGTAACAGTTTTATGACGTGAATTTAGGAACTGTGTCGGCGCGTTAACCTAAGCCTCCAGCTCGACATCCCAATAGAGGTAATCCATCCAGCTTTCGTGCAGGTGGTTGGGCGGGAAGCGGCGGCCATGGGCCTGCATCTCCT
Organism: Rhodobacter sp. P1_C2; assembly: GCF_056406375.1. Taxonomy (NCBI): domain Bacteria; kingdom Pseudomonadati; phylum Pseudomonadota; class Alphaproteobacteria; order Rhodobacterales; genus Rhodobacter; species Rhodobacter sp. P1_C2. The sequence goes on from NZ_JBFUAG010000002.1 coordinate 100,063, forward strand.
CGGGGCTGGGCGCGCGCGGGATGCGGTTCAGATGCAGCCCGGCCTGGCGCAGGGACTTGGAGCCCTTGCGCAGGTTGCAAGGGCTGCAGGCGGCCACAACATTCTCCCAGCTGGTGATGCCGCCCCGGGCACGCGGCACCACATGGTCGAAGGTCAGATCGCCCTTGGCGCCGCAATACTGGCAGCAGAACTCGTCCCGCAGAAAAAGATTAAAGCGCGTGAAGGCCACGCGCTTTTGGGGTTGGACGAAATCTTTCAGCACGACGACGGAGGGCAGCCTGAACTCATGCCTCTGGCTTCGCACGACCTGGTCATATTCGGCCAGGATCGTCACCCGGTCGAGCACGGCAGACTTGATCGCCTCCTGCCAGGGCCAGAGCGACAGGGGGTAATAGCTCAGCGGACGAAAGTCCGCGTTGAGCACCAAAGCCGGGCAGTATTTCAGCGTCGCCGGATCGCGCACGAAGCTGGTTCGAAAATCGCCGTCCATTCCGCAAAGACCCTTTTCTGTAGGCCCGCGCGCTTGGCACAAGATGCGCCACGGCGCGCTCAGGTCTGACTATATATGGCGTTTGACCGCTGGCAAGCCCCCGGATCCGCGCCCTGCCCCAGTAATCGCAAAGCCGCATGACGTCTGCGTGACAGAAAGGCAGTTGGGCGGCACTGGGCAGGGCCTCGCCGGTGATGCGGGGGGCGAAATCTATCTCTTTGCCTGTGCGCCCGCGCCCCGGTAAGAGGTGCGAAACGAAAGGACCGCTGATGCCCCTGCCCCGCCGCGCATTTCTGAGCCTGAGCCTCGCCGCACTTGCCGCCTGCGCCAGCCCTAACCGCCCCGCCGAGGTCTACCGTGGCGAGACGCCCGAGATGGACCGGCTGGTCGAGAAATACGCGCAGCTTTACGACATGCCGGCCAGCCTGATCCACCGGATGATCCGGCGCGAGAGCGGCTATAACCCCGCCGCCCGGCATGGGCCCTATTACGGCCTTCTGCAGATCATGCCGCAGACCGCGGCGCAGATGGGCTACCGCGGCCCGGCGAGCGGGCTTCTCGATGCCGAGACCAACCTCAAATACGCCGGCAAATACCTGCGTGGCGCCTGGATCGTGTCCAACGGCAGCCAGTCCCGCGCCGAATACTGGTACGCCCATGGCTATTACTACGAGGCGAAGCGGCGCGGGTTGCTCAGGGAAACCGGGTTGCGGTCCTAGTACCAGGCATCCGGCGCGGCGGCTTTCTTGCGCGCCACATAATCCTCCAGCGCCTCGCGCCGGCCCTCGTCCATCGCGGGCGCTTCATATTCGGCGAGGCGCTTCTTCCACAGGGCATTGGCGCGGGTCGCGGCATCGGTCGACCCCGCCGCCTCCCATTTCTCAAACGGCTCGTTGTCGGACAGATCGCTGTCCCAGAAGGCCGTCTCGTAATGCGCCATGGTGTGGGAGCAGCCGAAGAAATGGTTGCCCGGGCCGACCTCGGCAAAGGCATCGACGGCCAGATGGTCGTCGTCGATGGTGATCCCGTCCAGATAGGTGTGCAGCGCGCCGCAGAGGTCGGCATCCAGCATGAACTTCTCGTAGGACATGCTCAGAAGCCCGTCGAGGAATCCCGCCGAATGGAGGATGAAATTCGCCCCGCAATGGACAGCGGCGAGCATCGACATCGTGCCCTCCATCATCGCCTGGGCATCGGGCAGTTTCGAGGTGGTGAAATTCCCCGAACAGCGCAGCGGCAGGTTCAGGCGCCGGGCAAGCTGGCCGATCACCATCGAGCCGATCGCAGGCTCGGGCGTCCCGAAGGTGGGCGAACCGGAACGCAGGCTCATCGAGGACAGGAAATTGCCGAAGATCACCGGCGCGCCCTTGCGCTCCAGCTGGGTCAAGGCGCAGCCGGCCATGGTCTCGGCCAGGCTCTGTACGATGCCGCCGGCATTGGTCACCGGCCCCATCGCCCCGCCCAGGATGAAGGGCACGATCACCGCCGCCTGCCCGGCCCTGGCATAGGCGCGCAAGGACTTGGTCATGGTGCCGTCCCAGACCAAAGGCGAATTGACGTTCACATTGCCGAGGATAACGCAATGATCGTTCACAAATTCCGCCCCGAACAGGATGCGGCACATCTCGATATTGTCTTCCGACCGGCTTTCGGCGGTGACAGATCCCATGAAGGGCCGATCCGACAGGGTCATATGCGCCATGACCATGTCGAGATGGCGCTTGTTGACCGCCACGTCCGTCGGCTCGCAGATCGTCCCGCCGGAGTGGTGGAAATTGGGCGAGCTCTGCGCCAGCTTGATGAAGTTGCGGAAATCCTCGATCGTGCCGAACCGGCGGCCCTTGTCGAGGTCCATGACGAAGGGGCTGCCATAGGCCGGGGCAAAGACCACCGACTTGCCGCCGATCTCGACCGATTTCTCAGGGTTGCGCGCGTGCTGGGTGAACTTGGGCGGTGCCGAGCGCAGGATCTCGCGCAGCATGCCCGGCTCGAACTTCACCAGAAGCCCCTCGACCCGCGCCCCGGCACGGCGCCACATCTCCAGCGCATCGGGGTCGTCGCGAAACTCGATCCCGGTTTCGGCCAGAACCCGGTCCGCCGCCGCCTCGATCCGCAGAAGGTTTTCCTCTGACAGCACATCATAGGTCGGAATGTTGCGCAGGATATAGGGCCGCCCGAGGCCCGTCCCCTTCTTCGCCCGCTCCGCCTGCCGCGCCTGCCGCCCCGACCGTTTCGCCTCTGACATGAAAGCCCTCCCGCTTTTCTTCAGCAAAGGCGAAGCGCGTAAAAAGACATGCCGCAAACCGACCCCTCAAGGTCGTTTCTTTCCCTTGCCCTCTGCAGAAATACTCGACCGGGGTGCAGGGGGGCGTCAGCCGCCCCTGCCGAGGGGGGTCAGGGGGGGCGAGCAGCCCCCCCTGCCTCGGTTCAGGTCACCACATCCGGCGCCACGCGCCCGGTGAAGCCTTCAATCCCCGCCAGGCCATGCGCCGCCCGGATCACCGGCGCCAAAGCCTCCTGCGCGTCATGGTCCAGATCGCCCGGCCCCGCCACATAGCGTTCCAGATAGACCCGCAGCGTCGCGCCCTCGGTCCCGGTGCCCGACAGGCGCAGCACGATCCGGCTGCCATCGGCAAAGAGGATCCGCACGCCCTGCTTGAGGCTGACCGAGCCATCGACCGGGTCGGTATAGGCGAAGTCATCGGCGGCAGAGATCACCATGCCCTCGATCGCCGTGCCCGGCAGGGTCGCCAGTTTACCCCGCAGCGCCGCCATCATCGCATCGGCCTTCACCGTCTCGATCGCCTCGAAATCGTGGCGGGAGTAGTAGTTGCGCCCATAGGTCTTCCAATGGCCCTGCAGGATCTCGGCCACCGTCTCGCCCCGCACGGCAAGGATGTTGAGCCAGAGCAGGATCGCCCAAAGCCCGTCCTTTTCCCGCACATGGTCAGACCCGGTGCCAAACGACTCCTCGCCGCAGATCGTGGCCTTGCCGGCATCGAGCAGGTTGCCGAAGAATTTCCACCCCGTCGGCGTCTCGAACTTGCCGATGCCAAGCGCATCCGCCACCCGGTCGGCGGCGGCCGAGGTCGGCATCGAGCGCGCCACCCCCTTCAGCCCCGCCTTGTAGCCCTTGGCGAGATGCGCATTGGCCGCCAGCACCGCGAGGCTGTCGGAGGGCGAGACATAGATGCCGCGCCCGACCACCATGTTGCGGTCGCCGTCGCCATCCGAGGCCGCGCCGAAATCGGGGGCATCGGCTCCGAACATCTCGTCCATCAGGCTCTTGGCCCAGGTCGGGTTGGGGTCGGGGTGCATGCCGCCGAAGTCGGGCAAGGGCGTGGCGTTGACGCAGGTGCCAGCCACGGCGCCCAGACGTTTCTCAAGGATTTCCACCGCATAGGGCCCGGTCACCGCGCACATCGAATCCATCCGCATCCGGAAGCCGCGGGCGAACATCGCGCGGATCGCGTCGAAATCGAACAAAGTCTCCATCAGCGCGGCATAGTCGCTGACCGGGTCCACCACATCGACGATCATCGTGCCCAGCGTCTTGCGGCCCAAGGTCGCCAGATCGACATCCTGCGCCTCGACGATCCTGTATTCGGTGATCGTGGTGGTGCGCTGGAACATGGCTTCGGTCACGCCCTCGGGCGCCGGGCCGCCGTTCGGCATGTTGAACTTGACGCCGAAATCCTCGTTCGGGCCGCCGGGGTTGTGCGAGGCCGACATGATGATGCCGCCGTCGGTCTTGTTCAGCCGGATCAGGTGGCTCGCCGCCGGGGTGGACAGGATCGCGCCCTGCCCCACGATCACCCGCGCCGCGCCATTGGCCGCGGCCATCCGCAGGATGACCTGCGCCGCCCGGTCGTTGAAATAGCGCCCGTCGCCGCCGAGGACGAAGGTCTTACCCTCTGCGCCGACCACATCGAAGATCGCCTGGACGAAATTCTCCAGATAATGCGGGCCCATGAAGACCGGGGTCTTTTTCCGCAGACCCGAGGTGCCGGGCTTCTGGCCCGCGATCGGTTGGGTGGCGATGGTTCTGACGCTCATTTGGGGTCTCCTTGCGGATCTGCGGTAAAGACAAGAACGGAATTGGCGGGCACGGTCAGCCCGGGCGTGGCCGGGGCTTCGGGTGCTGCGGGGCGGCTGGTGTCGATGATCAGCCGCCAGGATTTTTCGGTATCGGGCAGGCGCAGGGCCTGTTCCGGCCCGCAGTTGAAGACGGCAAAGATCACATCCGCCCCGGCCGGCCCCGAGGCCGCCATCCGCAGCTCGACGCCGAGGCAGCGAAAGGCCGGGTCGTGCCACTCGGCCGCCTGCGGCTCGCGCCCGTCGGCATGGCGCCAGATCACATCGGGCAGGCTGTCGGGATGGCGCTTGCGGCCATGCAGAAAGCGGCGCTGGCGCAGCACCGGATGGGCCTTGCGCATCGCCACCAGCCTCGCGACGAAAGCCGTCAGCCGCGTATCGGCCTTGTCCCAGTCGATCCAGGTCGTCTCGTTGTCCTGGGCATAGGCATTGTTGTTGCCGCCCTGGCTGTGGCCCAATTCGTCCCCCGCCAGCAGCATCGGCGTGCCCTGCGACAGCAAAAGCGTGGTCAGCAGGTTGCGCTTGCGCTGGTTGCGGGCGGCGGTGATCAGCGGGTCGGTGGTCGCGCCTTCCACCCCGAGGTTGTCGGAGTGGTTTTCCGAATGGCCATCGCGGTTGTCCTCGCCATTGGCAAGGTTGCGCTTCACCGTGAAGCTGACCAGATCCTGCAGGGTGAAACCGTCATGCGCGGTCAGGAAGTTGACCGAGGCTGTCGCACTGCGCCCGCCATGGTCGAAATTCTCGGCCGAGGCGAGGATGCGCTTGGCCAGATCCGGCGTCAGCCCGGCATCGCCGCGCCAGAAGCGGCGCACGCCGTCGCGGTAGCGGTCGTTCCACTCGGCCCAGGGGTGCGGATAGCCGCCAAGCTGATAGCCGCCGGGGCCGATGTCCCAGGGCTCGGCGATCAGCTTGACGCGAGCCAGAACCGGGTCCTGGCGCAGCACGTCGAAGAAACCGGCGCCGGGGTCGAAGCCGCCCGGCTCGCGCCCAAGCGAGGTCGCAAGGTCGAAGCGAAAGCCGTCCACCCCGAAATGCGTGACCCAGTGGCGCAAACTGTCCGCCACCATGCGCAGCACCATCGGATGGGCGATGTTCAGCGAATTGCCTGTGCCGCTGTCATTGGCGTAATGCCGCCCGCCGCCCGCCAGCCGGTAATAGCTGCGGTTGTCGAGGCCGCGGAAGGACAGGGTCGGCCCGGACTCGTCACCTTCGCCGGTGTGGTTGTAGACCACGTCGAGGATGACCTCGATCCCGGCCTGATGCAGGCGCCAGACCATCTCGCGGAACTCGGCCCGCGGGTTGCGGTTGGCATAGCGCGGCTCGGGCGTGAAAAAGCCCATCGTGTTGTAGCCCCAGTAATTGGTCAGCCCCTTGGCCACCAGGAACCGATCATCGAAGAAGCCCTGCACCGGCAGAAGTTCCACCGCCGTCACGCCCAGCTTGACCATATGGTCGATCATCGCCGGATGGGCGAGCCCGCTGTAGGTGCCGCGCGCGCCGGCGGGAAGGTTCGGGTGCAGCTTGGTCTGGCCCTTGACATGGGCCTCGTAGATCACGCTGTCGGACAGGGGATGGAAGGGCCCATGCGGCAGATGCGGCAGGGCGCGCTCGTCCACCACCACCGATTTCGGCACGGCAAAGGCGCTGTCGCGGGTGTCATAGGACAGATCCCCGCGCGAGGAGCCGATCCGGTAGCCCATCAGCGCATCCGACCAGCGCAGGCGACCGTCCCAGGCCTTGGCATAGGGGTCGATCAGCAGCTTGTGCGGGTTGAAGCGGTGGCCCTCTTCGGGCGCATAGGGGCCATGGGCGCGAAAGCCATAGCGCTGGCCGGCCTTCATGCCATCGACGCGCAGATGCCAGATGTCATCCTCGCGGTCGGCCATGATCATCCGCGCCACCTCGCGGCGGCCATCTTCGGAAAAGAGGCAAAGCTCCATCAGATGGGCATTGGCCGAGAAGACCGCGAAATTGACGCCGCCCTCGTCGACAGAGGCGCCCAGCGGCCAAGGCCGCCCCGGCGCGGGTGTCATGCCCGGCAGGCTGCCGGGCAGGTTCGTTCGGGTTCCGGTCATCCGACGAGGCCTTCGTAAAGGGCGGCATATTCGGCGGCAGAGCTCGCCCAGGACACATCCTGCTTCATCGCGTTCTTCTGCACCTTGGTCCAAAGCTTCTGATCGGCGTAAAGCGCCACCAACTGGCGCAGCGCCGTGGCAAAGGCCGTGGCATCGGTCGGATGGAAGGTGATCCCCGTCGCCACCCCGGCCGAGATCGCCGCCGGATTGGCATGGATCACCGTATCGGCCAGCCCACCCACCGCCGCCACCACCGGCAGCGTGCCATAGCGCAGGCCATACATCTGGGTCAGCCCGCAAGGCTCGAACCGCGAGGGCACCAGCACCGCATCCCCGCCGGCGAAAAGCTTGTGGCTCAAGGTCTCGTCATAGCCAATCCTGAGGCCGACGCGGCCCGGATAGCGGTCGGCAAGGTTGCGCACCGCCGTCTCCAGCACCGGATCGCCCGAGCCGAGGATGACGAGGCCGCCGCCCGCCTCGATGAACTCGGGCATCACCTCGGGCACTAGGTCGATGCCCTTCTGGTCGGTCATCCGGCTGACGATGATGGCGAGGGGTCCTGGCACGCTCAGATGGAACTCGCCGCAAAGGGCGGCCCGCGCCTCGGCCTTGCCCTTCATCGCCGTGGCGGAATAGGGCAAGGGCTCGGCCCCGGGGTTCCAGATCGCGGTATCCACCCCGTTCAGGATACCCGAGACGACCGAGGCCCGCGCCCCCATCACCCCTTCCAGCCCCATGCCGAATTCCGGCCGCAGCAGTTCGGCGGCATAGGTCGGCGAGACGGTGGTGATCCGGTCGGCGGTGACGAGCCCGGCCTTCAGGCTCGACAGACCGCCGAAATATTCCAGGGCACCGGGATAGAACTGATCGGGCGGCAGACGCAGCTCGTGGATCTGCCGCGCCTCGGCCCAGCCCTGGAAGGCGATGTTGTGGATGGTGATGACCGAGCCCACACCGTTGGAGCCACCGTAGCTCAGGTAAGCCGGCGCAAAGCCCGCCTGCCAGTCATGCACATGCATCACATCCGGCTTCCAGCCATCGCCGCAGCCCTCGCGCGCGAGCTTCGCCGCGATCCAGGACAGGGCGGCAAAGCGCAGCGGATTGTCCCACCAGTCGCCGCCCGGCCCGCTGTAGGGCCCGCCCTCGCGGTCATAAAGATGCGGCGCATCCAGCAGCATCACCTGCAGCCCGTCGATCTCGCCCGACAGAACCCGCCCCGGCCCGCCCCAAAGCCCGTCTTCATGCCAGACCTCGCGCCAGCCCTGGGCCTGCGCCCGCAGCGCGCGGTAGGCCGGCATCAGCACCCGCATCTCCCATCCCAGAGGCGCCAGCGCCCCCGGCAAGGCGCCGACCACATCCGCCAGACCGCCGGTCTTGACCAGCGGCACGCATTCCGAGGCTACCGACAGAACCCTGCCCTTGAGTTTCATCGCTTAACCCCTTTCATCCAGATCCAAATATCCCGGGGGGTCCGGGGGGCTGGCCCCCCGGCCTCCGTCACGACCACCCTAGCCGAGCTTCGCCGCCCGCGCATCCAGCATGCTTTGCGTGATCAGCACAATTCCGTTTTCCGAACGGCGGAACCACTTCATGTCCTCCTCCGGGTCCTGGCCCACGACCAGACCATCGGGGATCACCACGCCACGGTCGATCACGCAGTTCTTTAAGGAAGCATTGCGGTGCACCGTGACGTAAGGCAGCACCACCGCATATTCGAGGCTGGAAAAACTGTGCGTCCGCACGCCGGTGAAGAGAAGCGAGTTCCTGACCTCCGACCCCGAGACGATGCAATCCCCCGACACCAGCGACGAGACCGCCGAGCCGCGCCGGCCGTCCTCGTCATGGATGAACTTCGCGGGCGGCACGATCTCGGCATAGGTCCAGATCGGCCAGGCATTGTCGTAAAGGTCCAGTTTCGGGACGAAATCGGTCAGGTCGATATTGGCCTGCCAGAAGGCGTCAATCGTCCCCACGTCACGCCAGTAGGGCTCGGTCTCCAAGCCCGATTTCACACAGCTGTCGCTGAACTTGTGCGCCATCGCCTTGCCGTTCTTCACGATAGCGGGGATCAGGTCCATGCCGAAATCGTGCTGGCTGTTGTCATCGGCCATGTCGCGGATCAGCAGGTCGCGCAGGAACTTCCAGTCGAAGATATAGATGCCCATCGAGGCCAGCGAATGCGCCGGATCGCCCGGGATCGTCGGCGGGTCCTTCGGCTTCTCGAGGAATGAGGTGATCCGCATGTCCTTGTCGACATGCATCACGCCGAAGGCCGTCGCCTCGGCCTTGGGCACGGTCAGACAGCCGATCGTCACATCCGCGCCGGTGTTCACATGCTGTTGCAGCATGATCTCGTAATCCATCTTGTAGATATGGTCGCCCGCCAGCACCACGACGTAATTGACGCCATAGCTGTCGATGATGTCGATGTTCTGCGCCACGGCATCGGCGGTGCCGCGGTACCAGTTGGTCTCGTCCATCCGCTGGCTCGCCGGCAGGATGTCGAGGTATTCGTTGCGCTCGGCGCGCAGGAAACCCCAGCCGCGCTGCATGTGGCGGATCAGGGAATGCGCCTTGTACTGGGTGGCAATCGCCATCTTGCGGATGCCCGAGTTCAGCGCGTTCGACAGCGCAAAGTCGATGATCCGCGTCTTGCCGCCGAAATAGACGGCGGGTTTGGCGCGCAGGTCGGTCAGCTCTTTCAGCCGCGAGCCGCGCCCGCCGGCCAGAACGAAGGCCATTGCCTGGCTTGACAGCCGCGCATTGGGTTTTGGTGTCATGTCATCCTCCCGAGATGTGCGGTCTCCTGCCGCGTAATCACTTCAATCTTGACGGAAATAGAGCGTCGCCAACGGCGGCAGCGTCACCATGGCGCTTTGCGGCAGGCCGTTCCACGGTTCCGCCTCGGCCTTGAGGCCGCCCATGTTGCCACGGTTGCCGCCGCCATATAGCGCGGAATCGGTGTTCAGGATCTCGCTCCACGACCCCATCGCGGGCAGGCCCAGCCGGATCCGCCGCTCCACCGGGGTCATGTTGGAGATCACCACCACCGCAGGGTCGCCCGACTTGCCGCGCCGGACCCAGGAATAGGTCGAACCTTCGGCATCGCCGCCGTCGATCCAGGCAAAACCCTCGGCCCGCGTGTCGTTGACATGGAGCGCGCGGTTCTCGCGGTAGACCCGGTTCAGATCGCGCACCAGCGCCTGGACGCCCGCATGTTCGGGAATGTCGAGCTGGTGCCAGTCGAGGCTCTGGTTGTGGTTCCACTCCGCCCCCTGGGCAAATTCCTGCCCCATGAACAGAAGTTTCTTGCCCGGATGCCCCCACATGAAACCGTAATAGGCGCGCAGGTTGGCGAATTTCTCCCAAGGCCCGCCCGGCATCTTCGACAGCATCGAGCCCTTGCCATGCACCACCTCGTCATGGCTGATCGGCAGGATGTAATTTTCCGACCAGGCATAGACGAGGCCGAAGGTCATCTGGTGGTGGTGGTACTTCCGGTAGATCGGGTCTTTCTGCATGTAGGACAGGGTGTCGTTCATCCAGCCCATGTTCCACTTGAAGCCGAAGCCAAGCCCACCGCCATCGACGGCGCGTGAGACGCCGGGAAAGGCCGTGCTCTCCTCGGCCACGGTCATGATGCCTGCGACCTCGCCGTAGCAGATCGTATTGGCGCGCTGCAGCATCGAGATGGCTTCGTAATTCTCGCGCCCGCCGTCCTTGTTGGGCACCCATTGCCCCGCCTCGCGGGAATAGTCGCGGTAGAGCATCGAGGCCACGGCATCGACGCGCAGCCCATCGACGTGGAATTCCTCGAGCCAGTACAAGGCGTTGGAGATCAGGTAGTTCGACACCTCGATCCGGCCGTAATTGTAGATCAGCGTGTTCCAGTCCTGATGGAAGCCTTCGCGCGGGTCCTGATGTTCGTAAAGTGCCGTGCCGTCGAAATGGCCCAGCCCATGCGCATCGGTCGGGAAATGCCCCGGCACCCAGTCGAGCAGGACGCCGAGCCCCTTCTTGTGCGCCGCCTCGACCAGCACGCGAAACTCCTGCGGCGTGCCGTGGCGCACCGTCGGGGCAAAGAGGCCAACCGGCTGGTAGCCCCAGCTTCCGTCGAACGGATATTCGGAAACCGGCAGCATCTCGACATGGGTAAAGCCCATGCCGGCGACGTAATCGACCAATTGTTCGGCCATTTCGAGGTAGGACAGCATCCGGTTGCCCGGCGCCCGCCGCCACGACCCCAGATGCACCTCATAGACCGAGATCGGCGCCTCGATGTTCTGCAGGGCCTGCCGCTTCGTCATCCATTCGGCATCCTCCCAGGTCCGCGGGCTGATGTCGCGCACCACCGAGGCATTGGCCGGCGGATGTTCCGAGCCGAAGCCGACCGGATCGGCCTTCAGCGGCATCACCGCGCCATTCGGGGTGCGGATCTCGTATTTGTAGCTGCTGCCGTCGCGCAGGCCGGGGATGAAGATCTCCCAGACCCCGGTCGCCCCGCGCCGCCGCATCGGGTTGCGCCGGCCGTCCCAGATGTTGAAATCGCCCACCACCGAGACGCGCTGTGCATTGGGGGCCCAGACGGCGAAATGGACGCCCTCGGTGCCCTCATGGCTGATCAGATGCGCGCCGAGCACCTGCCAGAGGCGGCGATGGGTGCCCTCGCCCAGAAGATATTCGTCCATCTCGCCGAGGACGGGGCCGAAGCGGTAGGCGTCGTCAAACTCCCACTCCGCCCCCTCGGCGCTGGCGCGGAGCCGGTAGGCGGTCTTCTTGCTCAGGGCGACCTGAAACAGGCCGGGAAAGCCTGCCACCTCGGTCGCCTCGACCGGTTTGGCCCCCTTGCCCGCCGGCACCAGCGACAGGCGGGCCGCGCCGGGCACGAAGGCCGTCACCACCCAGTCCTTGCCACGCGGATGCGGACCGAGAATGGCGAAAGGATCGCCATGACGCCCCTCTACGATTGCCTCTGCCGCGCCGGAATCGAGGGTGGGTAGCGTCATGTCGCGTCCTTTCGTCCAGGGGACGCCCGTCACAAAGCGGACGGGATATCCCAGATGTCGTGCATGTAGTTGCGGATCGTGCGATCCGACGAGAAAAAGCCAGAGCGAGCGGTGTTCATCGCAGCCATCCGGGTCCAGCGTTCGCGGTCGGCGAAAGCCTTGTCCACCTCTCCCTGAGCCGCATCATAGGCATCGAAATCCGAGGCCACGAGGAAATAATCGTAGTGCCAGACGCGGTGCACCAGATCGTGGTAGCGGTCGGCCTGCCCGGGCGAGAAGCGGCCCTCGGCGATCTGCTGCAGCACGACCTGCAGGGCCGGGCTCGCCTCGATGGCTTTCCTCGAATGTTCGGGGTCCTCGCGGCGCTTGTTGGCCTCGTCAGTGGTCATGCCGAAGAGGAAGAAGTTCTCCGGCCCCACCTCTTGCAGGATTTCCACATTGGCGCCGTCCAGCGTGCCGATGGTGGGCGCGCCGTTGATCATGAACTTCATGTTGCCGGTGCCCGAAGCCTCTTTCCCGGCAGTGGAGATCTGTTCGGACAGATCCGCCCCCGGTACGAGGTGCTCGGCCATCGAGACGTTGTAGTTCGGCGGGTAGATGATCTTGAGCAGATCGCCCGTCACCGGATCGGCGTTGATCGTGGCGGCCACGTCATTGATCAGATGGATGATTTCCTTGGCCACGGCATAGCCCGGCGCCGATTTGCCGCCAAAGATCTTGACGCGCGGCACATGGTTGCCGCCGGGATTCTCGCGCAAGCGGTTCCAGTGGGCGACGGTCTGCAGGATGTTCAGCAGCTGGCGCTTGTATTCATGGATGCGCTTGATCTGGATGTCGAACAGCGCATCCGGGTTGACCGTGACGCCACATTGCCCCTTGACCCAGGTGGCCAGCGCCACCTTGTTGGCGCGCTTGGCCGCATCGAAGCCGGCACGGAAGCTCTTGGTCTCGATATGGGGTTCGAGCTCTTTCAGGCGGTCGAGGTTGTCCTCCCAGCCTGAACCGATCGTGTCGGTGATCAGGCCCGACAGCGGCTTGTTGCACATCTTGAGCCAGCGCCGCGGGGTCACGCCATTGGTCTCGTTGATGATCCGGTCGGGGTGCAGCGCGTTCAGTTCGGGGAAGAGCGAGGATTTGACGAGGTCGGAGTGCAGCGCCGAAACCCCGTTGACCTTGTGCGCCATGACGAAGGCCAGTTCGCCCATCCGCACCTCGTGGTGCTTGACGATGCCGACGTAATGCGGCCGGGTCGGATAGGTGTTCTTGTGCCAGGCGTCGATCCGCTCGACGATCTGCATGTGGCGCGGCAGGACATTGCCGAAGGTGAAGGTGGCCCAACGCTCCAGGGCCTCGGGCAGAAGCGTGTGGTTGGTATAGCCCAGGCAGCCACGCGCGGTGTTGACCGCGTCGTCGAAGGGCATGTGGTGTTCGTCGGTCAGAAGCCGCACCAGCTCGGGCCCGGCGATGGCCGGGTGGGTGTCGTTCATCTGGATCGCCACGAACTTCGGCAGGGCCTTGAGGTCGGTGTGGTTGGCCAGATAGCGGCGCAGGATGTCCTGCAGCGCGGCCGAGGTCAGCAGGAATTCCTGCTTCAGGCGCAGCTCCTTGCCCTGGTAGGTCGTGTCATCCGGGTAAAGCACGCGGCTGAGGGTGCGGGCCAGCGCCTCCGGCTCGGCGGCGGCGGCATAGTCGCCGCGGTTGAACCGGTCGAGGTCGAAGAGCGTGGTGGGCCGGGCCGACCAGAGCCGCAAGGTATTGGCCCATTTGCCCTGCCAGCCGATCACCGGCATGTCATAGGCCGAGGCGAAGACCGTCTCGCCCGGCACCCAGACCTCGCGCCCGTCGCGCATTTCGACGGTGCCCTTGAAGGGAATGGTGTAATTGGCCTCGGGGCGCTCGAACTCCCACGGATTGCGGTGCTGCAGCCAGTCTTCCGCCGCCTCCACCTGCTGGCCATTGACGAAACGCTGGCGGAAGAGGCCATGTTCATAGCGGATGCCGTAGCCGTAGGCCGGACAACCCACCGTCGCCATGCTTTCGATGAAACAGGCGGCCAGGCGGCCAAGCCCGCCATTGCCGAGCGCGGCATCGGGCTCGTCCTCGACGATCTCGCGGAAGTCCTGGCCAAAGCCCGCCATGACCTCGATCGCGGTGTCGCGCAGGCCGAGGTTGACGGTGGCATCCTCCAGAAGACGCCCGATCAGGAATTCCATCGACAGGTAATAGACCCGCTTGCGGTCTTCGCCCCAGGTCCTGCGGGTCGAGGTGAACCACGGGTCCACGATCCGGTCCCGGATCGCGTAGGACAGCGCCATGCGCCAGTCGAAAACGGAAGCATTGGGCACGTCCTTGCCCAGGGTCGAGGTCAGATGCCGCAAGACATCTGCCTGCAAGATCTTCGGGGTGAGGCTCAGATCGTTCACTGTCTTGTCCACCGGGTTATTATTCTTCACGATCAAGCCTAGTGAGCTTTACGCCACCGTCAAGCAGCGAGGCCCTGCGGCAGGGCCAAAGCATGCCGTTTCAAACCGCTTTACTGTTACCGCAAACAGTTCGGGAAATCTTCCCTAATCGCATAGTTTTACAGCATTGGTGATTTTTCAAATCGCTTTGGGAACTTAGGTGATGCTGCAGGGCAGCATTTCGCCGGATCGCGCTTGGAATCGGCCTGCGCCGGCGCCCGCAGGCCCGGCCCTGCGCCCCGGCGCTGAAACAGCCCGTGCAGACCTCGGCGGAAGGTCGCGCAGAGGTGATCGGCAGCGCCTCTGCTAGCGCTCGCAGACCGTTGCAACCGTGACAAAGCCCCACTAAATGACGCGAATATACCTTGGTTCAGACCTCAAGAGGCCCCAGACCCGGTAGATAACGAAAAGACAGGCGGAATGCCGCAACCGGACCATGGAGCAGATCATGTCCCACACGACCACGCAACAAGGCAGCGCCCCGGCGCCGCAGGGCCAGCAATCGGGCCAGAGCCAGACCACCCCGCAGCAGACCGGCGGCGCGCAACCGGCGCCCAAGCCGATCATCCGCGACTGGGCGGCCTTCTGACCCGCGCCTTGCGGCGCGATCACCTCAGAAGCGACTTGGCAACACCGGGGGTCCGCCGTTAGGCTGGCCCCTGTTCTGTTTGCGGATGAGACAAAGGGTGAACGTGGCGTGATGGCAGCCATCTCGACGATCAAGAACCTCGGCCCGGCCTCGGAGGCGCAATTCGCCCGCGCCGGCATCACCACGGCGGAAGAGTTACGCGAGCTTGGCGCCCACGAGGCCTATCGGCGCAGCCTCTTGACCGGAACGCCGCCGCATTTCATCGGCTATTATGTGCTGGTCATGGCGCTGCAGGGCCGGCCCTGGAACGATTGCAAGGGCGAGGAAAAGAAGGCGCTGCGCGTGAAGTTCGACGCGCTGCTCCTTGAAACCCATGCAAAAGGCCGCTCCGAGCTGGAAGCGGCCCTTGATTTCTTCGGGGTGGTCCAGCGCCGGGCCTGACCCGGCGCCGCTGGCGTCAGCCTACCAGTTCGAGGCCCGAGAAGAAGAACGAGATTTCGCGCGCGGCGGAGGCGGCGCTGTCCGAACCATGGACCGAGTTCTCGCCGACCGAGAGGGCGAATTCCTTGCGGATCGTGCCTTCCGCGGCATTGGCCGGGTTGGTGGCGCCCATCACTTCGCGGTTCTTGGCAATGGCGCCTTCACCTTCCAGAACCTGCACGACGACCGGTTCGGAGGACATGAACTCGCAGAGCTCGCCGTAGAAGCCGCGCTCCTTGTGCTCGGCATAGAACTCGCCAGCCTGACCGGCGGTCAGGTGGATGCGCTTGGAGGCGACGACGCGCAGGCCGGCATCCTCGAACTTGGCAACGATCTTGCCGGTCAGGTTGCGCTTGGTGGCGTCGGGTTTGATGATCGACAGGGTACGTTCGATGGCCATGTGGGCTACTCCATAGAAAAAGGCGCGGAACGGGGCCCCACGCCGGAAAGATTGCCGCGCCTCTAGCATGCGGGCCGGAAATTGGAAAGCAGCAATCCTGTGACAGGAGTGCCGGAGGGGAATTGTCCGGCGGCTGGCCTGCCGGAAAGCCGCGCGCGCAATTTTCACACCCTGCGCCCCGGTGATGAAATTCTAGGCGCATCTGCCGGGAAATGCACCGGTCTGCGGCTTGCCAGGTCCCGCAAAGATGGGCGCATCGCCCATCCTACCGCTGAACGTCGGCGCGGTGGAAACCGGGGCGCGCGCGGTGACTGCGCGGTCATCCTGTGCCTGCGGCGGGAGGGCTGTCCGCCCTCCCGTGCCCTCCCGAGAGTATTTGGCAGAGAGCAAGGGAAAGGGGCTCTTGCCTTTGCGCTTTGTCCAAATACTCCGCAGGGAGGTCCGGAGGGACGCGAAGTCCCTCCGGCTTGGGTCCGGGCGCGCGCTTTCCCGCCTTCCCCGCTTGACCCCGGCGCCAAGGTGGGGCAAGGCCCTGCCCATGCTCAAGATAGACAACATCACCTATTCCGTCGAAGGCCGGCCTTTGTTTGAAGGCGCCTCTGCCACCATTCCCACCGGCCACAAGGTCGGCATCGTGGGGCGCAATGGCGCGGGCAAGACCACGCTCTTCCGCATCATCAAGGGCGAGCTGGCGCTGGAGGGCGGGTCGATCTCGATGCCGAGCCGTGCCCGCATCGGCGGGGTGGCGCAGGAGGTGCCGGGGTCGGATGTGTCCTTGATCGACACGGTGCTGGCGGCCGATACCGAGCGCGCCGCCCTGATGGCCGAGGCGGAGACCGCGCATGATGCGCACCGCATCGCCGACATCCAGGCGCGGCTCAATGACATCGACGCCTGGTCGGCCGAGGCGCGGGCCGCTTCGATCCTGCGCGGCCTCGGCTTTGATCCCGAGGCGCAGCGGCGGCCCTGTTCGGATTTCTCGGGCGGCTGGCGGATGCGGGTGGCCTTGGCGGGGGTTCTCTTCTCGCAGCCCGATTACCTGCTGCTGGACGAACCGACCAACTATCTGGACCTTGAAGGCGCGCTCTGGCTGGAAAGCTATCTGCAGAAGTACCCCCATACCGTGCTGATCATCAGCCACGACCGCGGGTTGCTGAACCGCGCCGTTGGCGCCATCCTGCATCTGGACCAGAAGAAGCTGACGCTGTGGAACGGGCCCTATGACCAGTTCGCCCGCCAGCTGGCCGAGCGCCGTGCCAATCAGGCCGCCGAGGCCAAGAAGCAGGACGCCCGCCGCGCCCATCTGCAAAGCTTCGTCGACCGCTTCAAGGCCAAGGCCTCCAAGGCCGTGCAGGCCCAGTCGCGCGTCAAGATGCTGGAGAAGATGACCCTGATCACCCCGCCGGAAGAGGCGCGGGCCGTGGTCTTCACCTTCCCCGAGCCCGAAGAGCTGGCGCCGCCGATCATCAACATGGACAATTGCGCCGTGGGCTATGGCGGGCCGCCGATCCTGAAGCGGTTGAACCTGCGCATCGACCAGGACGACCGGATTGCTTTGCTGGGCCGCAATGGGCAGGGCAAATCGACCCTGTCGAAGCTGCTCGCCGGCAAGCTCGAGGCGTCGGAGGGCAAGATCACCCGCTCCTCCAAGCTGCGCATCGGCTATTTCGCCCAGCACCAGGTCGATGAGCTGCATATCGACGAGACGCCCTTGCAGCACATCCAGCGCGTCAAGCCGACCGAGATGCAGGCGCGGTTGCGGGCCCGGCTGGCCGGGTTCGGCCTTGGGCCGGATCAGGCGGAGACCGCGGTGGGCCGCCTGTCGGGCGGGCAGAAGGCGCGGCTGTCGCTTTTGCTGGCGACCATCGAGGCACCGCATCTGCTGATCCTCGACGAGCCGACCAACCACCTCGACATCGAAAGCCGCGAGGCCCTGGTGGAGGCCTTGACCCAGTACAAGGGTGCTGTCGTGCTAGTCAGCCATGACATGCACCTTCTGGGCCTGGTGGCCGACCGGCTATGGCTGGTCAAGAACGGCGCGGTGACGCCCTATACCGAGGATCTGGAGGCCTACCGCAAGCAGCTTCTGGCCGGTGACGAGGTGGAGAAACCCGTGCCGAAAGTCGTGGAAAAGCCCAAGAAAACCTCGCGCGAGGAGATGTTGGCCCTGCGCGCCGAGGTCCGCAAATGCGAGGACCGGCTCGCCAAGCTCAACGACATGCGCGACAAGCTGGCCAAGAAGCTCGCCGACCCCGAGCTTTACGAGGATGGCCGCAAGGGCGAGCTCGACACCTGGAACAAGAAATACGCCGAGGTGATGGAGGCGCTCGACAAGGCCGAGGCGATGTGGCTTTCGGCCTCGGAAAAGCTGGAGCAGGCCCAGGCGGCCTGATCCCGCCGGGCGGTTTTCGTGCTGGGCCGCCGAGGCTTCCCATTGACCGGACGCCATAAAACCCTGAGGGTGGCGGGATGAACCCGCTTCTGATCAGTGCCTTCGCCACGCTTTTCGTCGTCATCGACCCGCCCGGTCTGGTGCCGCTCTACATTGCCCTGACGCAAGGGATGGAGCCGGAGCGGCGGATGGCGATGGGGCGGCGGGCCTGTCTGATCGCCTTTGCCATCCTCGCCCTCTTTGGCCTGTCGGGCGAGGCGGTGCTGGGCTTCATCGGCATCTCGATCCCGGCCTTCCGCATCGCGGGCGGCATGCTCTTGTTTTTGACCGCACTCGACATGCTCTTCGAACGGCGCACCCAAAGGCGCGAGGGGCAGTTGCCCGACCCCGACCATGACCCATCGGTCTTCCCGCTGGCCACGCCGCTGATTGCCGGGCCGGGGGCGATCACCTCGATGATCCTGCTGATGGGGCAGGCGCCGGAATGGCCGGGCAAGATAGCGATCCTCGTCCTTTTGGCGGTGATGATCTTTGCCACCTTCCTGTTCCTTCTGGCCGCCCCGCCGATCGAGCGTCTGATGGGGCGGACCGGCACCCTGGTGGTCACCCGGCTGCTTGGCATGTTGCTCGCCGCACTTGCGGTGCAATATGTCGTCGATGGCATCCGCGGCACCGGGCTGATCCCGACGGGGCTTCTGGGCTGATGCCGGACGACAGCGTGATGCGGATCGTCTACCTCGCGCTGCTTCTGGCGGCGCTGGCCGGCTGGGCGATGGTCGAGCTGCGCAAGAACTTCGGCAAGACGCTGAAGCTGGTGCTGGCCTGGGGCATGATCTTCATCGGGATGATGGCGGTCTATGGGCTTTGGGGCGATCTGCAGCGCGGGATGAAGCCGCGCCAGCAGGTCGGCGCGGGCGAGATCACCCTGCCCCGCGCCCAGGACGGCCATTACTATGCCGATCTCGTGGTGGGCGGCGTGCCGGTCACCTTCATGGCCGATACCGGGGCCTCCTCGGTCGTGCTGACCGAGAAGGATGCCCGCAGGGTCGGCATCGACCCCGGCGCGCTGGCCTATATGGGCGAGGCTTCGACCGCCAATGGCATCGTGCGCACCGCCCGCGTCACGCTGAAGGATGTCAGATTCGGCCCCTTCGAGGATGCGAGTCTGCCTGCCTCGGTCAACCGGGGGGAGATGGATATCTCCTTGCTGGGGATGGATTATCTCGGCCAGTTCCAGATCAGCATCGCCGGCGACGAGATGGTGCTGCGCCGTTAGGGGCGCAAAAGCCAATCCTGGACCGAGGCCATCAGCGGGCGAAAATAGGCGATGATCCTGCCCTCGGGCGGGGCTGCGGCGCCTTCGGTCCAGGGCGCCACGCCATGCAGGGTCAGGCGGTGCAAAAGCAAGGCCTCGCCCGGGGCGGTGGGCAGGGGAAGGCGGGTGCAACTGGCAAAGACCTCGCGGCGCGCCGCGGCATAGGCTTCGGTTAGGTCGATATCGCCCCAAAGCGCCGGATCATGTGGCGACAGGGCCTTGAGCAGGGCCGCGCGCAGGATCTCGTGGCTCCCCTCCCAGACCACGAGGGGCGAGGCGGCACAGGGGTTGAGCGGCAGGCCGAGGATCCAGCCATGCGGCTCCTTGACCATGCGCTGGCGGTCGGGGCCTACCGGCAACAGCCCGTCCAGATGCGCCGCATCGCGGTTGCGGCGAAAGGCAAAGGCGCTGGCGCTTTCCTCCGCCGAAGGCTGCGGATAGCCGGGGTGGATGGTGGAAAGCTGGGCGCGGTGCAGGGGCTCGGGTGGAAGGCCGAGATCGGCCCAGGGCAGATCCACCCCCGCGATGCGGCCCGTGGCGTCATTGGGCAGAAGGTCGAGGCCGACCGCCCAAGTGCCGCCACAGCGCAAAGGCTCGGTCGTCGCGGCCAGCGCCACCTCGGCCAGCGGCCTTGCCGCCGCGGCCCAGGCGGCGATGCCCGGCGTCGGGCCGATCCGCCGCCAGCCTGTGGCGCCCGCCGTGCTCAAAACCCCGCCGCCTTGCGCAGCATGTTGCCCCCGACCAGGATGATGAAGATGGCAAAGGCGCGTTTCAACGGCTTGGGGTTCATCGCATGGGCCAGCCGCACGCCCAGAGGCGTGGTGAACAGCGTCATCGGGATGATGATGGCAAAGGCCGGCAGGTTGACCGCCCCGATCGAGAAGGGCGGCGCATGGGGCACCGACATGAAAAGGAAACCCACCAGCGAGGGGAGCGAGATCAGAAGGCCAAAGCCCGCCGCCGTGGCCACCGCCCGGTGGATCGGCAGGGAATAAAGCGTCATCAGCGGCACGCCGAAGGTGCCGCCGCCGATCCCCATCAGGGCCGAGCAGAAGGCCAGGATAAAGCCCTCCACCGCGCGCAAGGGGTTCTGCGGCATCGCGCTGCCCAGCCGCCATTCGGACCTGCCGAAGGCCATGTAAAGCCCCGCGATCATCGCCAGCGCGCCGAAGATCGCCTTCAGCGCCGTGGTCGACAGGAAATAGGTGGTCAGCATGCCGCAGAAGGCACCCACAGCGATGAACAGGGCCCAGTCCTTCAGGATCTGCCAGTCCACCGCGCCCTTCTTGTTGTGCAGAAGGACCGAGCGGACCGAGGTCACCACGATGGTCGCCGCCGAAGTGCCGATGCAAACCTGCATCAACTGGTCCGACCCGAAGCCGAGCTTGTCGAAGATATAGAAGAAGGCCGGCACCAGCACGATGCCGCCGCCCACGCCCAGAAGCCCGGCAATCACCCCGGTCACCGCGCCGAGCACCAGCAGAAGCGCCAGCATCGGCAGTAGAGTCGCATAATCCATGATCACCTCGCGCGGATTTCGCGCCAGCCTAGCCGCAGCGCGGCAAAGGCGCCAGAGCCGGTCTTGCCCTTGGCCGCCCCGCCCGATAGGCAGGCCGCACCCCTCGCGCGAAAGGTTTCCCATGTCCGGCTCTCTGGCCCGCCCCGCCCTTGTCCTGGGGCTTTTGTCCTGCATCGGTCCCTTCGCCATCGACATGTATCTGCCCGCGATGCCGGTCATCGGCAGCGACCTCGATGTCTCGCCCCAGGTCGTGCAGGGCACGATCACTGCCTATTTCGCGGCCTTTGGCGTGGCGCAGATGTTCTATGGGCCTTGGGCCGACCATTCCGGGCGCAAGATGCCGCTTTATGCCGGCATCGCGATGTTCGTCCTGGGCACGATCCTGTGCCTGAGCGCGCAAAGCGCCACCGGCCTGATCGCCGGCCGCTTCGTGCAGGGCTTGGGCGGCGCGGCCCTGGGCGTGGTGCCGCGCGCCATCGTGCGCGACATGTTCACCGGGGCGCAGGCGACGCGGATGATGGCGGCGATCATGCTGGTCTTCTCCGTCTCGCCGATGCTGGCGCCACTGGCCGGATCGGCCCTGCTGACGGTGACCGGCTGGCGCGGCATCTTTGCGGCGCTTCTCGTCGCGGCCATGGCCAGCCTCGCGCTCCTCGCCTTCGCCCAGCCCGAGACCCTGGCCCCGGAAAACCGCCGCGCCTTCAGCCTGGGCTTCGTGCTCAAGGGCTGTGCCGGGCTTTTCACCGACCGCGCCTTCCTGCTTCTGACCTTCATCGGCGCCTTCGGCTTTGGCAGCTTCTTCATCTTCCTCGCCGCCGCCCCCTTCGTCTATCAGGAGGGGTACGGTCTGTCCGCCAACCAGTTCTCCCTGGCCTTCGCGGTCAACGCGATGGCCTTCATCGGCGCGAGCCAGGGGGCGAGCCGGGCCAGCGTCCGCTTTGGCACGGTGCGGGTGCTGAAGGCCGCGAGCCTGCTTTTCGCCTGCGGCACCTGCGGCCTGTTGGGGTTGAGCCTGCTTGGCCTTGCCACCCTGCCCTTCTGCATGATCGGGCTGGCCCTGGGCAATTGCGGACTGGGGCTGATCCTGCCCACCACGATGGTGCTGGCGCTGGACGATCAGGGCGACAAGGCGGGGCTGGCCTCCTCGCTCGGCGGGACCTTGCAGATGCTGACGGGGGGCGTGTTGGTGGCCGCCCTTGGCCCCTGGCTCGGCGCCGATCCCCAGCCGATGATCGCGGGCATCGCCTTTGCCGCCGCCGTGACGCTGGTCCTGACGCTGATGGTGCGCAAGTCCTGAAACCGGACCTCAGGCGGCCGAGCGCGCCCCGGCCTGCACTTGCGCCAAGGCCTCGAGCACCAGATCGGTGCCGGCCCCGGGGCGCGAGGCGCCTTCCGACAGCACCCGCCGCCAGCCCCGCGCGCCCGGACGCCCGGTGAAAAGGCCAAGCATGTGGCGCGTGATCTGATGCAGACGCCCGCCCTCCGCCAGATGGTGCGCGATATAGGGCAGCATCGACAGGACCACATCGAAGGCATCCGGCGCGAAATCCTCGCCCCAAAGCGCATCGGCCCCGATCAGCACCGCCGCCGGGTCATGATAGGCCGCCCGCCCGATCATCACCCCGTCCAGCCCCTGATCGAGCAGGCCTTTCGCCTGCGCCAGCGTGGTCACCCCGCCGTTGAGGCAGATCGTCAGCTCCGGAAAGTCGCGCTTCATCTGCAGGACGAGCGGGTAGTCGAGCGGCGGAATCTCGCGGTTTTCCTTGGGGCTGAGGCCCTGAAGCCAGGCCTTGCGGGCATGGATCACGAAATGCCGCACCCCGGCCGCCGCCACGGTTTCCAGAAAGCGCGGCAGAACCTCGGCCGGGATCTGGTCATCCACCCCGATCCGGCATTTGACCGTGACCGGCACCGGGCTTTCGGCCTGCATGGCGGCGACGCACTCGGCGACCAGCGCCGGACGCTCCATCAGCACGGCACCGAAACAGCCCGACTGCACCCGGTCCGAGGGGCAGCCGCAGTTGAGGTTGACCTCGTCATAGCCATAGGGCAGCGCCGCTTTGAGCGCAGCCGCAAGCTCGCGCGGGTCCGATCCGCCAAGCTGCAGGGCCACCGGATGCTCGACCGCGTCAAAGCCCAAAAGCCGGTCGCGGTCGCCATGCACCACGGCGGGGGCCGTCACCATCTCGGTATAGAGCATGGCGCGGCGGCTCATCTGGCGGTGAAAGACCCGGCAATGGCGGTCCGTCCAGTCCATCATCGGCGCCACCGAAAGCCGGTGCGCGCCAAGAGAGGCGCCTTGCGCGGGAACGGGGGCTGGGGTCCGGAAGGGTGTCACGGCCAGATCTTCTTTCGTCACGCGGGTTTGGGGGCCAGGGAGAAGGCTCAGACCGGCGCTGATACAGCAAATCTTGCCGAGCGTCCAGAAAGGCCGGGCGGTGCGGGCCCTGCGTGACGTCAACCGATGATTGTTCCCCCCTTGTCGCAGTTGAAACCCCGCGCCCGCCGCCATAGCTTGGCCCTTGGATGCGACGCGGTGCCGATGTGTGCCGCGCGCCGGATCATCCGGGAAAGGGGAGACGCCGTGCTGACGCTTGCGCTTGATAAACCCGGGCTGAAGGCGCCCAAGCTGGTCCTGTCGCTGAACAAGGGGGCGCGGTTCACCGTGACCGTGGCCTGGTCCTGCAACGCCGACCATCAGGACGATGTCGACATCCACGCCCTTGCCGCCCGCAACATGGGCGACGGCGCCCGGGTGCAGGCGCTGGAGGATGTGCTCTCGACCTACAACACCAAGCGGATGAACCCGCGCGGCGGGGTTCTGCCCAACAACCCGGACGGCTCTTTCCAGACGCCGGATGGCGGGCTGTCGCACAGCGGCGACATGCGGGTGCAGAACAACAGCGAAAGCATCGTGATCGACGGATCGAAACTCGCCCCCGGCGTCAACGAAGTGCCGATCTTCGCCACGGTCCACGAGGCCGACCACGGCGGCGGCCATGCCGAAGAGGCGGATGAGGACGAAGAGGGCGCGGCCTTCGGCGACATCGACCTGTGCACCATCACCCTGACCGATGACAGCGGGCGCGAGATCGGGTCGTACCGGCTTTCCGACGAGTTCCGCCATTTCAACGCGGTGCAGCTGGGCAATATCATGCTCGGGCCGCAGGGCTGGGAATATGTCGCCGTCGGGCGCGGCTTCAACGGCACGCTGAACGACGTTCTGGCGCATTTCTCCTGACCTATGGCGCAGGACCCGCCCGACCGGCCACCCAAGCCCCTGCGCGCCACGGTGATGCCCGAGGGTCCGGGCAAGCCTCTGGCGCGCAAACCCGCACCGAAAAGCCCCGAGGCCGGCGCCCTGCCCCGGCTGGCGCCCACCGCCATGCCGGGCAGCGCGCCGCAGCGGCTGGCGGTCGCGCCGGACCAGCTCCGCCGCCTCGCCCCCAAGGCCGCGCCCGCCATGCTCGAGGCGGCGATGGCCCTGTTGACCCGGCTGGTTCCGGCGCATCTGAGCGACCGCGACGCGCTGTTCTGGGCGCAGGACCTGCAGGAGGATCATGCCGCACTGGTCAACGATCGCCTCGCCCTCCTGCGCGCGCCCGAACTGCGCGAGGTGCCGGTGCATCTGGCGCGGCTGAAGGCGCTGCTCGGCCGCTTTGACCTGACCGCACTTTGCAGCAAGGGGCTCATGTCCGCCGCCTTCCGCAAAGCCTCGCGCGTGATAGACACCGGCGAGGAGATCCAGGCCGCAAGGGTCGAGATCGCCGAGCTGATGGCGCATCTGACCGGCGCGCTCGACGGTCTGGCGGCGCTCAAATCCCGGCTGGAGGCGCAGGCCCTGGCCCTGCAGGCGCTGGCGGTCAAGGTCGAGGCGGCGCTGATCGCGGCGGCCTTCCTGGCCGAGGCTGCCCCGCCGCATCTGACCCGCAGCTTTCAGGACCGCCGCCACAGCCTTGGCCTCACCCTCGTGCAGATCCGCACCGCCGACCTGCAACACCCGGTCGAGGCGAGCCTGCCCGCGCGGCTGGTGGTGGCGATCCAGAACATCGTCCTCGTGGCGCTTCCGGCCTGGCTGGAAAGCCTCGGCCACTTCCAGTCGCGGCTGGACCGCGGCATGGGCCCCTCGCTGACCGAGGCGCGCGACCTCACCTTTCGTCTTGCCGATCTGATCCCGCTTTTTCCCCAAATGGAGTAGACCATGCCGCTTTCCCTGGACCTGACCAAAGCCGCCCGCTCGCTGCGCCTCTCGCTGGACAAGGCGGGGGTGGCCTCCGATGTGAAGGCAGAGTTGATCATCGACATCGACGTGTCGGGGTCGTTCGAGCATGAACATGAGGAGGGGACGACCAACCGCCTCGTCTCGCGCCTGGTGCCTTACGGCATGGTGCTGGACCCCGATGGCCAGGTCGATGTCTTCACCTTCAGCCACGGGGCGGAGAACGCGCATTACGTCGGCACGGTGAACCCCGAAAGCTCGGACCGGTTCGTTCTGGACCGCGTGGTGCAACGGGTGCCGGGCTGGAACGGCGGGACGACCTACAGCTATGTGCTGGAACGCAACCTGCAGCATTTCGGCTGGCTGCCCTTTGCGCAAAAGCCGCAGGGCTTTCTCAGCCGCTTTCTCGGCCTGCCCGCGGCCCCGGCCCCGGCCCCCGCCCCGCGCAAACGCTCCATCGTAATCTTCATCACCGATGGCGAGAACCACGCCACCGACATGGAGCGCACGGCGAATATCCTCGCCGCCTCGCAAAAGCGCGGCGACGAGGTCTATTTCCTCTTCATGGGCGCCTGCGAGCATGAGGTGGAGTTCAAGTTCCTCCATACCATCGCGAAGAACTATGCCAATACCGGGGTGGTGATCATCAATGACCTCGACAGCTTCGTCGAGCTTTCGGATGAAGAGCTGAACGAAAGGCTCCTGGTGCCCGAACTGCTGGACTGGCTGCGCAAGTAAGCCGGGCGGCTGCGCTTATTTCCGTTCCGGATCAAAGCGCAGCATCCGCAGCGCGTTCAGCGTGACCAGGACCGTGGCCCCGGTATCGGCCATGATGGCAATCCAAAGCCCGGTGACGCCCAGGATCGTGGTGACCAGGAACACCGCCTTCAGCCCGAGGGCGAGGGCCACGTTCTGCCGGATGTTGGTCATGGTCGCCCGGGCCAGCCGGATCATCGCGGCCACATCGCCGACACGGTTGCGCAACAGCGCGGCCGAGGCGGTTTCCAGCGCCACATCGGTGCCCGAGCCCATCGCCACGCCGACCGAGGCCGCCGCCAGCGCCGGGGCATCGTTGATCCCGTCGCCGACCATGATCACGCCGCCGCGGCGCGCCATCTCCTTGATCGCAGCCACCTTGTCCTCGGGCATCAGATCGGCGCGGTGGCTCATGCCAAGGGCGCCGGCGATCGCGGCCCCGGTGCGGGCATTGTCGCCGGTCAGCATGACCGAGGTCACACCCATCGCGGTCAGTTCGGCAACCGCCTTGCGAGCATCCTCGCGCGGCTCGTCGCGCAGCGCGATGAGGCCAAGTGCCCGGCCGGGCCGGAAGACCACGACCACGGTCTTGCCCGCAGCCTCCATCTCCCCGGCGCGCGCCATGCCCGCCGCATCCAGCGCCCCCGCCTCAAGCGCAAACCGCGGGGCGGCCACCCAGGCCTCCTCGCCCGCGACCAGCGCGGTGGCGCCCTTGCCGACGAGAGCCTTGGCCCCGCTGGAGGGCAGCGCCGCCACCCCGGCCTGTTCGGCATGGCGCAGGATCGCCTCGGCCAGGGGATGGCTCGACCCGGTCTCGACCCCGGCGGCCACGGCGAGGAGATCGGCCTGCTCCCCCGCCAGCACGACGATATCGGTCACCAGGGGCCGCCCCGCCGTCAGCGTGCCGGTCTTGTCGAAGGCCACCTGCACCGTGCGCGCCACAGCCTCGATCACCGAGCCGCCCTTCATCAGGATGCCGCGCCGCGCCCCCGCCGACAGCGCCGAGGCGATCGAGGCCGGGACCGAGATCACCAGCGCGCAGGGGCAGCCGATCAGCAACAGCGCCAGCCCGCGGTAGATCCAGGTGTCCCAGTCCTGCCCAAGCGCCAATGGCGGCAGCAATGCCACCAGAAGCGCGAGCCCGGTGATCGCCGGCATATAGGCCCGGCTGAAACGGTCGATGAACCGCTCGGTCGGGGCGCGGGCGGTCTCGGCCTCTTCGACCAGCGCGATGATGCGGGAAATCGTGTTGTCTTCGGCCTCTTTGCCGACGGTGATCCGCAAGGCCGCCTCGGCATTGATCGAACCGGCAAAGACCGCAGCCCCCGGCCCCTTGGTCCGCGGCATGGATTCGCCCGTCACCGGGCTTTCGTCGATGCCCGAGGTGCCCTCGGCAATCGTGCCATCGGCGGGGATGCGGTCGCCGGGACGGACCAGCACCACCTGGCCGATCCGCAGGCTGGCGGCATCGACCTCGCGCGGCGTATCTCCCTCGACCAGGAGCGCGGTCTTCGGCACCAGATCCGACAAAGCGCGGATCGAGGCGCGGGCGCGGTCGGCCGCCACACCCTCCAGCACCTCGCCCACCGCGAAGAGGAAGACGACGAGCGCCGCCTCCTCCGCCGCGCCGATGAAAAGGGCCCCGATGGCGGCAATGGTCATCAGGCCTTCGATGGTGAAGGGGATGCCGGCGCGCAGGGCCAGAAAGGCCCGCCGCGCCACCGGCGCCACGCCGATCACACAGGCCGCGACAAAGGCCCAATGCGCCACCTGAACCGAGGCGAAAAGCTTGACCGCCGTCGCCAGCGCCAGCAGGAGGCCGGTGCCGATCACCAGCCGGCCCTTGGCGGTCTGATACCAGGCCTTGCCCAGATCCTCGGGCGAAGTGGCATGGCTGTGACCCGGACCACCGTGGCCGGACGCCTCTGCCTCGGCCTCATGGTCATGACCATCGTGATCATGACCCTCATGATCGTGGCCTTCGTGGTCATGACCCTCGTGATCGTGACCCTCGTGATCGTGACCCTCATGGTCGTGACCTTCATGGTCATGGCCCTCATGGTCGTGACCTTCATGGTCATGGCCCGCATGGTCCTCCACCGGCGCCTCGGGCAGGACGAACTTGCGCTTTGTCCCGGCCTGACCCTTGGGCAGGATGCCAAAGCCGAGCGTCTTGACGACATCCTCCACCGCCGCGGGTTCGGTGGTGCCGGGCTGCAGGCGCAGGCTCAGCCGTTCGGACATCACGCCGACCTGCACATCCTCGACCCCGGGCAGGCGCCCCAGCGCCGTGGTGATCTTGGTGGCGCAAGAGGCGCAGTCCATGCCGGTCACGGTCCAGTCGTGACGCTCGGTCGTCTGGCGCGCGCGCTCGTCCTTGGCGGTCATGTCATGTCCTTTCGCCGCCCAAGGCAGCGCTTGTTTCGCTCTGACCCCAGATGTAATCTCTCTAGTAACTAGAGGTTCAAGGGGCTTTTCATGCTGACCATCGGAAAACTTGGCGCGGCCACCGGGGTCAAGGTGCCGACCATCCGCTATTACGAACAGATAGGGCTGCTTCCCGGCGCGGAAAGGTCTTCCGGCAACCAGCGGCTTTACCCCAGTTCCGTGCAGGACCGGCTGACCTTCATCCGCCACGCCCGCGACCTTGGCTTCACGCTGGAGGCGATCCGCGACCTTCTGGGCCTGTCGGACCGGCCCGACCAGTCCTGCGCCGAGGTCGATGCCATCGCCCGCGCCCAGCTGCACGCGGTCGAGGGGCGGATCGCCCGGCTGCAATCGCTCAAGGCCGAGCTGGAGCGGATGGTCGATCACTGCGCCGGCGGCCGCATCGCCGATTGCCGGGTGATCGAGGTTCTGGGCGACCACAAGCATTGCAGCGGCGACCACGCGCGCGAGGGGGAGGCGGCCTGGGACCTGCACCGGGCGGCGGGTTAGGCCATGCTCGGGCTCCTGAATGACCCGACTTTCCGGCGGCTTTACGCGGCGCAGGTGATCTCGCTGATCGGGACCGGGCTTGCCACGGTGGCGCTGGGGCTTCTGGCCTGGAAACTGGCGGGGGCAGAGGCCGGGCTGGTGCTGGGCACGGCTCTGGCGATCAAGATGGTGGCCTATGTCGGGCTTGCGCCCCTCGCCGCGGCGCTGGCGGGGCGGGTGCCGCGCCGGGCTTTCCTCGTCAGCCTCGATCTGATCCGCGCCGTCGTGGTGCTGTTCCTGCCCTTCGTGACCGAGGTCTGGCAGATCTACCTGCTGATCTTCCTGCTGCAGGCCGCCTCGGCAGGCTTCACCCCGGCCTTTCAGGCCACGATCCCCGATGTCCTGCCCGAGGAGCGTGATTACACCCGGGCCCTGTCCCTGATGCGGCTGGCCGAGGATCTGGAGCAGGTGCTGAGCCCGATCCTCGCCGCCGCCCTGCTGACGCTGGTCAGTTTCCCGGTGCTCTTCGGCGGCACGGTGGCGGGGTTCTGCGCCTCGGCGGCGCTGGTGCTGGCAAGCCGCCTGCCCGCCCGCTTGGCCGTCCCGGAGGAGAGCCTGCGCCATGCGGCGTTGAAGGGGCTGCGGATCTACCTTGCGACGCCGCGCCTGCGCGGGCTGATGATGATGGAGATGGCGGTCGCCGCCGCAGGGGCGATGGTCTATGTCAACACGGTGGTTCTGGTGCAGGCAAGGCTGGGGCTTGGCCCCTCGCAGGTGGCCCTGGCCTTTGCGGCCTATGGTGGCGGCTCGATGCTGGCGGCGCTGGCCCTGCCCCGGCTTTTGCAGCACCGCGCCGACCGTCCGGTCATGCTGACCGGCGCCGGGCTGATGGTGGCGAGCCTGACGCTGGTGCCACTGGTACATGGGCTTGGCGGGCTGATGGCGCTTTGGGCGCTGATCGGCTTTGGCTATGCGCTGAGCCAGACGCCGATCGGCCGCATCCTCAACCGTTCGGCCCAGGCGCAGGACCGTCCCTCGGTCTTTGCCGCGCAATTCGCCCTGTCACATGCCTGCTGGCTGATCGCCTATCCGATGGCCGGCGTGATCGGCAGCCGGTTCGGGCTGGCGGCGGCGGCCTTCAGCCTGGCAGGGCTCGGCGCCCTGGCCCTGGCGCTGGTGCTGGCCCTGTGGCCGGCGCAGGACCCCGTGGAGCTGGCGCATGACCACGCCGACCTGCCGCCCGACCACCCGCATCTGGCCGCCCATCGAGGCCAAGCGCCTGCACGCCATGCCCATGCGGTGACGATCGACGCCCTCCACCCGCGCTGGCCGGCCCGCAGCTTGCCCGACACGGGAGAGCTTTGAGCGCAGGGACACGCCGCGCCCCCTGCACCGCCTGCGCGGACCGTCAATCGGTTCCGGTGGCAAGGAAATCCGGCATGTCCCCGGCCCCGAGCGCCGGGAAATCCATCGCGGGGAAATCCATCGCCGGAAAGTCCTGTTCCAGCCCGCCCGCCGCCAGCGGCGCCTCGCCCAGCCCGGGGAAACCCATCCCGCCCAGGGCCGCCTCGCCACCGCCATAGCCGGCAGCACCCATCTCACCCTCCGCAGCGCCCTGCGCGCCGCGTTCGGTCAGCCGCACCGCGCGCATGCCGCGGTTCTGGCCAAGCTTGCCTTCCGCAACACGGCGGCCATCGAGCCCTTCGAGGCTGATCCGGTCGATGGCGGCATCGTGCAGCGGCAGGATCATCCCCTCGCTCAAGCCCATGACCTGGGCCAGCGGCATGGTCAGACGGGCCAGCACCGCCTCCACCCGCGACTGGGCGCCGTTGATCCGTTCGGCCAGCGCCTGCATGAAGGCCGGGCCATGATCCTCCAACAGGCCATCGGTCTGCGGCGGCGCGGGACGCGGACCGCGCCCCTCGGCCGGCAGGGCCAGAAGGACCTCGCCGTTGCGAAAACCGCCGGCCAGCGCCACCTCGGCCCGCATCAGGCGCAGCGGCGCATCTTCCAGCAGCAGGGGCAAGGGGCGCGGATCGTCGAGGAAAGAGGCATAGCGAAAGCCGCCGGCCCAGACCAGATCGGCCTCTTCGGCGAGGGCCTGTTCCATGCCGGACAGGGCCGCGTCGATCACGCCCACGACCATCGCGGCATCGGTGCGCGTCGGCTTGCGCGGCACGAGTTCCTGGTTGCGCACCCTGCCGATCGTCTGCGCCTCGATCAGACCGGCGAGGACGGGCTGGTCGATGATGATGGCGCCAAGCCCCTCGGCCGGGCCTTCCAGAATGGCGACCAGCGCGAGATCTGGCACCAGTTCGGCCAGTTCGGCCAGCGAGCGGCGCTCCACCGTCAGCTTGCGCACATCGAGCGAGACCTTGAGCACGTTCTGCGCCGCCCGCGCCAGCCCGACCCGCCAGCCGCGATCCGCCCCCGGCCCGCCTTCGGCCGAAACGACGCGCTGCGCCGCCAGCTTGCGACGGATGATTCCAGCCTCTGCCATCACGCACCCTGCCTTGACTGGGCCCACTCTGGTCGAAGCCGGTTAGCAAATGGTTGAGATCGTAACACCGCCCGGCCGGTTTTTGCCCGCGCCGCAGCCGCCATGCAAAAGGGCGGCCACCGGGGCCGCCCTTTCCTCCGCTTCAGCCTTGAGCTTACTTCAGCGCGGCATCGGTGATGACATGGGTGAAGGCGCCTTCCGGCTGCTTGGTGATCACCGGGTCCGAACCGCCCGCCATCAGGGTCGCCACGGTGCGGGCATAATCCGCCTCGTCCAGCGCGCCATTCGAGCCTGCGGTCAGTTTCGCCACTTCGCCCATCATGAACTTCTGGTGCGCTTCGGTCTGGGCGCCGGTCTGGTCGGCCTCCAGCACGATGCCCGCAGCCTCATCCGGGTTCGATTCGGCATATTTCCAGCCCTTCATCGAGGCGCGGACGAACTTCACCATCTTAGCGTCGAAGGCCTCGTCCTTCAGGTTCGGCTCCAGCACATAAAGCCCGTCCTCCAGGGTCGAAACCCCCATATCCTCGTATTTGAAGGTGACGAGGTCCTCCGGCTTGATCCCGGCATCCAGCACCTGGCCATATTCGTTATAGGTCATGGTCGAGATGCAGGCCGCCTGCTTTTGCAGCAGAGGATCGACGTTGAAACCCTGCTTCAGCACGGTCACGCCATCCGCGCCGCCGGTGGTCGGCAGCTTCAGCTGGCTCATCCAGGACAGGAAGGGATATTCGTTGCCATAGAACCAGACGCCCAGGGTCTTGCCCTTGAAATCGGCCGGGGTGGCGACGCCGGAGTCCTTGAGGCAGGTCAGCATCAGGCCGGAATGCTTGAAGGGCTGGGCGATGTTGACCAGGGGCAGGCCCTTTTCACGGGCAGCCAAAGCGGCCGGCATCCAGTCCACGATCACATCGGCGCCGCCGCCGGCGATGACCTGCTCGGGCGCGATATCGGGGCCGCCGGGCAGGATCGTGACGTCCAGACCCTCGTCCTTGTAATAGCCCTTGGCCTCGGCGACGTAATAGCCGGCGAACTGGGCTTGGGTCACCCATTTCAGCTGCAGCTTGACCGTGTCATTGGCCTGGGCCGCCGTCGCCAGCGCCATGGCCGCCGCCGTGATCAGAAACTTCTTCATTTTAACCTCCATGTTGTATCACCTCCCTCTTTGTGAGGGATGCCAGAAGGTGACGGCCTTTTCTGCCGCCGCCACCAATGCGTAAAAGACCGAGCCTGCGACCGCCGCCACCGCAATCTCGGCCCAGACCAGCGGCAAGGCCAACTGCCCCACCGCGGTCGAGATCCGGAACCCCATGCCCACCGTCGGCGAGCCGAAATTCTCGGCCACGATAGCGCCGATCAAAGCGAGGGTCGCGGCAATTTTCAAGCCGTTGAACAAAAAGGGCATGGCGGCGGGCAGGCGCAGTTTGAAGAGGGTCTGCCAGTAGCTCGCCCCCCAGGTCGCCATCAGATCGCGCTGCATCCGGTCGCTGGCCGACAGGCCTGCCACCATGTTGACCAGCACCGGGAAGAAGACCATGACGACAACGACCGCCGCCTTGGAATGCCAGTCAAAGCCGAACCACATCACCATGATCGGCGCGATGCCGACGATGGGCAGGGCCGCAACGAAATTGCCGATCGGCAAGAGACCGTTCCTGAGGAACGGCACCCGGTCGACCAGCACCGCCACCACGATCCCCGCGCCGCAGCCCATCAGATAGCCGAAGAGCCCGCCCTTCAGGATGGTCTGGACGAAGTCGATCCAGAGTACCGGCAGATTCTCCGCAATCGCCGTGGCGATCCGCGAGGGCGCTGGCAGGATCACCTCGGGCACGGCAAAGCTGGTGACGATCCCCTGCCACAGCACCAGGATCGCGAGGCCGAACAGGGCGGGAATGGCGATCCGGACCCAGGCCTGCCCGGCAAGCCGCGACCGGGCGAGGAGGGCATTCACCCCCCAGGCCGCAAACCAGATGACGAGCGCCAGAGAGATGCTCATGCCCTGACCCCCATCCGCCGCACCACAAGGCTTTCGAAAAGCCGCACCACCAGGATCAGCACCCCGGCCAATATCGCCGCCGCAAAGAGGGCCGCCCAGACGATGATGGGTGATCCGAACTGGCTGCCGATCAGCATCCGCGCCCCCAACCCCTCGATCGCCCCGGTCGGCAATTCGCCGACAATGGCGCCGACGAGGCTCGCCGCGATCCCCACCTTCAGCGAGGTGAAGAGATAGGGCACCGAAGACGGCAGACGCAGCTTCATGAACCCCTGCAGTTCCGAGGCGTTATAGGTCTTGAGCTGATCCAGCTGCATCTGATCGGGGCTTCTGAGCCCCTTGATCATGCCGACCAGCACCGGAAAGTAGCTGAGATAAGCCGCGATGATGGTTTTCGAGACCAGCGCATTCGACACGCCCAGATGGTCGCCAAAACCCAGGGAGTTCGACAGGACCACGATCATCGGCGCAATCGCCACCACCGGCACGGTCTGGCTGATGACGGCCCAGGGCATCATCCCCAGCTCCAGCGTCCGGCTGCGCACGATGCCGACCGCCATCAGGATGCCAAGGACCGTGCCCAGCAGGAATCCCCAGAAGGTCGCAACCAACGTCACATAGCCATGATAGACCAGACTTTTCTTCGAAGTGACGCTATAGGCGGTCAACCCCTTCCAAAGCTCCGCCGCGACCTGATGCGGCGCGGGCAAGACCGGGCGGTCCTGCGCCATCGTATCGGCCAGAAGGCTCGCGAAAGTGACCTCGCCCCCTGACCGCGCCGCCTGATCATAGGTCCAGGCCGCATTCATCGCGACCGAGCCCGCATACCAAAGCGCCAGGATCACCACCAGAACCGCCAGAACCGGACCTGTCTGCCTCATGCCGCACCGCCTTGCGGCCAGACGATCATCGTCACCGCCACCACCCCCAGAACCAGCCCCGCGATCTGCAGGGGCGTCGGTCTTTCGCCAAAGACCACCACCGCCATCAGCGTGATCGCGATCAGCTGGAAGATCAGCGACAGCGCGATGGCAAGGCCGAGGCCGTTCTCGCGCATCACCCGGACCATCAGGAAATTACCGACACAGAAGAGCGCCAGCGCGCCGGCCAGAACCCAGGGGCCGCCCTGCGCCGCATAGGTCTTCAAGGTCGCATTCGCCGCCATGAAGACCGCGGTCGAACCGGCGAGGTAAGCCAGAATGACCCCGTTCATGTCTTCACCCGGGGAAGACCAAAGGAAGACGCATGGAAGACCGGTTCACTCATCGGAATGCCCCGCTCTCAGGCCCTCGCGGACGCGGTGGGCGATCTCGATGAATGCCTTGCTGTCGCGGATGTCCAGCGGGCGCTCGCGCGGCAGAGGGCTGTCGATCACATCGGTGATCCGGCCCGGACGGGGCGACATCACGACGATCTTGGTCGAAAGATAAACCGCCTCGGGGATCGAATGGGTGACGAAGCCGATGGTTTTCCCGGTGCGGTTCCACAGCTTCAGCACCTCCTCGTTCAGGCGGTCGCGGACGATCTCGTCCAGGGCGCCGAAGGGTTCGTCCATCAGCAGGATATCCGCGTCGAAAGCCAGCGCCCGGGCGATCGAGGCGCGCTGCTGCATCCCCCCCGACAGCTGCCAGGGGAATTTCTTGCCGAAGCCCTTCAGCTCGACCAGATCCAGCACCCGCTCGACACGGGCTGCCTGCTCCTCGGCCGAAAATCCCATGATTTCAAGCGGAAGCGCGATGTTCTTCGCAATGGTCCGCCAGGGGTAAAGCCCCGCCGCCTGAAAGACATAGCCATAGGCCCGCTTCCGCCGCGCCTCGTCCGGCGTCATGCCGTTGACGGTGAGCGTGCCGCTCGTCGGATGCTCCAGCGCCGCAATCGCGCGCAGGAAGGTCGTCTTGCCGCAGCCCGAGGGCCCGATGAAGCTGACGAAATCCCCCCGGTTGACGGTCAGGTTCACGTCCTTGAGCGCATGAACCGGGCCGTCATTGGTCTGGAAGACCAGATTGACTTGCCTTGCCTCGATGACCGGAGCGGCTGTCGTATCTTTCATCAAATTCTACCCATTTCTGCGCTACACTCCCGGCCATACCCCAAAGGAGCACCGCCATGAAGGACTGTCGCAAACTCCGCCCCACCGGGCTTTTTGCCGGAAAACAAGGGTTTACCTATAACGAGGGCGTCTCGAAGGAATCGGTCGGCGCCGATGCCATCTGCATGCACCTCTTGACCATCCCCCCCGGCGGCCGCGCCAGGGCCCACAAACATGCCACCCACGAGACCGCCATCTACATGCTGGAGGGCGTGACGATCATGCACTGGGGTCAAACCCTTGAAAACACGATGGAAGTGGTCGCTGGCGACATCCTCTACATTCCCGCCGACATGCCCCACCTGCCCTACAACCCCGGCCCCGGCATCGCCACCGCCGTGATCGCCCGCACCGACCCGCATGAGCAGGAAAGCGTGGTCCTGCTGCCGGAATTGGAGGGGTTGGTGGGGTGAGAGGGTCATGCCACACCTCCACCATTTGCAATGCTTGCTTTGCGTAGATGCAGGAACGCCCGCAATGCCAGGATCAAAGTCACGATAGCAAGACCCGGACCAATCACCCCAAGATAAAAGTAATCCACCACTCCACCCGGGCCATCGCAGTTGAAGATCATCATGCCCTCGCTACCAGCTGCCGACTGAGCCTCAGTCGGAGCGACATAGGTCGGCTCAGCCGAGCAGAAACGTTTGAGCCGGACCAAGTCGTAGATCAGCCACGCATAGGCAGCCAAGGAAAGACCGAGTTCCCATTTTGCACCCAGCCAGCGCCGCACCGCCCACAAGATCATGACAGAGGCCAAGACCACCAGTACAGAGGCGACCACCATCGCAAGGATCATGATGAAGGCGGTTGCCAGATTACACCCCCGTCGCCGGAATCCCCGTCCGCACCACCGGGCGCGGGGCGGTCAGGCCCTTCCAGGCGCTCAGCGCCCGGTTCACCGCCGGGCGCGCCTCGCGGGCGACGAACTGGCCGTGGCCCTCGCGGGTCTTGACTGTGCCCTCCTCGACCGCCACCACGCCCCGGGTCAGGGTAAAGCGCGGCAGGCCCTTGACCTTCTGGCCCTCGAAGACGTTGTAGTCGATCTTGGACTGCTGGGTTCCGGCCGAGATCACCTTTTCCTTCGCCGGGTCCAGCACCACGAGGTCGGCATCCGCCCCCACCAGTACCGCGCCCTTCTTCGGGTAGCAGTTCAGGATCTTCGCGATATTGGTTGAGGTTACGGCGACAAATTCATTCGGCGTCAGCCGACCCGTCGCCACCCCATGGGTCCAGAGCATCGGCATCCGGTCCTCCAGCCCCCCCGTCCCGTTCGGGATCTTGGAGAAATCGCCAAGGCCGAAGCGCTTCTGCGTCGTGGTAAAGGCGCAGTGGTCGGTCGCCACGCAAGACAGGCTGCCGCTTTGCAGACCGGCCCAAAGACTGTCCTGATGCTTCTTGTCGCGGAAGGGCGGCGACATGACGCGGCGGGCGGCGTGGTCCCAGTCGGAGTTGAAATACTCGCTTTCGTCCAGCGTCAGGTGCTGGATCAGGGGCTCGCCCCAGACGCGCTTGCCCTGCATCCGGGCGCGGCGGATGGCCTCATGCGCCTCCTCGCAGGAGGTGTGGACGACATAGAGCGGCACCCCGGCCATGTCGGCGATCATGATGGCGCGGTTGGTCGCCTCGCCTTCCACCTGCGGCGGGCGGGAATAGGCATGGGCCTCGGGGCCATTGTTGCCCTCGGCCAAGAGTTTCGCGGTCAGTTCGGCCACCACATCGCCGTTCTCTGCATGGACCATGGCGAGGCCGCCGAGATCGCCAACCCGTTTGAAGGATTGATACATTTCGTCGTCATTGACCATCAGGGCGCCCTTGTAGGCCATGAAATGCTTGAAGGAGGTCATGCCGGCCTTGACCGAGGCCTCCATATCCTCCCAGACCTTCTGGCCCCACCAGGTGATCGCCATGTGGTAGGAATAGTCGCAATTGGCCCGGGTCGATTTGTTGTGCCACATCTGGGCGGCATCCATGAGGCCCTGACCCTGCCCCGGCAGCACGAAGTCCACGACCATCGTCGTCCCCCCCGCCAGCGCCGCCCGCGTGCCGCTCTCAAAATCATCGGCAGAATAGGTGCCCATGAAGGGCATCTCGAGGTGGGTATGCGGATCGATCCCGCCGGGCATGACATAGCAGCCGGTGGCATCCAGCACCCGCTCGCCGGTGAGGTTCGGCCCGATCTCGGTGATGATGCCGCCTTCGATGCGGACATCGGCCTTGTAGCTGAGGTCCGCGGTGACGATGGTGCCGTTCTTGATGATGGTGGTCATGATCCGTCCCTCGTATTTCATTGGTCCATAAATATCCCGGGGGTCCGGGGGCTGGCCCCCGGCCTTGGCGTCAGGCGACGACCTCCGCCACCTCAAGCACGGCGTGCAGCAGAACATCCGTCCCGGCCGCCGCCCATTCCGGCGAAATCTCCTCGGCCTCGTTGTGGCTCAACCCATCGACGCAGGGGCACATGACCATCGTGGTCGGCGCCACGCGGTTGATCCAGCAGGCGTCGTGGCCGGCGCCGCTGACGATATCCATATGGGAATAGCCAAGTTTCTCAGCGGATTGGCGGACGATCTTCACAAGGCCGGGGTCGAAGGTAACGGGGTCGAAATGGCCGACCTCCTCGATGCTGCAACCAAGGCCCAGTTCGGCTGCGACGGCATGGGCGTGGCGGATCACCTCACCTTTCATCAGGTCCAGCTTGGCCTGCTCGGGGCTGCGGATGTCCACCGTGAACACAACCTTGCCGGGGATCACGTTGCGCGAATTGGGGAAGACCTTGACCTGGCCCACCGCACCCACGGCATTCGGCTGGTGCGCCATCGCGATCTGGTGGACGCGTTCGGTGATCCGCGCCATGCCGAGGCCGGCATTGACCCGCATGTGCATGGGCGTCGAGCCGGTATGGGCGTCCTTGCCGGTCAGCGTGATCTCCAGCCACCAGAGACCCTGGCCGTGGGTGACGACGCCGATGGTCTTGCCCTCGGCCTCGAGGATCGGGCCCTGTTCGATGTGCAGCTCGAACATCGCCTTCATCTTGCGGGCGCCGACCTTCTCATCCCCGACCCAGCCAATGCGGGCCAGTTCCTCACCGAAGACCAGACCGTCCAGATCCTTGCGGCTTTTGGCATAGTCCTCGGTATGAAGCCCGGCAAAGACGCCGGAGGCGAGCATGGCCGGGGCAAAGCGCGCGCCCTCCTCGTTCGTCCAGTTGGTCACGACGATCGGGTGCTTGGTCTTGATCCCCATGTCGTTCATCGAGCGCACCACCTCCAGCGCGCCCAGAACCCCCAGCACGCCGTCATATTTGCCGCCCGTCGGCTGGGTGTCGAGGTGCGAGCCCATGTAGACCGGCAAAGCCTCCGCATCCTCACCGGCGCGGGTGGCGAACATGTTACCCATCGTGTCGAGGCCCATGGTCATGCCCGCCGCCTCGCACCAGCGCTTGAAGAGGTGGCGGCCCTCGCTGTCGGCATCGGTCAGGGTCTGGCGGTTGTTGCCACCCGCCACACCAGGGCCGATCTGGGCCATCTCCATCAGGCTGTCCCACAGGCGTGCCGAATTGATGCGCAGGTTTTCCCCCGCAGAGGGCATCTTGGGTGCAGGCATGGTCGTCTCCCTTGGACTACAGGGGTCTTGATGCCCCTTGCAGCGAATCTTTTCCTGACCGTATGGTCAAATGAAACGCACCATAGCCTGACCAAGCGGTCAAGAAAATTCTGATGCCCCGCCGATGACCGAAGCCCAACGCCCGATCCGCCGCACCGAAATCCGGCAGCAGAATGAAACGCTGATCCTGCAGGCGGCCGAGAAGGTCTTTGCCGAGGCCGGATTCGGCGGGGCCACGATGCAGCTGATCGCCGACATGGCCGGGCTGCCGAAGGCCAACCTGCATTACTACTTCGCCACCAAGGAAGAGCTTTACCGCCGCGTCGTGCAGGAGATCTTCGAGATCTGGCTCAAGGCCGCCGAAAGCATGGATGACGCGCCCGGACCGGCGGAAGGCATCGGCGCCTATATCGACGCCAAGATGGAAATCTCGCGCTCTCACCCCGATGGGTCGAAGGTCTGGGCCTATGAGGTGATGCATGGCGCGCCGGTGATCCAGGATTACCTGGAGACCACCTTGCGCGACTGGACGGCGGGGCGGGTGCGGCTCATCGAACGCTGGATGGACGAGGGCAAGATGG
Organism: Rhodobacter sp. P1_C2; assembly: GCF_056406375.1. Classification (NCBI taxonomy): domain Bacteria; kingdom Pseudomonadati; phylum Pseudomonadota; class Alphaproteobacteria; order Rhodobacterales; genus Rhodobacter; species Rhodobacter sp. P1_C2. Next base: position 139,552 of record NZ_JBFUAG010000002.1, read on the forward strand.
CGCGGGTCCAGCCGGAGCATCTCCTCTACATGCTTTGGGCCACGACCCAGCATTACGCCGATTTCAACCACCAGATCGCGACGCTGAACGGCGGCACCCCCCTGTCCGAGGCGCAGTGGCAAGAGGCCAAGGACAGCGTGAAGAGCATGATCCTGCGCGGGATCGGGGTGCTGTGATCCACCCGCCATATCCAAACCGGCAGAGGCCGCCTATGCTGCGCGCAAAACCATAAGCCCGCCCATCCTTCAGCCTGAGGACATCATGACCGAACTCACCATCGCCGCCCTTGAGGCCGAAGCCGCCCGCCTGATCCTGCCGAGCTTTGACGAGACGGTCGCCTGGCATCTGGGCAGCCTGCTGGTCGGTCTGGCCCAGGTGCGCGGCCTGCCGGTGGTCATCAACATCCGCTCCGCCGGGCGCACCTTCTTTCACGCGAGCCTGCCCGGATCTTCGGCCAACAATGACAATTGGGCGCGGCGCAAGTCGAATGTGGCGCTGCTGATGGGCTGCGCCTCGCTGATCGTCGGCATGAAGAATGCCGAAAAGGGCCGGACCCTTGCCGCCGAGGGCCTGGCCGAGGCCGATTATGCCGACCACGGCGGCGCCGTGCCGCTGGTCGTGGCGGGGGCCGGGATCGTCGCGGTGGCCACGGTGTCCGGCTTGCCGCAGGTCGAGGATCACAAGCTGGTGGTCGAGGGGATCCTCGCGCTGATCGCCTGAGCCGCCCCGCCAGACACCCCCACGAAACCCGTTTGCATCCCGCGCCAAACTGCGGAACTCTGCGCCAGTGCCGGAAAGTCCGGCCCGAGTGATCCGGGACCCAAGATGCTCAAAGCCAAGACACGCATCCAGGAACGCAACTCCCGCGCCATATTGGAGGCGGGGCTGGAGGTGTTTTCCGCGCAGGGGTTTCGCGGCGCGACACTCGACCAGATCGCAGAGGTGGCGGGCCTGTCCAAGCCGAACCTGCTTTATTACTTCCCCTCCAAGGATGCGGTCTATCACGCGCTTTTGGAGCATCTTCTGCAGACCTGGCTTGACCCTTTGCGCGCGATGAACCCCGAGGGCGAGCCGGTGGCCGAGATCCTCGCCTATGTGCAGCGCAAGCTGGAGCTGGCGCGGGATTTCCCGCGCGAAAGCCGGCTTTTCGCCAACGAGATCCTGCAGGGCGCGCCCCGGATGCTGGACGAGATCGAAGGCCCGCTGAAAACCCTGGTCGAGGAGAAATCCGCCGTCCTGACCCGCTGGATGAACGAGGGGCGGATCGCGCGGATGCATCCGGTGCATCTGATCTTCTCGATCTGGTCGCTGACCCAGCATTACGCCGATTTCGACGTGCAGGTCCGCGCCGTGCTCGGGCCGGGCCATGACCCCTTCGCCGAGGCGGGAAGTTACCTTGACCAGCTTTTCCGCAAGATGCTTGCGCCTTAGGAGCAAGGCCGCACTGCGGGACTTTTTGGTGACGTTTTGGCGGCGTGTCACGCCCATCTCACGCCCCGGTGAAAGGCCGTGCTGGACGCGGAGCCGGTGCGGGTGTAGCTAGCCGGTCAAATGGGGCCACAGCCACAAGTCATGATTGATAAAAGCACGACACCCGAAACGGCTTCTTCTTCGGACGAATCCCAACCGACATTGCCCGCAGCCGGGGTCAATCCCCCCGCAGGTGCGGCGAAACCGGCGGCAGGGCCGGCGGGCGGGGCTCCCGCAGGCGCCACACCGCCCGATTCCCCCAAACCGCCGCCCGCCCCGCCGGAAGACCCGCATCATCCGCCGCAGAACCTGTGGAAGCTGATTCTGGGCTCGATCGGTGTGGTCTATGGCGATATCGGCACCTCGCCGCTCTATGCCTTGCGCGAATCCCTGCATGGCGCGAAATGGGACGGCAAAAGCCCGGAAGAGGTGGTGGGGATCGTCTCGCTGCTCTTGTGGACGCTGGTTCTGATCGTCACGGTCAAATATGTGCTTCTGGTCATGCGCGCCGACAACCGTGGCGAGGGCGGCACGCTGTCGCTGGTGGCCTTGGTGCAGCAGGCGCTGAAAAAGCGGCCGGGCTGGCTGATCGCGATCGGGGTCATCGGCATCTCGCTCTTCTTCGGCGATGCGATGATCACCCCGGCCATGTCGGTTCTGTCGGCGGTCGAAGGTATGGCCATCGCCGTGCCACGGTTCTCGCCCTATGTGGTGCCGGTCACGTTGGCCATCATCATCGGGCTGTTCCTGTTCCAGGCCCAGGGCACCGAGCGGGTCTCGATCCTGTTCGGGCCGATCATGGTGGTCTGGTTCCTGACCATGGCCGTGGTGGGGTTGATCCACCTCGGCGACGACTCGCGCATCCTGGCCGCGCTGAACCCCTTGCACGCGCTGGAGTTTCTGGGGCGGCACAAGCTCGGGTCCTTCTTCGTCCTCGGCTCGGTCTTCCTTGCCGTCACCGGGGGCGAGGCGCTTTATGCCGACATGGGCCATTTCGGCCGCCGCCCGATCCGCCTGGCCTGGGCCGGGCTGGTCTTTCCGGCGCTGGCGATCAGCTATCTCGGCCAGGGCGCCTTCGTGCTGAACCATCCGGAATCGGCCTATGACCCCTTCTTCCTGATGGTGCCCAAGGCCTTCCTGCTGCCCCTGGTGCTTCTGGCGACCGCGGCCACGGTGATCGCCTCGCAGGCGGTGATCTCGGGCGCCTTCTCGATGATGCAGCAGGCGGTCCAGATGGGCCTTCTGCCGCGGCTGGAGATCCGCCACACCTCGGAAACCCAGCACGGGCAGATCTACATGCCCAAGGTCAACATGATCCTGCTTTTCGCGGTGATCTGCCTGGTGATCGCCTTCGGCTCCTCGACACGGCTCGCCTCGGCCTATGGCATCGCGGTGACGGGGGATATGGTGATCACCTCGATCCTGAGCTTCGTTCTGCTGCTGAAGGCCTGGAAATGGCCGCTGGCGGTGGTGGTGGGCATCATCGCGCCGATCCTGATGGTGGAGGCGATGTTCCTTGCCGCCAACCTCGTGAAGCTGGTCGACGGCGGCTATGTGCCGGTGGCGATTGCGGCGACGATGTGCCTGCTGATCTGGTCCTGGGTCCGCGGCACGGCGCATGTGAAGCGCAAGGCCTCGGATTCGGCGATCCCGCTGGTCAAGCTGATCGCGATGCTGGACAAGTCGCAGCCGATGGAAGTGCCGGGAACGGCGGTGTTCCTGACCCAGGACCCGGATGTGGCGCCCTCTGCCCTCTTGCACAACCTCAAGCACAACCGGGTGCTGCACAGCCAGAACTTCATCGTGACGGTGCAGGTCGCCAATACGCCGACCGTGTCGGACGACAAGCGGATCGCGATGGAGCGGTTGTCGGAGCATTTCGTCCGCGTCATCATGACCTTCGGCTATATCGAGACGCCGAACGTGCCCAAGGCCCTGTCGCTGGCGCGCAAGCGGGGCGAGAAGTTCGACATCATGACGACGAGCTTCTTCCTCAACCGCCGCACCTTCCGCTCGGCCCGGCATCAGGGCCTGCCCTTCTGGCAGGAGCGGCTTTTCATCGGCCTGTCGAAATCGGCGGCGGATGCGACGGCCTTCTATTGCCTGCCTTCGAACCGGGTGGTCGAGATGGGCCAGCAGATGGCGATCTGAACCGTCGGGCCGGAAGGCGCGCGGCGGCCCCGGCTGGGGGGCTGTCTGCCCCCCAGACCCCCCGAGGATATTTGCATCTGGATGAAATGGGAAAAGGGCGCGAGGGGGAACCTCGCGCCCTTTGTCTTTGGGGTTTGCGTCAGACCGGCGGCGCGTCGCGCTTGGCGATCCAGTCGTGGTCGGGGTCATTGGCGAAGCGCCATTTGCGCAGCGGGCCGGCCATGACGTTGAGGTAGTAAAGCTCGTAGCCATAGGGCGCGCCACAGGGGTGGTGGCCTTTCGGGACCAGAGTCACGTCGTGGTTCTTGACGCTCATCGTCTCGTCCAGGCTGCCGTCCTCGGTATAGACGCGCTGGATGGCGAAGCCCTGGGCGGGGTTGAGGCGGTGGTAATAGGTCTCTTCCAGATAGGTCATCCGGGGGAAGTCGTCCTCGTCATGGCGGTGGCTGGGATAGGAGGACCAGTTGCCCGAAGGGGTGAAGACCTCGGTCACGAGGAGCGAGCCTGCGACATCGCGGCCCTCCATCGCGATGTTGTTGACAAAGCGGGTATTGGCGCCGGTGCCGCGCGGCAGCATCGAGATGCCCTCCGGCCCGATCCTGCGCGCCGGGTAATCGCCCTGCGCCGGGGCGGTGCAGACGGCCAGCGTGCAATCGGTGGTGGCGGTGGCCTGCCACTCCACCCCGCCGGGCAGGTAGAGGCAATGCGGCGGGGTCTTCTCGAAGACCGACATCCGCTCGCCCATCTCGCCGAAATCCTGGCCCGCGCCGCTGATCCGTGCCTTGCCCTCGACCAGCACGAGGATGACCTCGCGGTCGCCGGTCACCTCGGACACGGACTCACCCGCAGCAAGCCGGTAGAGGCCGAAGCCGACGTAGCCCCAGCCTGCGCTTTCGGCACTGATGTCATGCACTTTGCCATGGATGCCGTTCGGCTTGCGCAAAAGATCGGGCATCTTCGCCTCCTTCATTGGTCCATAAATATCCCGGGGGGTCCGGGGGGCTGGCCCCCCCGGCTTGGGCTTGGTCCGGGGGGCTGGCCCCCCGGCTTAGCTTCAGTTCACCAGCGCTTGGCGCCGGATCGCGGCCTCGTAGCCTTCGCGGGCCGCGCGCACCTCGGCTCGGTCCGAGACTTCGGGCACGGCCACGTCCCACCAGGTGCCGCCGGCGCCGGTGCCCGGAACCGGGTCGGTGTCGATCACGATGACGGTCGGGATGCTGGCGCCCTTCGCCTTCTGCATCGCAGCCTCGAGTTCGGCGACCGAGCCTGCCTTGACCACCTTTGCTCCCATGGCACCGGCATGGGCGACGAAGTCGATGTTGGCCGGGTTCACATGATAGCTGTCGTCCAGCATGTTGTTGAAGGGCGCGCCGCCGGTTGCCTGTTGCAGCCGGTTGATGCAGCCGTAGCCGCGGTTGTCGGTCAGGACCACGGTGAAGGGAATGCCCATCATCACCGCCGTCGCAAGCTCCGAATTGGCCATCATGTAGCTGCCATCGCCCACCATGCAGACCACATCCGCGTCGGGCCGGGCCATCTTGATCCCCATGGCGCCGGCAATCTCGTAGCCCATGCAGGAGAAGCCGTATTCCATGTGATAGCCGGCCTGCGCCGCCCGCCACAACACGTGGAGCGCGCCCGGCATCGTCCCCGCCGCACACATGACGACCGAGGACTTGCCGGTGTTGCGCTGCACGGCGCCGATCACCTGGGCATCGGTCGGCAGGTCATTGCCCGAAGGCTCTGCCATCAGACCGTCGGTCGTGGCGAACCAGGCCGCACGCGCCGCGAAATCCGGGTCGGCGAAGCGGTGGCTGCCAAGGGCGGCGCCGATCTTCTCCAAGGCCACCCGCGCATCGGAGACAAGGGCCTGCGCCCCGCGCTTGTCCGCATCATAGCCGTGGATGTTGATCGACAGAAGCTTGCGCCCCGGGGCCGAGAAGACCGTCCACGACCCGGTGGTGAAATCCTGGAACCGCGTGCCGACGCCGATCACCAGATCCGCCTCGGCCGCCAGCTTGTTGCCGCAGCCGGTGCCGGTCACCCCGGGCGAGCCAAAGTGCAGGGGATGCTCCCAATCCACCGCGCCCTTGCCGGCCTGGCTTTCGACCATCGGGATGTTGTGCCGGGTCGCAAATTCCGCCAGTGCTGCCTCGGCGCCGGAATAGATCACCCCGCCACCGGTCACGATCAGGGGCTTCTTGGCGGCACGGATCGCGGCCACGGCGGCCTCCAGCTCGCGCTGGTCGGGCTCGAGGCGGCGGATGTACCAGACCTTCGGCTCGAAGAAGGCGACCGGATAGTCATAGGCCTCGGCCTGGGTGTCCTGGCAGAAGGCCAGGGTCACCGGGCCGCAATTGGCCGGGTCGGTCATCACGCGCAGCGCGCGCGGCAGGGCCGTCAGCAGATGTTCGGGGCGCGAGATGCGGTCGAAATAGCGGCTGACCGGCTTGAAACAATCATTGGCCGAGACACTGCCATCGTCGAAATCCTCGATCTGCTGCAGCACCGGGTCGGGCGCGCGGTTGGCGAAGACATCGCCGGGGATCAGCAGAACCGGCAGCCGGTTCACATGCGCCAGCGCCGCCGCCGTCACCATGTTCAAGGCCCCCGGCCCGATCGAGGAGGTCACCGCCATCGCCCGCCGCCGCTTCATCGTCTTGGCATAGGCGATCGCCGCATGGGCCATGGTCTGCTCGTTCTGGCCACGCCAGGTCGGCAGCGCCTGACCGATGCCGTGCAGGGCCTCGCCGATGCCGGCCACGTTGCCATGGCCGAAGATCGCCCAGACGCCTTCGATGAAACGCTCGCCCTCTTCGGTCCTCTGCACCGAGAGCCATTTCATCATCGCCTGCGCGGCGGTGAGCCGGATCGTCTGGGTGGTCATGCTGCTTCTCCCTTGCCCAAACGGGCCTCGTCCCAATAGCCGCAGAGGCGGCGGAAATTCGCGGCCATTGTGGCCACGGCGGTCGCGTCGTCAATCTTGCCGGCGATCCAGTCGCGGCCCACATCGCCATGGATGGTGCGCCCCACGGCAAAGCCCTTGACCAGCGGGAAGGGCGCCGCCAGCCGGAAGGAGGCGGCAAGCTCCTCCTCGCTCTGGCCAAGGCCGAGGATCACGATGCCCTGCACATGGGGGTCATTGGCCTCGATCGCGGCACAGGTGGCGGCCCAGGCTTCGGTGGTCTGCATCGGCTCCAGCTTCCACCAGTCGGGGAAGACCCCGATGTCATACCAGCGCTGGATCAGCCGGGCATTGGTCAGATCATCGACCGGGCCGACCTTGGAGGGGATGATTTCCAGAAGCATCTCCAGCCGGTTGCGGCGGCAGGCGGCGAAAAGGCGGGTCACGGTGTCCTCTTGCGCGGCCCGCATCTCGGGCGTGTCATCCGGGTGACAGAAGCACAGGACCTTGACCACATGATCCAAGGGCCATTCCGAGAGGCCGCCGAAATCGGGGCCGATCTCGGGCTCAAGCGTCAGGGGGCGCGAGGCGGGCCATTCGACCGGACGCCCGATCCAGAGCCCCTGCCCTTCGGCGCGGTAGAGGGCCGAGCGGCCGAGACGGCTGTCGCACAGCAGGCCGTATCCCTCGCGGCCGGCGGCAACCTCGGTCGTCACATCGACGCACAGCTCCTTGAAGGCGGCGATCTTTTCCGGCGTGGCGCCGGGGATCTCTTCCATCTGGATGCGGTGGTCATAGGCAAAGGCGCGCACTTCGGTCCAGCGCTTGCGGCGGTTGGTCGACCAATGCACCTGCTCCAGCGCCAGATCCTTGCGCAAGGCCTTGTTGACGATGCCGCGGTTGAGGAAGAACTGCAGCTCCTCCCAGCTTGGGTAAGCCGGGGTGCAGCCATGGCGGCTGACCGCGAAGGCCCCGCAGACATTGGCGTATTTCAGAGCGGTCGGCCAGGGTTCGTCATCCAGCCAGCCCTTGATCAGGCCCGACATGAAGCCATCGCCGGCGCCCAGCACGTTGAAGACCTCGATCGGAAAGCCCGGGCCGGTCTGGCCATCGTCCAGCGAATCCGGGATGTCGCCCTCGAAAGCCACGGCCCCCATCGGCCCACGCTTGCAGACCAGCGTGGCCCTGGACACCGCCCGCACCGCGCGCAAGGCGGCGATCGTGTCGGTGGAGCCGCCGGCGATGTGGAACTCTTCCTCGGTGCCGACGATCAGATCGAAGAAATGCAAGCTGGATTGCAGCTTGGCGGTGACCGCGGCGCTTTCGATGAAGCGGCTTTCGCCGTCGCCATGGCCGGCCAGACCCCAGAGGTTCGGGCGGTAGTCGATGTCCAGCGCGGTGCGCGCGCCATGCTTGCGGGCCAGCGTCAGGGCCTTCAAGACGGCACTTTCGGTGCGGGGATGCGACAGATGGGTACCGGTGGCCACGACCGAGCGGCTTTCGGCGATGAAGCCCTCGTCGATATCCGCCTCGCAGAGCGCCATGTCGGCGCAGTTTTCACGGTAGAAGATCAGCGGGAACTGCTTCTCATCCCGGATGCCGAGCAGGACCAGCGCCGTCAGACGCTCCTTGTCGGTGATGACGCCGCGCACATCGACGCCTTCCTTGGCAAGCTCCTCGCGGATGAACCGGCCCATATGTTCATCGCCGACCCGGGTGATCAGCGCCGATTTCAACCCCAGCCGCGCCGTCCCCGCCGCCATGTTGGTGGGCGAGCCGCCGATATATTTCTGGAAGGAGCCCATATCCTCCAGCCGCCCGCCAACCTGCGCGCCGTAAAGGTCGACCGAGGAGCGGCCGATGGTGATGACGTCGAGGGGTTTCCCGGTGGTTTTCATGGTTTCTCCCAAAACAGAACGGCGGAAACGGAACAGAGGTGCCAAGACTCAGCGGCTGGCGCCGCTTTTGGAATATTTATTCTATTTTTGGCGAAAGGCAAAGCGAATTCTGCGCCCTGCCCCAAGGTCAGCCGCCGCGCGCCGTGCCCACCGCCACGGCCAGCGCCATGACCATGGCCATGGTCGCGGAAAGCGAGCGGAAGGCGCCGAAATCGACCTCGGACAGGGTCAGGATCGCGTCGCTGTAGCGCGCGAGGGGCGAGGTCATCCGGTCGGTCAGCGCCACGACGGGAAGGCCGCGCGCCTTGGCGGCCTCGGCCAGGGCGATGGTCTCTTCGGAATAGGGCGCGAAGGTGATGGCCAGCACCGCATCGCCACGGCGCAGCGCCGAGCGGTGGTCAAGCCGCCCCACCGCATCATGCAGCATCGCCGGAACCGACATCTTCTCAAAGACATAGGCCAGATAACAGGCCACCGGAAAGGCGCGGCGCAGGCCGACGATATGCACGGTCTTCGCCCCGGCCAGCAGGCCCACCGCCTGTTGCAGCGCCGCCTCGTCCGCCGATTTCGCCAGCGATTCCAGCGAGAGGCGCCCGGCCTCGATGAACTCGGCCAGAAGGGCGGTCGGGCTGCCCGCCCCGCCCTGCTTGAGGTTCTTCAGCCGGGTCGAATAATCCGGCCAGCCGGGGGTATAGGCCTCGCGGAACAGGCGCTGCATTTCGGAAAAGCCCGAAAAGCCGAGGATCTGGCAAAAGCGCATCAGGGCCGAGGGCGGCACATCGGCCCCGGCGGCAAGCTCGGCCACGGTGGAGACGGCGATCCGGTCGGTGTTGGCGGCGATATAGTCGGCGCATTGCCGCAAGCGGCGCGGCAGATCGTCCAGCACGCCGGTCAAGCGGATGCGAAACTCCTCCACCGTCGTCGGGGCGGTCTGGGGAAGCGCGCCAAGGGCTGAAGTCTCGTCCATCATGTTCCTGCGCCGGTCCTGCCAAGGTTTGGAACAGGCTAACAGTCTGGAACGAATATTCCAACCAAAAATGAAATCTGGCGGTCTGGAACGCGTCTTGAACCCGTCTTGCCCGCGTCTTCCTTTCGTCTCTACGCGGGGAAGACGCTAGGCGTCGGCAAGGTCGAGATAGACGCCATTGGTCCAGCCAAAACCGTCCTGCAGGGCATATTCCCCGCCGCCCGAGGCGGCCAGCGGGTCGAGCACGTTGTACTTCTCGACGAACTTGCCCGAGGCCGCAAAGACCGCATCGCAGGTGGCAAGCCAGCGGGTGCGCAGGGCCTCGGCCAGATCCTCCATCCCATAGCGGCGCAGACCCTGGATGGCGATCCATTGCAGCGGCGCCCAGCCGTTCGGCGCATCCCATTGCTGGCCCGAGGTCACGTCCGAGGTCAGAAGACCGCCCGGCGCCAGAAGATGCACCTCCATCCATTCCGCCGCGCGTGCTGCCTGATCGGGACGGGCCGCACCGGCATAGAGCGCGAACATCCCCGCCGCCGTGGTGATCGGCACCAGCTTGCCATCGGCAATCTGGACATCGCAGAAATAACCGCGCTCCTTGTCGAAGAACCGCTGCGAAATGGCGCGGCGCCGCGCATTGGCGGCGGTGACATAGCGGGTATGGCCGGTGGCCTGGGCCAGGATCTCTTCATAACGCAACAGCAGGCAGTTGAGGTCGATGGCCCAAAGCTCGGTCGTGCGCACGGTGCCGAGGTCGGCAGGATCGGTCAGCCAGCGCGACGAGAAATCCCAGCCGCTTTCGCAGGCCGCCCGCAGGTTGCGGAAGAAATCGGGGTGGCTGCGGGCATGGTCGAGCCATGCCAGATCGGTGCCATACATCTCGATCCGCGGGCTGTTGGCATCGTCCCAATAGCGCGCGAGCCCGCCGACATTATGCGAGGAGGACATGAAATAGCGGTATTCGGCCTGCATCGCGCCGCGGTAACGGGCATAGGCCCCGGCCAGATCGCCGGTCGCGCGGCCATAATCCTGCACCATGGCGGCGAAGAAGGGCGGCTGCGAGCGGGTCAGGAAATAGCTGCGAAAGCCGTTCGGGATATGGCCGATCGTGGCGATGGCATGGGCGAAATTGTCGAGGCTGGCGCGGACCAGATCATGCTGGCCGGACCGCAGAAGCCCGAGGTGGCTGAAGTAGCTGTCCCAGTAATAGGCCTCCTGGAAGCGGCCCCCGGCGACGATATAGGGGTGCGGCAGCGGAAAGCGGGTCGAGCGTTCCTGCGGGTCGTCGGCCGGGCGGATCAGATGCGGCCAGACCGCGGCGAGATGGTCCTGCGGGGCATGGGCAGGGTTGGTGCGGTAGGCGGAGGCGCCCGCCGCGACCGGGCGGAACCAGCGGGCGAAGAAGGCGGCAAGGTCGGGCGTGCCCGCCGCTTTGGCCTCGTCATAGGCGGCGAGGATCTCGCCCGCCGGGGCCAGAAGCACCGCGTCGGCGATCACCTTCTGATCCGGCCAGAGGCCGGAGGTCTGCAGATCGACAAACAGCCCTTTCAGGCTTTGGTCCAGATATTCCATTGGCCCCCCCGATCTAAAGCGCTTTGGGTGTGATCCACCTCGGGGCTTGCGTCAAGGATTCGGCTTGGCCGGGGCCATGGGGGCGCGGTTTCAGGCCTCGGGGACCGTGACGCGGATGCCGTCGAGCGCCGCACTCATCCGGATCTGGCAGGAGAGGCGCGAACAGGGCTGGCGTTCGGCATCGGTGCTGTCGAGCATGTCATCCTCCATCGTGCCCGGGCCGCCGGTCTTCGCGAACCAGTCGGGCGCCACCACGACATGGCAGGTGGCGCAGGCGAGCGCCCCGCCGCATTCGCCGATGATGCCGGGGATGGCGCGGGCAGTGGCGGCCTCCATCAGGGAGGTGCCGGGCTTCACATCCAGGGTGATCTCGCGCCCGTCGTGCAGGGTCCAGGTGGCTTTCATGTGTCGTCTCGTCCAGAAAAGGGCCCCGGCCTTGGCGGCGGGGGCGTTGCGCGGCCGCCCCGGCAGGCTGTGTCCCTGGGGCGGTCTCTGGACATTTCGCGCCGGCGCCGCCCCTTGTTACAGGGGGGCTTGGGCGGGGGGCGCTTACTTCGGCTCTTCCGCCTTCTTGGCGGCGGCGGCGGCTTTCATGCGGGCCAGCAGCTCTTCCTTCGTCATGCGCAGGTTGAGCGGCGCGCCAGGGGCGCCCTTGGCCTTGTGGCCCTGGACGCGCGGCGTGTTCTTGTCCGCCCGCGGGTAGCCAGATTTGCTGTAATCCATCGTGATCTTCCCTTGGCTGCCTATCAAGCCGCCGCTCATGCCTGAAACCGGGGCCTTCCGCAAGTCAGGCTTGCGGGGCCTGCAGAAGGCAGCGGAGGGCGCGTGCGATGGGAAGCTCTTCGTTGGTGGGCAGGACGAGGGCGGTGACCGGGCTGTCGGCGCGGCTGATCACCCCCTGCCCCGCCGCATTCCGCCTTGGGTCCAGCGCCAGCCCGAGCCAGCCGAGCCGGGTGCAGATGCCGTCGCGCACCCGGGCGGAGTTCTCGCCGATGCCCGCGGTGAAGACCAGCGCATCGAGGCCGCCGATGGCGGGCAGCAGGGCAGCGATCTCGCAGGCGGCGCGGTGGCAGAAGAGGTCGATGGCGAGCTGTGCCGCGGGTTCCGGGCTCTCCTCCAGCACCCGCATGTCGCCGCTGAGGCCCGAGACGCCGCGCAGGCCGGAGTGTTTGTAAAGCAGGGTCTCGACCTCTCCCGCGGTCATCCCGCGCTGCTGGATCAGGTGGAGGATGACGCCGGGGTCGATGCTGCCGCAGCGTTCCCCCATCATGAGCCCGTCGAGTGCGGTGAAGCCGGTGGAGCTGGCCTGACTGCGCCGCCCCAGCAAGGCGCAGGCGCTGGCGCCATTGCCCAGATGCGCCACGACCACCCGCCCCTCGGCCCGCGCGCCAAGATGGGCGGGCAGTTCGCCGGCGATATAGTCGTACGAAAGCCCGTGAAAGCCATAGCGCAGGATGCCCTCCTCGGTCAGCTGCCGTGGCAGGGCGAAGATCTGGTGCAGGCGGGGCTGGCTGCGGTGAAAGCTCGTGTCAAAGCAGGCGACTTGCGGCAGGTCCGCGGCCCATGCGGTGCAGGCGCGGATGCAGGCGAGGCTGAAGGGCTGGTGCAGCGGGGCGAGCGGGACAAGGGCGGTCAGATCGGCAAGCACCGCGGGGGTGACAAGCGCCGGGCCGGTATGGGTCTGCCCGCCATGCACCACGCGGTGGCCGATGCCGCGCAGGGTGATCCCGGCATGATGTGCGGCGATCCAGTCGAGAAGGCCCTTGATCAGCGCCGCCAGCCCGGCATCGGGGGCGATCTGCGCGAGGGCGCCGGGGTCCAGCGCCCTGCCCCCGGCATCCTCGGCCCGGAACTGCGGCGTGGAGCCTATGCCCGCGATCTTGCCCCGGATCAGCGCCGCAGCCTCGGCAAGAGGGTAGAGCGCGAATTTCAGGCTGGAGGAGCCGGCATTCAGGATCAGGAGGCCCTCGGTCTGCGGTTCTGCCGCCGGGACGGACGCGCTCATCCCGCTTTGCCCTGCGGGCGGGCGATGTAGATCTGCGCCAGGGCGCAGGAGGCGAGGCGGGTCAGCGTGTCATCGGCGCGGCTGGTCAGGATCACCGGCACCCTTGCGCCGATCACGATGCCCGCGGCCTCGGCCCCCGCCAGATAAATCAGCTGCTTGGCCATCATGTTGCCGGCCTCCAGATCGGGCGCCACGAGGATATCGGCCTGCCCCGCCACGGCGGAGGTGATGCCCTTGGTTGCCGCCGAAGCCATCGAGATCGCATTGTCGAAGGCCAGGGGCCCGTCCAGCACCGCCCCCTTGATCTGCCCGCGCTCGGCCATCTTGCACAGCGCCGCGGCATCGATTGTGGAACTCATCGCCGGGTTCACCGTCTCCACCGCCGAAAGGATCGCGACTTTCGGCAGGGCAATCCCCATCGCATGGGCCAGATCGACGGCGTTCTGCACGATGTCGCGCTTGGTCGGAAGATCGGGGGCGATGTTGATCGCGGCATCGGTGATGAAAAGCGGCTTGGGGTAATGCGGCGCGTCGAGCACATAGATATGGCTCATCCGCCGGTCGGTTCTGAGGCCAAGGGTCTTGTCGACGATGGCGGCCATCAGCTCGTCTGTGTGCAGGCTGCCCTTCATGATGGCCTGGGCGCGGCCCTCATGCACCAGCGCCACGGCGCGGGCGGCGGCGGCATGGCTGTGGGGGGTGTCGATCAGCTCGACCCCGGTGAGGTCACGACCTGCGGCGCGGGCGGCGGCCTCGATCTTGGCGCGGGGGCCGACCAGCAGGGGCAGGATCAGCCCGGCCTCTGCCGCCTCCATCGCGCCGGCAAGGGCGGCGTCGTCGCAAGGGTGGACGACGGCGACGGTGACCGGCGCGCGCACCCGGGTCGCGTCGATCAGCGAGCGGTAGAGCGCCCCGGTCTCGTGTAGATGGACCTCTGGCAACAGGGTGCGCGGGCGGCGGACCTTGACGGTGGGGGCCACCACCTCGGCCTGGCCCGCGATCACCACCTTGCCTGCCTGATTGGTGCAGGTGCAGTTCAGCGTCAGGCGGTTCTTCGGTTCCTTCGCCGTCACCTCGACCCGCACGGTGATCGTATCGCCGACCGAGACCGGCGCGTCAAAGCGCAGGCTCTGGGTGAGGAAGATCGTCCCCGGCCCCGGCAGTTCGGTGCCCAGAACCGCCGAGATCAGCGCCCCGCCCCACATGCCATGCGCGATGATGCGGTGGAACATGTCGGTCTTGGCATAGTCGGCATCGACATGGGCCGGGTTCACATCGCCCGAGACGACGGCGAAAAGCTCGATGTCGCGGGGTTCCAGCTGGCGGACCAGTTGGGCGGCGTCACCGACCGCGATCTCGTCATAGGTCTTGTTCTCGATATACTGCATCTTCAGGCCTTTTCTGTCAGGGGATCAGGCCAGAACATGCATTCCGGCATCGACATGGATCACGTCGCCCGAGACGTTGCGCCCGGCATCGCTGGCCAGAAAGGCCGCCATGGCGCCGACATCGGCGATGCTGACCAGATCGCGCAAGGGGGATCGGGTGCGGGCCGCCTCGATCAGGTCGTCGAAATGGGCGATGCCGGAGCCGGCGCGGGTCTGCAGCGGGCCGGGCGAGATGGCGTTGACGCTGATCCGCTTCGGCCCGAGCTCGGCGGCCAGAACCCGCACCGTGCTTTCCAGTGCGGCCTTGACCGGGCCCATCAGGTTGTAATGATCGACCACCTTTTCGGCGCCGTAATAGCTCATGGTCAGGATGGCGCCGCCTTCGGTCATCAGGGGTTCGGCCAGCCGGGCGAGGCGGATCAGGGAATGGACCGAAATGTCCATCGCAAGGCCAAAGCCCGCGGCAGAGCTGTCGGTGACGCGGCCATGCAGATCCTCGCGCGGGCAGAAGGCGATGGAATGGACGAGGCAATCCAGCCTTCCCCATCTTTCGGCGATGGCGGCAAAGACCGCTTCCATGGCGCCTTCGGTCTGCACGTTCATCGGCAGGACCAGGGCCGCGCCAAGCCTTGCTGCGACCGGCTCGACATGGGGGCGCGCCTTCTCGTCGGCATAGGTCACGACCAGGGTCGCCCCGGCTGCCGCCAGGGCCTCGGCGCAGCCGGTGGCGATGGAGTCCTCGTTGGCGACGCCGACGATCAGCGCCACCTTGCCTGTCAGGGAAAATGTCATGGTCATTCCTGCATCACATAAGTGCCCGGCGCCGCGCAGAGCGCCCGGTATTTGCCAGAGGCCTGCCCCAGCGGCGGCGGGTCCACCGGCGGAGATGAGCGCGCGTCGAGCCAGTCCGACAGCGCCTGCCACCAGGAGCCGGGGCGTTCGGGGCTGGCCGCCGCCCAGGCCTCGCCATCGCGGTAGGGTGCGCCGACCTTGGTCGTGTTGACCCGGTAATGCCGGTTCGGATGGCCGGGCGGTGCTACGATGCCGGCATTGTGCCCGCCGCTGGCCAGAACGAAGGTCACCTCGGTATCGGCCAGAAGATGCAGCTTGTAGACCGATTTCCACGGCGCGACATGGTCCTCCTCGGTGCCGACGGCAAGCACCGGCGCCGTGATGTCCGAGACGGTGACCAGCCCGCCCCCCGCCCGATAATGGCCGGCGGCGAGTTCGTTGCGCAAGAACAGCTGGCGCAGGTATTGCGCATGCATCGTCGCGGGCATCCGCGTGCCATCGGCATTCCAGGCCAGAAGGTCGAACATCTTCACCGGCTGCCCCATCAGGTAATCATGCACGTTCTTCGACCAGATCAGATCCGCCGAACGTAACAATCTGAAGGCACCGCCCATCTGATCGGTGGCCAGATAGCCCTGTTGCCACATCATGTCTTCCAGATAGCTGACCTGCGCCTCGTTGATGAACAGCGTCAGCTCGCCCGCTTCGCTGAAATCGGTCTGGGCGGCGAGCAGGGTCAGGGTCTTGAACCTAGCATCGCCATCGCGGGCCATCGTCGCCGCCGCAATCGCAAGAAGGGTGCCGCCCAGGCAATAGCCAAGCCCATGCACCGCCCCCTGCCCGGTGATGGCGGTGACCGCCTCCAGCGCCTCCATCACGCCGAGGCTGCGGTAATCCTCCATCGACAGGTCCGCATCCCCGGCCCCGGGGTTCAGCCAGGAGATCATGAAGACGGTATAGCCCTGCCCGACCAGGTAGCGGACCAGCGAGTTTTCCGGTGAGAGATCAAGGATATAGTATTTCATGATCCAGGCCGGAACCATCAGGATCGGTTCGGGGCGCGTGGTTGCGGTGGTGGGGGCATATTGGATCAGCTCGATCAGGCGGTTGCGGAAGACCACCTTGCCGGGGGTCACCGACAGATCGCGGCCGACCTGAAAGGCCTCGGCCCCGTCGGGGCGCTGGTGGCGCAGGGCATGGGCGATGTCCTGGGCCAGGTGCCCCGCGCCGCGGATCAGGTTCATGCCGCCTTCCGCGGCGGTGGCCTGCAGGACCTCGGGGTTGGTCAGCGGAAAGTTGGCGGGCGAGACGGTGTCGAGCATCTGGCGCATCACGAAGGCCGCCACCTTCTCATGCGCCTCGGTCACGCCGGGGACGGTGGTCAGGGCCTGATCCCACCAGCGTTCCTGCGCGAGAAAGCCCTGCGCCATCAGGTTGAAGGGAAAGCCTTGCCAGGAGGGGTCGGCAAAGCGGCGGTCGCCGGGCTGGGGCTGGGCCACAGGCACAGCCTCGGCGCCGAGGGAGGCCTGCGCGCCATAGCGGGCAAGCTCGGCGCCCATCCGCAGCGCCTGGCCCGCCAGCGCCATCTGGGTGCCGGGCGCGGTCGCCAGATGCTCGGCCCAGTCGGTGAAGGCCTGGGTCAGAGCCGATGGCGCGATGCCAAGCGTCATCCGCGCCATCATGGCGTGAAAGGCCTTGTCGATCACGGCATGGGCCGCAAGGGTCGGCACCTTCGCAGCTTCGGAAACTGGGGCGGGCATGGCGGGCTCCCTTCTGGAGAAGATGCAGAGACCCGCGCGGGGGCGACCTGCTTGTCGCCCCAGATTGCCCTTCTTGCCGCGCCGCGGCGTTGATCTGGATCAGACCGGGCGGAGGGATTGCCGCCGCCCGGACCGGATCAGAGGTTGAAATCGGCCGCGGTATAGGCCGAAGCCAGCACGCCGCCATCGGCGATCAGGATGACAACCTCGAAAGCCGCGTCATTGTCGGTGTTCAGGCGCACCAAAGTATCGGTGCCGCTGTCGACGACCGACAGCCCGCCAAGCCCGGTCGAGCCGAAGATGAAGCTGTCGTTGACGCCCAGATTGCCATCGGCATCGATCGCCGAGACGTCGATGAGGTCGCCCTTGCCAGCGCCCGCCGACTCGAAATCGGTGATGCGGTCCGGAGTCAGCGTGTTCGAGGAGCTGAGCGTGTCGAAGACGAAGGTGTCGCGCCCGATGCCGCCGGTCAGCTGGTCGACCCCGGCGCCGCCCACGATCACATCCGCCCCGGCGCCGCCGTCGATCGAGTCATTGCCGCCAAGGCCGGTCAGCGTGTCGTTGCCCTGATCGCCGCGCAGCGAATCCGCCCCCGAGGCCGCCGTGATGCTGTCATTGCCGCCCCCGCCATAGCCAAAGATCGTGGCGCTGAACCCGGTGTTGAAGCTGATCTTGTCGTCGCCAGACGAGCCCTGCAGCGAGAAATACGAGGTCAGGCCGGAGGAAAGCGTGATCGCAGCCGTGCCACCGACCGTCAGCCGGACCGCGGCGCCGGTATAGCCGACCCCATAGCCCTGAACGAGCGAGAAGCTGTTGAGCTGCGCCGCCGTCAGCATCACCGTGCCATTGGTCGCCAGCGTCTCGAACCCGGTGACCTTGCTGCCGGTGATGTCATAGCCATTCTCGAAGCGCAGCGTGTCATTGCCCAGACCGCCGTCCAGCAGCGCGGGCAGGCTCTCGGCCACGGCGACGAGGTCGTTGTTGTTGCCGCCATAGACGCTGTCGCCCAGCCGGGCGACCAGCACGTCATCCCCGACCCCGCCGACGATGGAATCGATGCCAGTGCCGCCGTCGATCGTGTCATTGCCGTTCTGGCCGTTCAACACGTCGTCGCCATTGCCGCCATCGATGGAATCGTTGCCGTTGTAGCCGAAGATGCTGTCGTTGCCGTCCTCGCCGCGCAGGCTGTCATTGCCCGAGGCCGCGGTGACGCTGTCATCGCCGCCGCCGGTATAGGCATAGATGATGCCGGTATAGGCCGGGCCGAAGGTCAGGATATCTGCATCCGAAGAGCCGGTCAGGCTGAAATAAGAACTGAGCGAGGCGGCCAGGTTGATCGTGGCGGTGCCGCCTTCGGACAGGGTGACGCCGGCGCTGGTATAGCCCGCGTTATAGGCGGAGACCGTGGTGAAAAGCCCAAGCTGGGTCGCGGTCATCGTGTCGTTGTTGTTGAGGTTCAGCTGCTCGATCCCGGTGATGGTCGAACCGGTGATGTCGTAGTTGCCCTCGAAGCGCAGGATATCGAAATTGGCGCCGCCATCCAGCGTGGCGGGGTAATTGTCGTTGACCGACAGAAGGTCGTTGTTGGCCCCGCCATAGGCGCTGTCCCAGAAGCGCAGGATCAGAAGGTCGTCGCCATTGCCGCCATAGAGCGAATCCACCCCGGTGCCGCCATCGAGGCTGTCATTGCCGAGCGAGCCCGCCAGCGTGTCGTCGCCATCGTCGCCGCGCAGGCTGTCATTGCCGCTGGAGGCGAGGATGCTGTCATTGCCGCCACCCATCGCGACATTGACCGCGCCGAGATAGCCGCCGGTGAAGGTCAAGGCATCGGCCTCGGCCGAGCCGGTGATGGCGATATAGCTCGACACGGAGGCCGCCACGGTGACATTGGCCGATCCGCCATGGGTCAGGTTCAGGGTCGCCGTGGTATAGGCCGGGCTGTAGCCCGCGACCGTGGCGAATTGCGCCAGCTGCGCCGTGGTCAGCGAGGTGGTGGCATAGGCGTTCAGCTGCTCGAACCCGGTGATCGTGGTGCCGGTCAGATCGAAGCTGTTCTCGAAGCGCAGCGTGTCATTGCCGGTGCCACCGTCCAGCGAGGCCGGCATGTTGCCGCTGAGCGAGAAGAGGTCGTCGCCGAGCCCGCCCAGAACGGTGTCGCCGTAGCCCGCGATCAGGAAGTCATTGCCCGCGCCGCCGTTGACCGAATCCGCGCCGCTGCCGCCGTCGATGGAATCGTCGCCGTTCATCCCCAGCAGCGTGTCATTGCCCGTCTCGCCCCGGATGCTGTCGGCCCCGCCCGAGGCCGTGACAGAGTCGTTGCCGCCGCCCATATAGGCGTAGATCCTGGCGTTGTAGCCGGGGGCGAAGGTGATCAGGTCAGCCTGCGACGATCCGGTCAGCGCGAAGTAATTGCTCAGCGTCACCGACAGCGTCACATCGGCCGTGCCGCCCTGGGTCAGCGTCACCCCCGCCGTGGTGTAATTGGTGTCATAGCCCGAAACCTTGGTGAACTGATCCAGCTGCGCCGCGGTCATCATCGCGTTGCTGCCCGCCAAGAGCTGCTCGAACCCCGAAAGGGTGGCGCTGCTGATGTCATAGGCGCCCTCGAAGCGCAGCATGTCGACATTGGCCCCGCCGGCGAGGATGGCCGCGCCATTGCCCGCGATCGAGATCAGGTCGTCGCCATTGCCGCCCGCAGCAGTATCGGCGCCATAGACGATGAGGTAATCATTGCCGTCGCCGCCCAGCATCGAATCCGCACCGACGCCGCCGTCGATGGAATCGTTGCCGCCAAGCCCGGCCAGCGTATCGCTGCCATCCTCGCCGCGCAGGGAATCGTTGCCGCCGGCCGTGGTCACCTTGTCGTTGCCAAGGCCCATATAGGCATAGATCGTATGGCCATAGCCCGGATCGAAAGTGATCCGGTCCGCCATCCCCGACCCGGTGAGCGAGAAGTAATTGGTCAGGGTGGAAGAGAGGACCACCGTCGCCGTGCCCCCTTCGCTCAGCGTGATCCCCGCCGAGGTATAGCCGGCGTTATAGCCCGAGATCAGCTGGAAGCTGGCCATCTGGGCGGTCGTCATCACCGCCGTGCCGGCAATCCAGGCCTGTTGCAGGTTGACGAGGGTGGAAGACGAGATGTCATAGCCGCCCTCGAAGCGCAGGATATTGGTGCCCGTGCCGCCATCCAGCACCGAAGGCCCGTCGCCCCCGACCGACAGCGTGTCGTCGCCGTCGCCGCCATAGGCCAGATCATCGGTCCGCGTCCACAACAGGTCATTGCCCGTGCCGCCGTAGAGCGTGTCGATGCCGCCATAGCCGCCGTCAATCGAATCGTCCCCGCCCAAGCCGGAGAGCTCGTCGTCCCCGCTTGTCCCGAAGATGGAATCGTTGAGGTCGGAAATTGCCAGTGAAGAAGATGCAAATGCCATCAGTCAGCCCCCGGAAAGGTGAGAAAAAGTGATCAATTACGTCGAAATTAAGGAACTCTAACAGCGCGGGTGATTCGTCGCCAGAGAGATCACCAGCGCAAAATCCGGAAACCAGCGCAACTTCCGGCTGGCCGGAATGCGCCGAAGGGCGGTTCACGCTAGGCGGTGCCGCGAACGCCGCCGCTTCGCCCTGTTCCTGCCACCGGCCCCGCCCTATAGACGCCCTATAGACTAGGCGTGCAAGCTCGGAGGCCGCGGCGATGACAGAGGCGAGACTGGACCGCGCCACGGCGCCGCGCGGCGCGCGGATCATCGGCCTCGACCTTGCGCGATCGGCCCTTCTGGTCGCGATGGCGGTGTTTCATACCGCCAAGGATCTGGAGATGTTCGGCCTGATCCCGCCGGGGACCACCTTCAGCGGCGGCTGGCCGATCTTTGCCAAGACCGTGGCGGCGGGGTTCCTGTTCCTCGTCGGGGTCGGCCTGCAGCTCGGCCATGGCGCGGGCATCCGCTGGACGCCGTTCTGGCGCAGGCTGGCGAAGATCGTGGCGGGTGCCGGCCTCGTCACGCTGGCCACGCGGATCGCCCTGCCGCAGGGATTCGTCTTCTTCGGCATCCTGCATTCGATCGCCGTGGCGAGCGTGCTGGGCCTGGCCTTCCTGCGCCTGCCCGCCCTCCTCACCCTCGCCGTGGCGGGCGTGGTCTTCGTGGCGCCGCAGGTCTACCATTCCGCCGCTTTCGATCCGGTCTGGCTGCAATGGATCGGCTTTGCCGACCGCCTGCCCCGCACCATCGACTTCGAGCCGGTCTTCCCCTGGTTCGCCCCCTGCCTTCTGGGCATCGCCGCTGCAAAGATCGCACGCAGCCTTACCCCCCGGCGTGTCACCGCCCCCCGCAGCGAACCCTCTGCGCTTCTGCGCCGCCTCGCCTGGCCCGGACGCCACGCGCTGGCGGTCTATCTGATCCACCAGCCGGTCCTGCTGGCGATCCTCTGGCTGGGCATCAAGCTTTTTCGCTGAACCACGCCCGACGGTGCGCGCAGGACTGACGCGCCCAGCTGATTGCAAAGACATATCAGCAGGTTGCAGGCCGAAGCTCACACACGCGCTGAAGAGCGCATCCTGGGTCAGAACGGGGATTTTCAGGGGATCTTGCCAGTTTCCTCCACGGAGAACCAAGGTGTATCACCTTGATTCTCCTGGAAGAAGTTGGCTCCGGCGGTAGGGATCGAACCTACGGCCAGCTGATTAACAGTCAGCTGCTCTACCGCTGAGCTACGCCGGAACATGGGGGTCCTATAGCAAGGGTGTTTGGGGGCGGCAAGGGGGGAGCGGGGGAAAAATGCGCGGGGCGACAACTTCTTGTCTGCGTCTTGCGGTTTGGGCCGTCCTTGGCGCGCGGCGCGGGTCAGGTCCTGTGGAAGCGCGCCTGCGCCAGGGGGCCCGGCCCGGCGGCGACTTCGCCGCGGGCCACAAGGTCGATCAGATGGGCCAGCACATTGCGCGTGGCGGCCGGGATCAGCGCTGGCGGCGTGGTGGTGTAGATGCGCCGCGCCAGCCCTTCCGCCGTATCGGGCCCCGCCGCCAGCGCCGCCAGAACCGAGGCCTCGCGGCCCTTGCGGTGGGCGATCAGCTCGGCCAGGCGCGCGGCGGGATCGGCGATCACCTCGCCATGACCGGGCAGGAAGCGGTCCCAGTCGCGCGACGCCAGAAGCTTCAGCGAGTGCATATAGGCCGCCATATCCCCCTCGGGCGGCGAGACGATCGAACTGGACCAGCCCATCACATGATCGCCCGACAAAAGCGTCTGCCCGAGCGCGAGGCTGATATGGCCGCCCATATGGCCGGGGGTATGGATCACCTCGATCATCATCCCAGCCAGATCCAGGATCTCGCCATCCGCCACCCTCCGGTCAGGGGCAAAGCCCGTGTCGCTGCCCTCGCCCCCGGTCAGCCCCTCTTCGGCCAGGCGCAGCATCAGGGGCGACAGGCCGGCCCTGGCATCGCCAAAGGCCAGAACCTCGGCCCCGGTCATTGCGGCGATGCGCGGGGCCAGGGCGGAATGGTCAAGATGGGCATGGGTGACGAGGATCGCCGCAAGCTTCGCGCCATTCAGGGCCTGCAGCAGCGCCTCCTGATGGCTTTGCAGATCGGGGCCGGGATCGACGAGGACCAGCCCCGTCTCGGGCCGGCCCAGAAGATAGCTGTTGGTGCCGGTTCCGGTGAAGCCTCCCGGATTGTCGGCGCGCAGCATCCGGATCGGCGGGGAGGAGGTCATCGGGCAGGCTCCGCAAAAGGGCTGTTCAGGGCCTTGGCCCCGCCCGCAGGATTGCGCGCGCGCCGCGCCACCTCAAGGCCAAAGTCGGGGCAAGGCGGCGCGGCTCTGGCCGGGTCTCAGGCCCCGGCGCCCGAATGGCCCTCTGGCGACGGCGCCCAGGCGCTGCTGCGCCGGCTTGGGCCTGATGCGAAGACCTCCTGCAGCTTTTCGGCCAGATCGCGCAGCTGGTAGGGTTTGGCGAGGAACCGCACCCCTTCGTCCAGCCTGCCGTTGTGGATGATCGCATTTTCCGAATAGCCCGAGGAAAACAGCACGCGCAGGCCGGGAAACTCGGCCAGGGCCAGTTCGGCAAGGTCGCGCCCGCTCATGCTGCCGGGCATCACGACGTCGGAAAACAGCAGTTGCACATCCGACCGGCTGCGCAGGATCGCCATGGCCTCCTCGCCGGTTTCGGCCTGGCTGGCGCGGTAGCCCAGCCGTTCCACCATCGCCACGACGAAGCGGCGCAGCTGCGGGTCGTCCTCGACCACCAGCACATGCTGGCCCTTGCCGAGGGCGATGCCGCCCGCCGTGACCGGTGGTGCGGCCGCAAGCCTGCCCTTGCTGCGCGGCAGGAAGAGCGAGACCGTGGTGCCGATGTTGACCTCGGAATAGACCCTGGCATGGCCGCCCGACTGCTTGGCAAAGCCCCAGACCATCGACAGGCCAAGGCCCGAGCCCTTGCCCAGGGGCTTGGTGGTGAAGAAAGGGTCGAAGGCCCGCGCCAGCACATCGGCCGTCATGCCATGCCCGGTGTCGGTGACATCGATCCGAAGGAACTCGCCCGGGCGCGCCTCGGGGTCGGACATCCGGTAGCTGTCGTCGATCACCCAGGGGCGGCTTTCGATGGTGATCCGCCCGCCCTCGGGCATCGCATCCGAGGCATTGACGCAGAGGTTGAGCAGCGCGGCGTTCAGCTGGGTCGGGTCGGCCTCGACCAGCCAGATATCGGGGGGAATCACGGTTTCCAGCTTGACCCCGGCCGGCAGGGTGCGGCGCAGCAACCCGTCCATCTCGGCAAAGACCGCCGCGATGTCGAGCGGGCGCGGCGTCAGCGGTTGCTGGCGGGCAAAGGCCAGAAGGCCCGAGGTCAGCTCGGCCCCGCGCCGCGCCGCGATGGCGACGTTGCGGGCCAGTTCGCGCTGCGCGGCGCCCAGGGTCGCATCGCTTTCCATCAGATCGGCGCTGCCGAGGATCACGGTCAGCAGGTTGTTGAAATCATGCGCGACGCCGCCGGTCAGCTTGCCGATCGCCTCGAGCTTCTGGCTCTGGCGCAGGCGGTCCTGGGCCGCGTATTCCTCGCTCACATCCTCGATGCCGCCGATGACCTGCAGGGCCTGGCCCGCGTCGTCCCGCAGAGAGATCATCCGCTCGCGGACCCGGGCATAGGTGCCATCGGCGCGGGCAAAGCGGTATTCCAGCTTGGCATAGCGTTCGGTCCCGCCGACGAAGTTCAGGAATTCGCTGCGGGCGCGTTCGCGGTCCTCGGGATGGACCAGCGGCTCCCAACGGGTCAGGGCGGGTTGCGGGTCGGACCAGTCATGGCCGAAGGTCTTGGCCATGCCGTCGGAATAGCGGAAGGTGCCCGCCGCCACGTCATATTCATAGACCGCATTGGCCGCGACCTCGACCACGGCATGAAGGCGCGCCTCCTCTTCGTGCAGCGCGGTCACATCGACGATGGAGCCGACGATGCGGATCGGCCGGCCCGCCTCGTCCCGGGTGATCTGGGCGCGGTCGATGACGCTGTAAAGCGCCCCCGCCGCGCCCTGCAGCCGATAGCGGATCTCGTAGCGCGGGGCATCGCCCTTCAGCGCCTGCTCGCGTTGGTGCAGGTAGGAGGGGCGGTCGGCCGGGGCGATCAGATCGACCCAGGCCGCCGGATGGCGCGAGACCATCGTCGGGTCATGGCCATAGCGGTTCTTCAGCGACTCGTTGAGCCAAAGATAGCCCGCCTCGAGGTCCAAGCTGTAGATCACGTCCTGGGCCGCGGCGGCGGTCTGGCTGAACATCAGCTCCACCTTGCGCAGTTCGGACACATCGGTCAGCGTCGAGATCGAGCGCGCCACCGTCCCGTCCGGCCGCCGGAAGAATCGGGCGCGGTCCAGCACGGTGACATAGCTGCCGTCGCCCTTGCGCATCCGGTATTCATCGACCCATTCCGCCGCCGTCCCGCGCCGCGCCGCCGTATGGCTGGCCATGATCCGCGCCTGGTCGGCCGGATGCACCAGATCGAACCAGCGTTCCAGCACATCGGGCTGCACCAGCGGTGCATGGCCGAAGGTCAGGGTGAAGGCCTGGCTCCACCAATGTTCGTTGCGGTCGAAGTCGAGAAGGAAGATCACCTCCCGCGTCGCCGAGGTGGCAAGGTTGAACCGCTCGATCGCCGAGGTATGGGCCGAGATATCGGTGATGACGCAGAGATAGCGCTGCTGGTCGGCATCGGGCAGGGCAATCGCCGCGCCGAAGATCGACACGGTCAGCATCTGCCCCGAGGCGCGTGACAGCCGGGCCGAGATCTGGAAGCGCGGCTGCCGTCGCGCCTCGGCCTCGTAAAGCGCCTGCAGCACATGCGCCCGGTCGTCGGGATGCAGGAAGGCCACGAGTTCGGCCAGCCCCGCCGGCGCCGCCCGCCGGTCCTCTGCCTTCCAGACCCAACCGGCCGAGGGCTCGATTTCCAGAAGCAATGGCAGATCCGAGGCGATGTAATTCCGTGACACGCGTCGACACTCCCCCGTCCCCGGCCCGAAATTGCCCACCGTCAAAGGCGAGCACGTCCCGGCCCCCACTCTACCTTGGCGCGAAACGCCCCGGGGCGCAAAGCCGTTCTGCGCCAGCCTTGCGTTTTTCTGCCCGCCCTTGCGCTTTGTGCAAATACTCCGGGGCACGGGGCAGCGCCCCGCCCTGGCCCCGGGCGACCGAGGGTGCAGTAGGATGGGCGATCCGCCCATCTTGCCCGCCCTGACGCCGGACCGACCGGAAGCCCCCTGCGCAGGACGCCCAAGAGACAGGCAATCAGCCCGCCCTTTCACCACGATCCGCCCCGACGCCGGGTTTCACCAGACGGAAGAGTCGCACGAGGCCAGAAGGCCGGGACGCGGCGGGCCGGAAAGGCGTAGGATAAGGTCATACCGCCCAGGGTGAGATCGGCCCAATCCCCCTGCGCCATCGCCGCGCAGGCCGCGCCCTGCCCCACCATCTCTGGTGCCAAGATGCAAGTTCTACACCGCCCCTGCCAATTCTGCGGAACCTGTCACACCGCCGTTGCGTTGCGCTTCTATCACCTCGCAAGGAAGGCCCGGTCACCTCTGACGCGGGTGCTTTCGCCGGAAAAGGACGGGCCCGACGTGAAACCCGCAGGATCCGGCGGGCGCGCGGGGCAGAACGAGGTGCGGCGCCTTGCGGGGCACGGCAGCAAAGGAGCGGACAAGATGGCACTGCACATGGCCGATTTCCTGCCGCCCGCGGCGCTGGACCGTGAAAACCACCCGTTCGAGGCGCTGAACCTCAGCGTCCTGGCGCAAAACCTCGCCCCCAATCCGCCCCCCGCCGCCCAGACGACCCCGCCGGCGCGGCATTTTCCGGTGCTTTTCCTCTCCGACCTCCACCTCGGCTCGCGCGCCTGCCGGGACAAGGCGCTTTTGTCCTTTCTGCAGGGCCATACCGCCGAGGTGATCTACCTCGTCGGCGACATCATCGACACCTGGCTGCCCCTCGGCGCGCATTGGACACAAGAGCAGCACCAGATCCTCGCCCTCCTCTTCGACCGCGCCCGCAGGGGCACGCGGCTGATCTACACGCCCGGCAACCACGACGCCTTCTTCCGCCGCTTCATCGGCTATGAACTGGTCGGGGTCGAAGTGGTCGACCGCATCGTCCATCAATCCGCCGATGGCACGCGCTACCTCGTGGTGCATGGCGACGAGGGCGATCTTTTCGAGCGGGTCTTTCCGCGCCTGTCGCGGCTGGGCACGAGGATAGACAATGCGGTGCGCGGGGCGATCGGCTGGGTCAACCGGCAGCGCGCCCGGGTCGGCTGGTCGGAATGGCAGCTGGTCGACCGTCTGGTCAAGGGTTTCAACGACGTGGTGCGCTCCTGCGACGCGTTCGAGGAGCGTCTGGCCGAGGTCGCCCGCGCCCATGGCACCGATGGCATCATCTGCGGCCATTTCCACAAGCCGGCGCTGCACCGCGACCATGGCATCGCCTATGCCAATTGCGGCGACTGGGTGGAAAACGCCACCGCGCTGGCCGAAACCGCCAGCGGCAGGCTTCTGCTGATCGACTGGGCCGCGCATGACAGCCTGCGCGGCGGCACCCGCGATGCGGCCGAGGCCGGCGCCACGGCCGAGCCCGGCTTTGCCCCGGCATTCGTGCAGGGCTTCGGGAAGGGCTTCGGGCTGGAAATGACCGGGGCCGAGGTGCAAATGGGTTTCGGATCCTTGCCCAAGCGTATATGACGCGCTGCGACAGACCCTTGCACAGGCATTCCTGATGGGCGGCGCCCTGATCTGGCTTTTCCTCTTCACGTCCTTCTGCCTCGCCTGCCAATGGGCGGGGCTGGCGCTGGCTTGGCTGGCCCTCGGCCGCAAACCAGCCGGCGATCCGGGCTTCCTGCCGCCGGTCACCGTGCTCCGCCCGGTCTGCGGGCTGGAGAATTTCCTCGAGGAAACCCTCGAGACCACCTTCCGCGCCGATTACCCTGAGTTCGAGCTGATCTTCTGTGCCGCCGATCCCGCCGACCCGGCCTGCGCGCTGGTCGAACGCCTGATGCAGCGCCATCCCGCTGTCGCGGCCCGGCTTCTGACCGGCGATGACCGGGTCTCGGGCAATCCCAAGCTCAACAACCTCGTCAAGGGCTGGGAGGCCGCGCGCTTCGACCATGTGCTGATGTCGGACAGCAATGTGCTGCTGCCGCCCGATTACCTGCGCCGCTGCATGGCCGAGTTCACACCCGACACCGGCCTCGTCTCCTCCCCCCCCATCGGGATCAGGCCCGAGGGCTTCTGGGCGCGGGTCGAATGCGCCTTTCTCAACAGCTATCAGGGGCGCTGGCAGATGGCGACCTCGGTGCTTGGCAATGGCTTTGCGCAAGGCAAGATGCTGTTCTGGGACGCGAAAGTGCTGCGCGACGCGGGCGGCATCGCGGTTCTGGGGCGCGAGATGGCCGAGGATGTCGCCTCGACCAAGACGGTGCGGGCGGCGGGCAAGGTCGTGCGCCTGCCGGGCCGGTTCTTCGAACAGCCGATCGGGCCGCGCGAGGGCGCTGTGGTCTGGGGCCGGCAGGTCCGCTGGGCCAAGGTGCGGCGTCTGGGCTTTCTGCGCTATTTCCTGCCCGAGCTTCTGGCCGGCGCGGCGCTGCCCTTTCTGGCCGTGCTGTTGGCCTGCCTGATCGGCGCGCCGCTTTGGGTCCTGCCCGGCTTCCTGATCCTGTGGTATGGGCCAGAATATGCCCTGGCCGCCGCGGCGGGCTGGCCGCGCGCGCCGGCCGATCTGGCCGCCTGGGTGACCCGCGACGCGCTTTTGCCGCTGTTGTGGTGCGCGGCCTGGCGGGGCAATTCCTTTGAATGGCGCGGCAATGCGATGACAGCCGCCGAAGTGAAAGCGCCGCCGGGCCCCGGCGCCGGGGACAAGAGCAGATGACCAAGGAAGCCGTGCTGGTCCTGATGCAGAACCACGGGCTGTGGCTCGTCGGGCCGATGTCGATCATCGAGGGGCCGATCGTCACCGTCATCGCGGCCTACCTGGCCAAGCTTGGCTATATGGCGGTGGTCAGCGTCTACCTCGTCTGCCTTGCAGGCGATCTGGTCGGCGACGGGATGTATTACTGGATCGGCCGCCTCGGCCCGGCGCTGCTGCCCGACCGCTGGCTGAACCGGCTGGGCATGTCGCAGGCGCGGCGGATCGCGCTGGAGGGGCATTTCGCCGAACAGGGCGGGCGCACCCTGCTGATCGGCAAATGGACCCATTCGGCGGGCCTGCCGATCATGCTGGCCTCCGGTGCGGCGCGGATGAATTTCACCGCCTATATGTGGTACAACCTGATCGGCTCGATCCCGAAGACCGCCTTCTTCACCGCGATCGGCTGGTTCATCGGTTCGGCCTATACCGCCATCGACACCTGGATCTGGCGCGGCTCGCTGGCGATCATCGTGGTGGCCTGCGTGATCGGGCTGATCCTGTGGCAGAGAAAGCGGCAAGCATGAGGCTGACCTGCGTCATCCCGGCCTATAACGAGGCGGGCCGCATCGGCAGCGTGCTGCAGGCGGTGCTGGGCCATCCCATGATCGACGAGGTTCTGGTGGTCGATGACGGTTCGGCCGATGCGACCTCTTCCGTGGTGGCGGGCTATCCTGCGGCGCGGCTGATCACCCTGCCCCGCAACGGCGGCAAGACCGCCGCCCTCGCCCGCGGCTTTGCCGAGACGGAGTCCGAAATCGTCCTTCTGATCGACGCCGATCTGGTGGGCCTGTCGCCCGAGCATCTGACCGCGCTGATCGCCCCGGTGAAGGCGGGCCGCGCCGCCATGTCGATCTCCTTGCGCGACAATGCGCCCTTCCTCTGGCGCTGGATCGGGCTCGACTATATCTCGGGCGAGCGCGCCCTGCGCCGCGACCTTCTGAAGGGTCAGGACGAGGCCCTGCGCCGCCTGCCGAAATTCGGCTTCGAGGTCTTCCTGAACGCGCTGGTGATCCGCGCCGGGGTGCCCTTGGCCGTGGTGCGGCTGCCGGGGGTGAAGAGCCCGCTCAAATCGGCGAAATACGGTGCCTGGGCCGGGATCAAGGGCGATATCGGCATGATGCGCGACCTGTTCCGCGCCGTGCCGCCGCGCGGTCTGCTGCGCCAGATCGTGGCCATGCGGCGGCAGCGGGTCTGAGGCGGGGCGCCATCCCTCGGACCGCAGCATTCAGCACCGCTTGACCGGCCCTGACAGGCCAAGCACAGTCGGCAAAAAGGGCAGAGCCATGGACCAGATCAGCGACCTCTTCATCATCGGCGGCGGCATCAACGGCTGTGCCATCGCGCGGGATGCCGTCGGGCGCGGCCTGAGCGTGACACTCGCCGAACAGGGCGACCTTGCGCAGGCGACCTCCTCGGCCTCGACCAAGCTGTTCCACGGCGGCTTGCGCTACCTTGAATATTTCGAATTCCGCCTGGTCCGCGAGGCTTTGGAGGAACGCGAGACCCTGCTGGCCGCGATGCCGCATATCTCCTGGCCGATGCGCTTCGTGCTGCCCCTCTCGCCCGAGATGCGGTTTGACGGCACGACGCCGACCTCGCGCCTGCTGGGCCTCTTCATGCCCTGGATGAAGGGGCGCCGGCCCGACTGGCTGATCCGGCTGGGCCTTTTCCTCTATGACCATCTCGGCGGCCGCAAGGTCCTGCCCGGCACCAGCGTCCTGGATCTGACGACCGATCCGGCGGGCAAGCCCCTGAAGCCGCAGTACAGGAAGGCTTACGAATATTCCGACTGCTGGGTCGAGGATTCCCGCCTCGTGGCGCTGACCGCCCGCGACGCGGCAGAGCGTGGCGCCCATATCCTGACGCAGACCCGCGTCACCAAGGCCAGCCGCGCCGGCGATGTCTGGGAGGTTGCGACCGAAAACGCCCTCGGCCACCAGACCCACCGCGCCCGTGCCGTGGTCAATGCCGCCGGCCCCTTCGTCGGCGCCGTGATGAAGGAGGTGCTGCCCACCACCTCGAAGGAAGGCGTCCGGCTGGTGCGCGGCTCGCATATCGTGGTGCGCAAGCTTTACGACCATGACCGCTGCTATTTCTTCCAAGGTCAGGATGGCCGGATCATCTTCGCCATCCCCTACGAGCAGGATTTCACCCTGATCGGCACCACCGATGCCGACCACAAGGGCAAGCCGGGCGAGGTCCGCATCTCGCCCGAGGAGGAGGCCTATCTCATCGCCTTCGCCAACCAGTATTTCCGCGAAAGCCTGACGGCCGAGGATGTGGTCTGGACCTATTCGGGGGTCCGCCCGCTTTACGCCGATGGGGCCAAGTCGGCGACGGCTGCGACGCGGGACTATGTCCTCAGCCTCGACAACCCGGGCAATGCGGCGCCGATCCTGAACATCTTCGGCGGCAAGATCACCACGCACCGCCGTCTGGCCGAACATGCGCTGGACAAGATGGCGCCGTTCTTTCCGGCGATGAAACCCGCCTGGACCGCCCGCGCCCCCCTGCCCGGCGGCAGGTTCGCCCTGACCGACAAGGCGAAACTGGCCGAGGATCTGCGCGCCGCCCATCCCTACCTCACCCCGCGACACGCCGCCCGCCTGATCCGCGCCTATGGCACCGACGCCGCCCTCATCCTCGGGCAATCGACCAGCGCCGAGGCGCTCGGGCTCGACTTCGGTGCCACCCTGACCGAGGCCGAGGTGCGCTGGCTGATGACCCATGAATTCGCCCGCCACGCCAGCGACGTGATCTGGCGCCGCAGCAAGCTTGGCCTGCGGATGACGGCAGCCGAGGTCGAGCGGCTGGACGCCTGGATGCAATCGGCGGAGCTCTAGGCCGGACACCCGCAAGAGCGGAACGGCGATCCCGGTCCCGGTGCCCGGACGCTGAGGAACCGGGTGGCCCGTTCACGCCCTTGGTCCCGCTGGCGCCTCACCCTTTGTGGACGACCTCGAAGGAATAGCCATCCGGGTCCAGCACATCGGCGGCGTAATAGCCGGGGTAGTATTCCAGCCTTGCCCGCGGGGAGATATTGTCCCTTGCCCCGGCCGCGATGGCGCAGGCATAGACCTCGTCGACGCGCGCCTGGCTTTCCGCCTTGAAGCCCCAATGGATCGCACCGGGCTGCGGGACCCCCTCCTTCAGCCAGAAGATCGCGCTTTGGCCATCGCCAAAGCCCCAGAGGTCGGGATGCCCGTCCTTCCCCTTGTAGGGCAGGAAGAAGGCGATGTTCAGCGGCTTCAGCGCCGCCTCGTAAAAGGCCAATGACGCCGGGATGTCGCGGACGGTCAGGATGATGTGGTCCAGCATGGATCTCTCCGTTGAGGTGCAGGCGGCAAGGCCTACTCCCCGGGGGGAGAAGCGATTGCCATGAACTGCGATTACAGCTAACGTTTCGTAAGTGACTTCTATATGGTAAGCTGCATGCCAACAAGAACGCACGTAAATCTCTGCCACTTACAAGGCTGTAAGCATGCGAAAAACCACCGCGAAACGTCAGCTTGAACCGGGGCTCTTGTGCCGCAACGAGGACCCTGTCCTCTTCCGCGAACTGCTGACCAAGGTTGGCGACAAGTGGAGCATCTTCACCATGCTTGCCCTGTCCATGCTCCCCGGCGCGCGCGCGCGGTTTTCCGAGCTGAACCGCTCGATCCCGACGATTTCCGAGCGGATGCTGGCACTTACCCTGCGCAGCCTGGAACGCGACGGCCTGGTTGCGCGGGAGATCTTTGCCGAGATTCCGCCCCGCGTCGAATATGAGCTGACCGCGATGGGCCGAAGCCTTCTGCCCGCATTGCAGGGCATGGTGGACTGGGTGGCCGAGAATTCCGAAAGGGTCAAAGCCGCCCGCAGCACCTTTGACGCAAAGTAGCGCGCCGGGCCGCCAAGACGGCGCCGAAGGTCATCAGGGGTGATCCCCCAAGGCGCTTGCGGGGATCAAATGCTTTCCGGGCTGTGCATCTCGAACCCGATGGTGACCCTGTAGACCCCCGCGCCGGGGCCGGCGGTCTTGGCCTTCATCAGGGTGGCGACGGTCTCGCGGGCGAAGCGTTCGATCGGGTGCGCGATGATCAGGGAAAAGGTCCCGTCGATCAGCGCGGCCCGCGTGTCGTCGAACACCTCGTAGCCCACGACGACGAAATCCTCCCGCTTGGGGGTGGCGCGCAGGGCGGCGATGGCGCCGGTGACACCGCCGCCGGAAATGAACATGCCGCACATGTCTGGGTGATCGGTCAGCAGCTTTTCGACATGTTCGCGGGCCACGACCGCCGATTCATAGGTCGGCAGCGGCTCCAGCAGGGTGAAGCCGGTGTTGTGTTCGCGGAAATAGGACCGGAAGCCGCTTTCGTTCATCTCCTGGTTCCGCAGCCGGTGGCTTCCGACGAGGATGCCGATCTTGCCCGGGACCCGCACCATGCGGTCGAAGGCCCAGGCCGCCGTGCGCCCGACCTTCCAGTTGTCAAGGCCAACGAAGCTGATGCTGCCCTTGGCTGACAGCGGGCCGATCAGCGAGACGACCGGAACGCCGCGCTCCAGAACCGTGTCGATCGCATCGGCAACCAGGGGATGCTGTGGCGCCACGATCGCCAGCGCCTCGCAGCGTTCCCCAAGCGAGATGATGTGCGGCGCGACCTTCTCTGGTGTGAGGTCCTCCAGAAACTCGACGGTCAGCTCGATATGGGCGCCGGGAAAGGCCTTGGCCGCCTCGGCAATGGCTTCGCCCAGGATGCGGTAGAAGGTGCGTTCCTTGCGTTGCAAGAGAACCCCAAGCCGGTGCGTGGCCTGCGGCACCTTCGCCGCCTGTTCGATGGTGCCGAGGCCATAGAAGCCGATCTGCTCGGCGGCGGCCAGAACGCGGGTCAGGGTCGAGCGTCGGACCGAGTCCGGCTGGTAGAGCACGCGGTTCACCGTCGAGACAGAGACGCTCGCGGCACGGGCAAGATCTGGGATGGTCGGCCGTTTCATTTCAAATCTCTCCAGCCTTTCTGCACGCGCAAACGTCAAAACACCTCAGATCGCAATCCAGACGAAATGATTTGAGACGATTTTTTGACGCGTTCAGCATCGTGATTGACCCGAAAGATGTCAACCATGCATGGAGAGGGCGTTGGCAGTGCTCACGGAGAATCGAGCCGCAACGCAAGGGGGAGGCCCATCGCAACCGCTGAAAAGACCCGCACCCGGCGCAAGCGCCCGGGGCTGGATCTTGCGCCCCAAGCGCAGGACAGCGGCCGATTGGCCAAACTTGATTGACGAGCCGCAATGACGCGGCATGAACCCGAGGGAGGACTTCGACATGAACTTCACCAAAACCATCGCCGCGGCGGTGACGGCCACGCTGATGGCGTCCGGCGCCTATGCGCAGGACATCGCCGTGATCGTGGGCTCGGCCCAGGATGGCTTCTGGAACATGGTCAAGAAGGGCGTCGATGACGCGACGCTGGTGGTCAAGGCCAATGGCGGCACCGTGAACTTCATGCAGACGCAGAACTACGACAACTTCGGCCCAGACCTGGCGGCCCTGATCGAGCAGGCCGTGGCGCAGGGCGCCAAGGGCATCGCCATCCCGAACTGGCTGCCCGAGTCGGAAACCCCGGCGCTCAAGGCGGCCCGTGAAAAGGGCGTCGTCATCATGTCCTTCAACGCCGGTCAAAGCGAGATGGGCAACTATGACGCGCTGAATTACTTCGGTTCGGACGAGTACATCGCGGGCAAGGAGGGCGGCAAATACCTCGCGGCCCATGGTGCGAAGAAGATCCTGTGCCACATCCAGAACCCGGGCGCGGTGAACCTGGAAACCCGCTGCAAGGGGGTCGAGGATGGTGCCAAGGAGGGCGGCGCAGCGACCTATATCCTGCGGGTTCCGGCGAACCTCGATCAGGACATGGTCGGCACGGCCGAAGCCATCAAGTCCGAGCTGATCGCCGATCCCTCCATCGACGCCGTGATCACCCTTGCCGCCTGGGCGGCGGATGCGGCCACCGACGCGATCAACCAGCAGGGTGCGACGGGCAAGATCCAGCTTGGCAGCTTCGATCTGTCCGCTGCGGTGCTGGATCGCATCTCGAAGGGCACCCAGACCTTCGCCATCGACCAGCAGCCCTATCTGCAGGGCTTCCTGTCGACCACGATGCTGTTCGACTACCTGAAGTTCGGCACCAGGATCGCCACCAGCCCGGTTCTGACCGGCCCGGCCATCGTCGATGCCTCGAACGTGGCGACCGCCATCGAAGGCGTCAAACTCGGCGCCCGCTGAGCTTTCCCCATGGCAGAGGGCCCGGCCAAGCTGCGGCCGGGTCCGACCAGCGCCCCGTTCAGGACCAATGCGAATGACAAAGGAACCCGTCCCAATGACCGATGCCAAAGCCGATATCGCCTCGGGTGACAGTCCGGCGATCCCGTTCAGATCCGGGGGCTTTTCCGTTCTTGCCTTCCTGCGCAGCCCCGCCGCCGGCGCCTTCATGGGCTTTGTCGCGGTTTTCATCCTGTTTTCGATCTTTGGCTACAGCCGAAACTTCCTCTCCGTCCCCGGCGTGACCACCTGGGTGAACTATGCCTCGCTGGTTGGCATGATCGCCATTCCGGTCGGCTTCCTGATGATCGCCGGAGAGCTCGACATTTCGACCGGCGCCGTGCTGCCCGCCGCGACGATGACCATGGCCATCGTGTCGGAACATTACCAGATGCCGGTTCTGGTCGGGGTGATCGCAGCCCTGGGGATCGGCGCGCTGATCGGTTTCATCAACGGATATATCGTGACCCGGACCCGGGTGCCGTCCTTTATCGTGACGCTGGCCACGCTGTTCGCGGTGGCGGGGGTCACGCTTTACCTGTCGATCTTCTTCATCAACAACACGAACTCGTTCTACCACGCCCCCGATTGGGCCAAGTCCTTGTTCGGCGGCAAGGTCTATGGCTTCAACTCCTCGGTCTTCTGGTGGGCCGGGCTGGTCGCGGCCTTCACCTTCTTCCTGCATCATTCGCCGAAAGGCTCCTGGGTCTTTGCCCTTGGCGGCGACCAGGAAAGCGCCCGAAATGCCGGCATCCCGGTGGCGCGGCTGAAGATCGGGCTTTTCATGCTGTGTTCGACCTCTGCCGCCTTTGCCGGGGTCTTGCAGGTCATCACCTTCAGCTCGGCCACCTCTCAGGCGAACTTCGGGCTGATCTTCAACACGATCATTTCGGTTGTGGTGGGTGGGGTGCTGCTGACCGGCGGGTTCGGCACGGTGATGGGCATCGTCTTTGGCGTCCTGACGCTGTCCATCGTGACCCAGGCCATCGGTTTCACCGAGATCGACCGGAACCTGTCCTTCCTGATCATCGGGGTGATGCTGCTGATCGCCGTCCTGCTGAATGACACGTTCCGCAATCTGGCGACCAGCTGGTCGGCGAAAAAGAAGGAGGGCGCGCGATGATGGCGGACAAGAAACCGGTTCTGGAACTGCGCAAGGTCGACAAATCCTTCGGGCCGATCGACGTGTTGCACGAAATCAGCCTGAAGGTCGGCGCGGGCGAGGTTCTGTGCCTTCTGGGCGACAACGGCGCCGGCAAATCGACCCTGATCAAGACGCTGGCCGGGGTCTATCGACCCAGCCGGGGCGAGATCCTGATGGACGGCCAGCCCACCACCCTGATCAGCCCGCGCGATGCGCAGGACCGCGGGATCGCCACCGTGCACCAGTTCGGCGGCACCTATCCGCTGATGTCGGTCGGGCGGAATTTCTTCATGGGGGCGGAGCCGACCCGGGGCTTCTGGCCGTTCAAGGTGTTCGACCGCAAGACCGCCAACCGCATCGCGGTGGAGGAGGTCCAGAAGATGGGAATCACCCGGATCACCGATGGCGACCGTCTGGTGGGCGGCCTCTCAGGCGGGGAGCGGCAGTCGCTCGCCATCGCGCGGGCGGTCTATTTCGGGGCAAGGGTGCTGATCCTGGACGAGCCGACGGCGGCCCTGGGCGTGAAGCAGGCGGCGCATGTGCTGCGCATCGTGAACCAGGCCAAGAAGCGCGGGCTGGCGGTGATCTTCATCACCCATCAGGTCATGCATGCGATGGCGGTGGGCGACCACTTCGCCGTGCTGATCCGCGGCGCCATCGCGGCCGATTTCCGCAAGGGCGAGAAGAGCCGCGAAGAGATCGCCGACCTGATGGCGGGCGGCGAATCCATGGCCGACCTCGAGGCGCATATCGACGGTGTCATGGACGCCCGCGCCGGGCAGCCGCCGGCGCCCCCTCTCTGACGGACCGGCGGGACAGGCCGCCGGACCTTCAACCACTTCAAAATCAAAGGGTCGATCTCTGGTCGCACCGAAGGAAAGGAAATTGTCCGATGACGCGACTGGCGATCATAGGCGCGGGTCTGATGGGTGAGGATCATGCAAGCATCGTGGTGCGGGAGCTGCCGGGGGCCACGCTTCAGGTGGTCTGCGACATGGACCCCGCCCGGGCGAAATCGGTGGCGAATGCCTTTGGCGCGAGGGATGTGGCGAGCGACCCGCAGGCCACGATTGCCCGTGCCGATGTCGATGCGGTGATCCTGGCGTCGCCGGATTTCACGCATGCGCCGCTGTCCCTGGCCTGTATCGCGGCGGGCAAGCCCGTGCTGTGCGAAAAGCCGCTCTCGCAGTCGCCAGAGGAATGCCGCGAGGTCATGGCGGCCGAGGCCCGATCCGGCCGCTCTTTCGTGATGCTGGGCTTCATGCGGCGTTACGATCAATGCTATATCGAGATGCGCCAGGCCCTGGCCGATGGCATTCTTGGCCGCGCCCTGATGATGCACAACTTCCACCGCAACGTGGAAACGCCTGCCGTCGATTTTACCGGCGCCATGGCGATCACCAATTCCGCCCCGCATGAATTCGACGTGGTGCGCCATGTGCTGGGCACCGAATTCACCGCCATCACCGCGCATCAGCCGCGCCGCTCCGACGCCCGGGTGGCCCCCGTCGTCATGGTGCTCGACACCGCGGATGGCCAGCTCGTCACCATCGAGGTCAACAACAACGCGGCCTATGGCTATGACGTGCGCGCCGAACTGGTGGGCGAGGCCGGGTCAATGGCGATGAACACCATGGCCCATACCCGCACCGACCTGCGGCTGGCCTCGTCCACCCGCTACGATGCAGATTGGCGGGGGCGCTATCACGAGGCCTATGTGCGGCAGAACCGGGATTTCCTGCGCTTTGTGCAAACCGGGGTCTTTCCGGCAATCGCCTCGAATGCCTGGGATGGCTACTGCGCGGCCGTGGTCGCCGCGGCCGGGGCAAAGGCGCTGGCCAGCGGGCAAAGACAGCCGGTCACGCTCATCGCCAAACCGGCATTCTACATGGGTCAAAAAGGAGCAGCGGCATGAAACTTGGCTTTGTATCCGACAGCCTTGGCGGCATGGGGTTCGAGGCGATGCTGGACCATGCCGCGCGCATGGGCGTCAGCGGCGTCGAGGTGAACACCTGCGGCTGGTCCACCGCGCCGCATTTCGACCTTGCGGCCATGGAGAAAGATGCCGGCGCGCGCCGCGGCTTCACAAGGGCCTTCGCTGACCGCGGGCTGGAGATCATCGCGCTCAATGCCAACGGCAATCCCTTGCACCCGACCGACCCGGCGCAGGGTCAGGGCCTGCGCGACACCATAAGGGTTGCGGGCGAGATGGGGATCAAGACCGTCTGCACCATGTCCGGCCTGCCTGCGGGCAGCCCCGGCGACACGATGCCGAACTGGGTCGTCTCCTCCTGGCCGCCCGAAACACAGGCGATCCTGCGCTATCAGTGGGAGGAGAAGCTCCTCCCCTTTTGGACCGAGATCGCGGCCCTGGCCCGCGAGAGCGGCGTCGAACGGATTGCGCTGGAGCTGCACGGCAACCAATGCGTCTACAACGTGCCCGCGCTGCTCAGGCTGCGGCAGGAAATCGGGCCGGTCATCGGCGCCAATCTCGACCCCTCGCACCTGTTCTGGATGGGCGCCGACCCGCTGGTCGCTGCCGAGGCATTGGGGGCCGCGATCTACCATGTCCACGCCAAGGACACTCTGCTGAACGCGCCCGTGCAGGCCACGACCAGCCTTCTGGAAAATGGTTCGCTGATGGATATTCCCGCGCGCAGCTGGTCCTATATCACCCTGGGCTTCGGCCATGGCGAGACCTGGTGGCGGCAGTTCTGTTACCGTCTGAAGATGGCGGGCTATGACGGCTGGCTGTCGGTCGAACATGAGGATGTTCTGCTCAACGCCTTGGAAGGGCTGGAGAAATCCGTGACCTTGCTGAAAGCTGTCATGCCCTCGGCCGCCGCCGATTACAAACCGCAGGACATCTGAGATGGCTTTGGCCTCGGCCTGAGGACCTGTCCCGCCGGGGTCTGGACGTACTGGAAAGGACCAGCGCGAACCCCCCATTCGGCGGGCTTGCGTCACGCCCCGAACATGCGACAGCTGTTCACCGGCTGTCCGCTTTGGGCCCGGGCAGGCCAGAACCTCTGCCGCAGGCTCCGTCTCTCTGTGCCATGATGGAATGCCGCTGAACGGCTCGGAGACGTCATCCGACGCAAGGGTAATGGTCCGGCGCCCAACACCCTGCTTCGTCCGACGATTCTGAGTGTGGTGCCCCCAGCAGGGATCGAACCCGCGACCCCCTGATTACAAATCAGGTGCTCTACCATCTGAGCTATAGAGGCTTGGCGCTGACATAGCGGCGAAACGGCCTTGGTGCAAGTCCCCGAAACGCTCAGGCGCGGGCGGCGCGGGCCATCACGGCCACGGCGACGAGGCTGACCGCGATGACCAGAAGGGCTGCGGGGGCGGCCTCGCCGATCTTCTCCAGGCTCGCGAGGTCATAGGCGCGGGTGGCCAGCGTGTTGAAGTTGAAGGGGCGCAGCATCAGCGTGGCGGGCAGCTCCTTGACGCAATCCACGAAGACCATGAGCAGCGCCGTGCTGACCGAACCGCGCATCAGGGGCAGATAGACCCGCGCCAGCACCCCGCCCGAGGTCTGCCCCAGCGACCGCGCCGCCATCGGCAGCGAGGGCGAGACCCGCCCGAAGGCCGCATCCAC
Organism: Rhodobacter sp. P1_C2; assembly: GCF_056406375.1. NCBI lineage: Bacteria > Pseudomonadati > Pseudomonadota > Alphaproteobacteria > Rhodobacterales > Rhodobacter > Rhodobacter sp. P1_C2. The sequence goes on from NZ_JBFUAG010000002.1 coordinate 178,938, forward strand.
CGCGCCCTGGGCGATGCCGAAGAACCGCACCGCATAGGCCAGGACCAGCGCCGCCGCCGTGCCGGTCAGCAAGAGCCCGGGGTCATGCCCGGTCAGCGCCAGGATCGCATCGGCCAGCCGGTGGTCGAGGGCGGCGAGCGGGATCAGGATGCCCACGGCCAGGACCGCGCCGGGTGCTGCATAGCCCACCGCCGTCAAGGGCAGCACGAAGCGGGCGAGCCTGCGCCCGGCGAGCCGCATCCCATGCACGAGGAAGGTCGCCGCCGCCACCGTCAGCACGGCCGCCAGCCCGCCGACGACCAGCGTGTTGACCACCGCCCGCCCCAGACCCGGCGCCAGCCAGACCTGCGGCTTTTGCACCGCATGGCCCGCCATCACCGCCACCGGCAACAGGAACCCCATGGCAAAGGGCAGAAGGCACAGACCCAGCGCCAGAAGGCCGCGCCAGCCGCGCAGCTGCAGGGGCGAGACCGGCCGCACCGCGCGCGAGGGTTTGTGGAAGCGCGCATTCCTCCGGCTCGCCCGCTCAACCAGGATCAGGCCGAGGATCAGCACCAGGATCACCCCGGCCAGCTGCGCCGCCCCGCCGGCATTGTCACCGTTGAGCCAGGTCGAGAAGACCCCCGTCGTCAGGGTCTGCACCGCGAAATGCTGCACCGCGCCGAAATCGGCCACCGTCTCCATCAGGACCAGCGCCATGCCGACGGCGATGGCCGGCCGCGCCAGCGGCAGGCCGACGCGCCAGAACAGGCCGAAGGGCCCGGCGCCGAGGGCACGGGCAACCTCGTAGGTGCCGCCCGATTGCTCGCGAAAGGCGGCGCGCGCCAGAAGGTAGACGTAAGGGTAATAGGCCGCCGCCAGCACCACGATGCAGAAGCCCAGCGAATGAACCTCGGGGAAGGCATAATCCCTCGCCGTCTTCCAGCCCATCGCGAGCCGTAGCCCGACCTGCAACGGGCCGGAGTAATCGAGGAAATCGACCAGCGCATAGGCCCCGATATAGGCCGGGATCGCGAGCGGGAACAAAAGCGCCTGGTCCAGAAAGCGCCTCCCCGGAAAGCGGTACATCACCACCAGCCAGGCCGCCCCCGTCCCCACCGCCGCCGCAAGCAGGCCCACGCCCCCCGCGAGGATCAGCGTATTGGCCAGATAGCGCGGCAGGACCGTGGACAGAAGATGCGGCCAGATATTCTCGGTCGGGTGAAAGGCCAGCCAGACCACCGCCAGCACCGGCGCCACCACCACCGCCCCGATCAGAACCGCGCCAAGCGACCAGAGGTCAGGCAGGACGATCCGCTGCATGAAGGAAGGCTTTGCCTGAGCGTTTTGCTGGGTCATAACCGGCTGTTAACGGAAACCTGTTTCCCTGTCCAGAAAACCCCGTATATTCATCGCCAAAGAACAAAAAGCCGGGCAGGAACACAGGATGCGGATTGTCTACCACCTTGGCGCGCATTGCACCGATGATGAACGCCTGCTGCGCTGCCTGCTCAAGAACCGCGGCGCGCTTGCGGCGCAGGGCATCGTGGTGCCGGGGCCCACCCGCTACCGCCACCTGATGCGCGACACGGCCATAGCACTCAACGGGCAGGCGGCCTCGCCGGATACCCAGACCATGGTGCTGGACCAGATCATGGAAGAGGACCGCGCCGAAAGGCTGATCCTGTCCTGGGACAATTTCCTGTCCTTCCTGCCCTGGGTCGTCGATGGCGGGCTTTACCCCGCGGCGGGCGACCGCACCCGCGCCTTCGCCCAGATCTTCCCCCAGCTTCCGGCAGAGTTTCACCTGGCGATCCGCAACCCGGCGAGCTTTCTGCCCGCGGTCTATGAGAAGCAAAAGACGATGAAGGGCGGCAAGCCGAAGTTCGAGGATTTCCTCGGCGGGATCGAACCTTCCGCCCTGCGCTGGTCCGATGTCATCGCCAGCATCCGCGCCCAGAACCCCGAAGCTGCCCTGACCGTCTGGTGCGACGAGGACACGCCGCTGATCTGGCCCGAGGTTCTGCAGGCCGTCGCAGGCCACGCGCCCGGCACCGTGCTGGAGGATGAGAACGACCTTCTGGCCACCCTGATGCCGCCCGAGGGGCTGAAGCGGATGCAGGCCTATATCGACACCCATCCCGTCACCTCGGTCGAGATGCGGCGCCGGATCGTCTCGGCCTTCCTCGACAAGTTCGCCCTGCCCGAAAGGATCAATGTCGAGGTGGAGATCCCCGGCTGGACCGCCGCCACGGCGGAGCGTCTGACCCAAGGCTACCTGACCGATGTGGCGCGGATTGCCGCCATGCCCGGCGTGCGGCTGATCGCGCCCTGAGCCTGCCGCGCCAAAGAAAAGGCCGGCCCGAGGGGGCCGACCGGGGTGTTTTCAGTCGCTGACGCGGGCCTCAGCTCATGCCGAGCGCGGCCTTGTAGACTTCGAGGACGGCATCCTCCTCGGCCAGTTCGTCGGGCTTGCGCTTGCGCAGGGCGAGGATCTTGCGAAGGACCTTGGTGTCATAGCCGCGGCCCTTGGCCTCGGCCATCACTTCCTTCAGCTGCTCGGCCAGGTCCTTCTTTTCGGCTTCAAGCTGTTCGAGACGTTCGACGAACTGGCGCAGCTCGTCGGCGGTGACGGAATAGGGATCGTTGGGACTGGACATGGGCGGGCCTCGCAAATGGGGTTTGCCGTCCTCCTATCCCACGCGGCGGCAGGGGTGCAAGGCTGGACAGGCGCGCGGGAAGAAGCTAGGCGGCGCGGGACCGGATGTGCAACCGAAAGAGGCCTTGGGATGAATGCAGCGATCTTGGCAGGCTTGATCTGGGGCGGCGCCCTGGTGACCGTTCTGGGCGGCATCGGGCTTCTGGCCTGCGGCGTGGCCTCGATGCGGGCGCGCAGCATGGTGCCCGAGGCGGCGCGGGCCGTGATGCAGAAGGTCGTGGTCTGGAACCTCGCCGCGATGGGGGTCAGCGTGCTGGGGCTGGCCGCGCTCGTGACCGGGCTGGTGCTGCGCTGAACCCTGTCAGCCCTGATCGAGGTCGGCGAATTTCTGCCCCTCGCTGATCAGATCGTCGATCACCTGCGGCACGGCAAAGACCGGCGCGGAAAGCTTGCGCAGATCGGCACGCAGGACCAGAAGCCCGCGCTGATCGGCCAGGAACATCGGCCCGCCCTGCCAGCGCGGGATCAGACCCGAAAGCAGCGCCACCGCGTCGATGTCGCAGGGCCGGCGGGCGCGGCCATCCTGCAGCATCCGGGCGCCCTCGGCCGCGAGGGCGGCAAGGCAGGTCTGCACGATCGCCTGCCCGCCACGCGGCATCGCCGGCAGATGGCGCAGCGCGCCGACGCCAAGGCCGAAGGCGCGCAGCGCCGCCGCAATCGCCTCGGGCGTCTGGCCCTGCGCCTGCAGCGCCTGTTCGGCATCCTCCAGCGCCAGCCGCAGGCCCAGCTCGATCGGGCCGCCCGGCCCCGCCGTCACCACCCGCCAGTTGAGCCGCCGCCCCAGCGCCACCAGCCGCAGCACGAGGTCGGGCGCCGCCGTCGCGTCAAAGGACAGCTCCGCCAGCCCCCCCATCACCTCGGGCACGGTCAGCCCCGCACCGCAGAGGTCGCCCGAAGCCGCCACCGCCCCCATCACCGCTGAGGGCAGGCCTTCGGGAAGGGCGGCAATCGGCGTCTCGGCCCCGTCGAGGGCGCGGGCGATCTCCTCGCCGCCCAGAAACACCAGATCCACCCCGGCCAAAGCCTCGGGCGTCTGGGCCGAGGAGAGCCGAGCCCAGGCCGCATCGCGCAGATCCTCGGTCATCTGGCCCTCGGCCACCGCCTGATCCTGCTTGGCGGCGATCCGCCCCAGCGTATCGGCAAGTCGCGGCCGGTCGGCCTCGCACAGCGTGACCTTCATCCCCGCGGCCAGCGCCTGCAGGGCAAGGTCGGCGGCGGGGTCTTCGGCGCCGAGGATGCCGAGGCTTTCGACCACGGGCAGGCTGCGGCCCGCCACGAGGGGCGGCGGCTGCAGCGCGCGGCGTTCGGCGATGAAGGTGTGGTGCAGACCCTTGGCCTGCGGGCTGGCGGCCAGATCCTCGAAAGCGGCGGCCTCCATCGCAAGGCCCATCTCGAAGGGCAGAAGGGCTGCCGCCTCGACACAGTCGATGATCCGGGCGGGGGCCGGCAAGGGGCTGGAGGCGCCGGGCAGCACCGCGTCGGGTTTGAGGGCGGCGCGGGCGGCGGCGACTGCGGTCTGATGGCCCGGCATGTCGCGCAGGGGAAGGCCCGAGGTCGGGCGCGGCGGCAGCGCCTCCTGCGCCATGGCAAGGGCGGCCTCGCCAAGGTTTTCGGTCACCACGCGGTCGATCAGGCCAAGCGCCAGCGCCTCGCCGGCGCGGATCGGCAGGCCGACGAGCAAGAGCCGCAGCGCCTGCTCCGCGCCGATCAGCCGCGGCAGACGCTGGGTCGTGCCGGCGCCGGGCAGAAGGCCGAGGCCGACCTCGGGAAAGCCCAGCACCGTCGCGGCATTGGCAATCCGGTAATGCGCGGCCAGCGCCAGTTCGCAGCCGCCCCCCAGCGCCGTGCCATGCAGGGCCGCGATGACCGGCTTGGGGAAATCCTCGACCCGACGGCAGAGCCGGGCGAGTTCGGCCCGCCGCGCCTGCTGGCCCGCCTCGCGGATATCGGCGCCGGCGGAAAAGCCGCGCCCCTCGCCGCGCAGGATGACGGCGCGGATCTCGGGATCGGCGGCAATCTGGTCCAGCGCCTGCAGAAGCGCCCGTTGCAGCGTGCCGGTCAGGGTATTGACCGGCGGATGCGTCATCACCAGCACGGCCACCGCGCCGATCCGGTCCAGCCGCATCACGCCCGCATCTGCCGCCATCGCACCTTCAGAGGCCGAACCCGTTTCCTGCACCTTGTCCCCCTCCGCCTGCCCCGGCCCTGTTCGCCAGCCGGCCTTATTCAAGAGCCAAAGCCGGTCGCTTGTCCATGGGTCTGGCGGTGGATCAGGGCCTTAAAGCGGCATGTTGTCAAAGCCTTCTTCGATCCGCGCCTCGCGGGCCTGCGCTTCGGCCCGCTCCAGCGGCTCGGAGGTGCCGCCGAACAGCACGGCCAGACCCTGCATCTCGGCCTTGAGGGCGGCCAACCCTGCCGCCTCGGCGGCCACGGCAGCCTCGGTCCATTCGCCCATCAGTTCGGCCGCGACGACCAGGGCGGGGGCATTGGGATCTTTCATGTCGCATGTTCCTTGCAAAAGGGGGTGTAGGGCAGAAGGTCAAGCCGCGCGGGAGAGATGGCGGCGCCGCAGATCTGGCACTGGCCATAGGTTCCGGTCTCGATCCGCTTCAGGGCCGCATCGATGGCGCGCAGCTCGGTCTGGGCCTCCAGACCCAGGCCCTCCATCACCTCGTCATCCTCGCGCTCGGTGGCGCGCTCCTCCCAATCGGTCTCGGCATGGGAATCGAGGCTTGCGGCGATGCCGCCGATCCGGGCCCGAAGGTCACGGGCCCGCGTCTCCAACTGGATCTTGCGTTCTGCGATGGATGTCATGATCTGCTCCCTGATGCGCGATCCTGCGCCAGAAGGCAGGCGCGCGCCTTGATTCACATCAATTCGCGCGTCGCCGGATCAGGGCAGCCTTATGGCGGCGGCAAAGGCGTTATATGCTGCCCGGAGTTCCAACGCAGCGAGGTCAGCCATGCATCCCAGCGTTCATGCCTTTTTCGACGAGGCGACCAACACCGCGACCTATGTGGTGGTCGAGCCCGAGGGGAGCGCCTGCGCCATCATCGATTCCGTCCTCGATTTCGACTATGCCTCGGGGCGCACCGACACCCGCGCCGCCGATCAGGTGATAGCCTTCATCAAGGATAAGCGTCTGCGGCTGGAATGGATCCTCGAGACCCATGTCCATGCCGACCACCTTTCGGCAGCCCCCTATTTGCAGGAGGCGCTGGGTGGCAGGCTCGGCATCGGCGACCGGATCACCGTGGTGCAGGAGACCTTCGGCAAGGTCTTCAACGAGGGCACCCGCTTTGCCCGCGACGGGTCGCAGTTCGACCATCTCTTCAAGGACGGCGACAGCGTGATGATCGGCCAGATGCGCTGCGAAGCCTTGCACACGCCGGGCCATACGCCGGCCTGCATGACCTTCGTCATCGGCGATGCGGCCTTTGTCGGCGACACGCTTTTCATGCCCGACTATGGCACGGCGCGCTGCGACTTTCCCGGCGGCTCGGCCGCGGTGATGTATGACAGCATCCAGCGCATCCTTGCCCTGCCCGAGGCGACGCGGATCTTCGTCTGCCACGATTACAAGGCGCCGGGCCGCGAGGATTTCGCCTGGGAAACCACGGTCGGCGCGCAGAAGGCCCTGAACAAGCATGTCGGCGCCGGCCGCCCCAAGGCCGAGTTCGTCGCCATGCGCGAGGCGCGGGATGCGACCCTGCCGATGCCGCGGCTGATCATTCCCTCCTTGCAAGTCAACATGCGGGCGGGCCAGATGCCCGAGCCCGAGAACAACGGATTGTCCTATCTGAAGGTGCCGCTCAACGGGCTGTGACGGCACAGGCTCCGCACGACAGGGAAGATCGCGAGATGATGCATTGGGATTGGCTCTGGGGCTTTGCCGGCGGGCTTCTGATCGGCGGGGCGGCTTCGGCCTATCTCTTGCTCAATGGCCGGATCATGGGGATTTCGGGGATTTTCGGCGGGCTGGTCGATCGCAGCGGCTGGAGCGACTGGCAGGGCGCGCTGGCCTTTGTCGCGGGGCTGGTGCTCTTGCCCTGGGGTCTGTCGCATCTGATGCCGGCGGCCACGCATCTGACCGGGAATGTCGTGGTGATCGTGGCGGGCGGGCTTCTGGTCGGGGTCGGCACGCGGCTCGCCAATGGCTGCACCTCGGGGCATGGGGTCTGCGGCATGTCGCGGCTGTCGCTGCGGTCGATCGTGGCCACGGTCTTCTATGTGCTGACCGGAGGGCTGACGATGGCCGTGCTGCGCCATGTGCTGGGGGTGTTGTAGCATGGCGCGGCTTCTGGTCTGCCTGGCTTGCGGCGCGGTCTTTGGCGCGGGGCTTCTGATCTCGGGGATGACGGATACGCTGAAGGTGCAGGGCTGGCTGGATGTCTTCGGCGCCTGGGATGCGACGCTGGCCTTCGTGCTGGGCGGGGCGATCCTGCCGATGGCGCTGGCCTGGCGGGTCGCGGCGCGGCGCAAGGCCTCGGTCCTCGGCTTCGCCCTGCCCGCCCCGCCCAAGACCGAGATCGGCCCCGACCTCGTGATCGGCTCCACCCTCTTCGGTGCGGGCTGGGCCCTGGCTGGGCTGTGCCCCGGCCCGGCGCTGGCCTCGCTCGGCTTTGGCGGCTGGGGCGGTCTGGTCTTTCTTCTGGCCATGACGGCAGGTATGCTGGCCACTCCCCATCTGCGCGCCCGGTTCTCTGGCGCCCCCGTACTCAGGAGCAACATGGACATCCGCGCCATCACCCCGACCTATGCCGTCTCGCCGCAGATCACCCTGGCCGATCTGCCCGCGATCAAGGCGGCAGGCTTCACCACCGTGATCGACAACCGCCCCGATGGCGAAATCCCGGCCGCGATCCAAACCGCAGCGATGAAGGAAGCCGCCGAGGCGCTGGGCCTGACCTTCGTGGTCAACCCGATCCTGCCCGGCAATTTCTCGCAAGAGGTTCTCGCGACCCAGCGCGCCGCGATCGAGGCCGCCACCGGCCCGGTCTTCGCCTATTGCGCCTCGGGCAACCGCTGTTCCTGCGTCTGGGCGCTGGCCTATGCCGGCACGAGGCCCGCGGATGAGCTGATCGGGCTTCCGGCGCGCTTTGGTTACAACCTCGAACCGCTGCGCGACCGGATCGAGGCTGCAGGCGCCTGAGCCGCGCCACGGTCCGTCGCAAGGCGATTTTTCGCAGAAAAATCGGCCTTGCATCCGGATCACGATTTTTCTGCGAAAAATCGAGTTGCGCCGCTGGTCACGATTTTTCTGCGAAAAATCGATCTTGATCTGCCCCACGATTTCTTCAGCGAAAAGTCCCCCTGACCTTCCCTCACGATTTTTCGCCGAAAAATCGCTCCTGCGCCGGTGATTTGCCCGCGCAGGGTTGACCCGCGCGACGTGATGCAAGACCCTGTCTCCACAGTAAAATCCTCAACAATTGGAGCGGGCGTGGCAGCAGCGATCGATATTCAGACCTATAGTGACGTTTTGGTGGTTCTCGGCACGGCAGGGGTCGTGGTTCCGGTGGCGCGGCGCTGGGGGCTCAGCCCGGTTCTGGGCTATCTGGCGGCGGGGGCGATCCTCGGGCCGCTCGGCCTTGGCTCGCTCATCGCGCAGTTTCCGGTCCTTTATTGGATCACTGTGGTCGATGACCAGAACGTCGCAAGCATCGGAGAGCTGGGGGTCGTCTTCCTGCTGTTCCTGATCGGGATGGAGCTGTCTTACGAACGTCTGAAAACCATGCGGCGGCTGGTCTTTGGCCTGGGCGGCCTGCAGGTCCTGCTCTCCACCCTCGCGATTTCGGCCGTGGCGGCGCTGGCCGGTCTGGCGCCGGGGGTGGCGGTGATCGTGGGGGGCTGTCTCGCCCTGTCCTCCACCGCCATCGTGATCGAGGTTCTGTCGGCGCAGGGCCGGCTTTCGGCCGCCTCGGGGCGGGCGAGCTTTGCCGTGCTTCTGGCGCAGGACCTTGCCGTCATCCCGCTGCTTCTGTTTGTCACCATCCTCGCCGGCGGCGCGCATGGCTCGGTGCTGATGAGCCTTGGCTATGCGCTTCTCAACGCCGCCGTGGCGGTGGGCGGCATCGTGATCGTCGGGCGCCTTGCTTTCCGCCCGATCTTCCGACTGGTCGCCAGCACCGGCGCGGGGGCCGAGCTTTTCGTCGCCACCACGCTTTTCGTGATCATCGGCACCGGGGTGGTGGCGGCGCTGGCCGGCATGTCGATGGCGCTCGGCGCCTTTGTCGCAGGCCTCTTGCTGGCCGAGACCGAGTTCCGCAAGGCGATCGAATCCACCGTCGGCCCCTTCAAGGGCCTGCTGCTGGGCCTGTTCTTCTTCTCGATCGGCATGAAGATGGACCTGCGCGAGGTTCTGGCCCAGCCGCTCTGGCTTCTGGGCGCGGTGATCGGGCTGATCGGGATCAAGACGGCGATCCTGGCCGGGCTTGGCCGCTATTTCCGCCTGTCCTGGCCTGCCGCCCTCGAGGCGGCCCTGCCGCTTGGCCCCGGGGGCGAATTTGCCTTCGTCGGCATCGGCATGGCCTCGGCCCTCGGGCTGATCGGGGCGGAGGCCTCGAGCTTCATCCTCACCGTCACCTCGATCACCATGGCGCTGATCCCGGCGCTGGCCTGGCTCGGCCGCAGGCTGGCGGTGAAACTGCCCGAGACGCGGCCGCTCGACCCCGAACTTCTGGTCCGCCCGGAGGTCGCAGCCCAGGGCGCGGCCGGGCATGGCCACAGCATCGTCATCGGCTATGGCCGCGTCGGCCAGGTGGTCTGCGCCATGCTGGAAGAGCACCGCCTGCCCTATATCGCCGTCGACAATGACATGCGCGCCGTGCCCGCGCACCGCCGCAACGGCAGCTCGCTCTACTACGGCGATGCGACCGACCCGGTGTTTCTGGAGGCCTGCGGTCTGGAAGAGGCCGAGGCGGTCATCGTCACCGTTTCGGTCGCCTCCGAGATCGATGCCATCGTGGCCCATGTCCGCCGCCTGCGGCCCGATGTGCTGATCGTCTCGCGCGCCAAGGATGCCTCCCATGCCGAGCATCTCTACACCGTCGGCGTCACCAATGCCGTGCCCGAGACGATCGAGGCCAGCCTGCAGCTGTCGGAAGCGGCACTTCTGGGGCTGGGGCGGGCGGCGGGGCTGGTCATCGCCTCGATCCACGAAAAGCGCGACGTCTTCCGCAAGCAGCTGCAGGAGGCGGCGCGAAGCCGCCGGTAGGGTCAGGTCAGGCGCGGGTCAGAGGAGCGTGATCATCTGGCCCGAATTGGCATCCTGAAGCTCGAGGGCGCCGATTGCGCCGGCATCCTTCAATTGCCAGAGGATCGGCCCACCCGCACCAAGCCGGATGATCAGATCCGGCGTCGCCTCGTCGCCCAGGCCATGGACCGCGCGGATCTCGACCGCAAAATCGTCGCGCGACATGGTCTGGGCGCCGTCATAGACGAGGTAATCGCCCTCGGCATCGGAGAAGTCGCAGATCACATCCGACCCGCGGTCGCCGCCGCGGAAGACGAAGCCATCCGCACCGCTGCCGCCCCACAGCCGGTCGGCGCTGTCGCCGCCCGCGATCAGATCGTCGCCATCGCCGCCATAGATGAGGTCGCCGCCCGCCTTGCCGTCGATCACGTCATCGCCGGTCCCGCCGTAAAGCGCATCGCGCCCGACACCGCCGACCACCCGGTCATTCCCGGCGCCGCCAGAGATCGAATCATTGCCCGAGCCGCCGAACAGCGTGTCATTGCCCGCCATCCCGTCGATCGCATCGCTGGAGGCGAGGGAATCGATCCGGTCATCGCCCGCCAGCCCCTGCATCGAATCCGACCTCATGCTGCCCATGGTGAACTTGGCGAGGGCAAATTCCAGCACCAGGGTCTCATGCGCATTGAGATATTGCGCCAGCTGCCCCGAGGCGAGCAGCGCCGAGATATCGGCCGGTGTAAGCTTGATCGCGGCATCGGCCTCTTCCCAGGGCTGCAGCCCGGTCACCCCCTTGTAGCTGCCATCCGCGGTGGCCGTGTCCACCTGCATCAGCTGTGCCGAGGTGACCTCGTATCGGTCCATATAGGCCGAGAGGTCCATCTTCACCCGCATGCCCTGATCGATCAGCGAAGAGACGAAGACCACCGCATGGCCATGGCCGGAAAAGGCATGGATGTCGAAATTGTCGGAATGGACCGGGACTTCGGTCGCCTTGGTGCCGACAAGGTCGCGCGCCATGATCTGGAACAGGGTGCCGGCGGCCTGCAGCTCGCCATGGTAATCGCCAAGGCTGGTCGCATTGTACATGGTGGACCAGAAATCCAGCTGATCCACGCCACCTTTCACGAAAGTCGTGAACATTTCCAGCATGACCGGGATTTGCTGCAACCCGTAATCGGCGGCATCGCGGTAATTGACGTTCCATTCCGAATAGATCGTATCCATGGGGCGCCCGGTCAGGGCGGACCATTCCTGCATCATGCTGAGAGAATAACCGATCGAGGCCGAGATATTGGTATAGGTGTGGTAATTCTCCTTGCCGGCATTGATGCCCTCCCAATAATAGAAATGGTCGGTGACAGCGGTGATGGCCGAAAGCTCCTCGGCGCTGAACTGGGCCATGACGGTGTGGTTGCGCGCGGCGAGATCGGTCAGCGAGAAGGTGCCGCCCGCGCTTTGCCCCCAGACCTGAACCGCGACCTCCGGCTTGGTCGCGTCATGGCCGGGATGGGCGTCGTAATATTTCTCGATCTCCTGATGGACGATCAGGCCGACGGCGCTGGCGACCTTGCCATATTCCGACGCGAGCATGAAGGTCGCATATTCGTTCCCGAGTTCAAAGGTTTGAATGCCTTCGGGGCCGGCCTTTTCCAGCAGGTGGTCGACGTAATCGCGGACGAGATCGGCCTTGGAGACATCGAAATCCCGCACCCCGACCCGGCCTTCGGTCAGAAGCTGGGCCACCGGCAGGTTGATCGTGGCCTTGGTATGGGTCGTGGCGCAATAGTCCAAAAAGGCATCCGGCGTGATCAGCTGCAGGATCGACCCGTTCGACGCCACTGCCGAGGTCGCATTGGGATTGGCATAGTCGAAAAGCTGTTCGGACATCGTGCCGCCGGGAAAGCGGATCGCATGCGAGCCGACCGCGGACTGGATCTCGTCGAATTTCTCCCAGGGCTGGCTGCCGAACCGTTCATAGCCCAGAACGATGTTCATGCCGAAATGCGCCTCGGTGATCTCGCTGCCCTTGCCGGCCAGCGGCGCGACGATGATCGATTCGGAAATGGTCATGACAGCCCCCGTCGGTCTGATGCGACGGGGCCACTCTCGATCAGGGCTCAGCGGGGGGCGTGGCGCAATTGTGGCAGGGGTCCGGCTTAAGCTTCGATTTGAGACTTTCGGCAATTTCGGCGATTTTTAGTTATTTTAATTTTCGGATATATTTATTTTAATGCCACGACCTACGCCCAGGTCGCACTGCACCGATCCCCCGGGTTTCTGCGCGACAAGGGCCAACCGCCCTTCCCATCCGGGGCCAGGCCTCCTATCCTCATCCCCGCGCAATGATGCAGGAGCGGTAGATGTCCTGGCTTTCCCGGCTGGCAGAGCGGCAGATCCTCAAGGCCCGGATGGCCGGCGGGCTTTCCGGGTTGGAGGGCGAGGGCAAGCCCTTGCCGGATCGTCCCGGCGACGCCTTCGTCAGCGCGGGCGATGCGGTGGGTTTCCGGATCATGGCCGAGGCCGGGGTGCTGCCGGAAGAGATCACGCTGAAGAAACAGGCCGCGGCCCTGCGCGCGCATCTGGCGACCCTGACCGACGAAGCCGCGCGCAAGGATGTCATGGCAGAACTGGCCCGGACCGAGATGCGCCAGGCCATCGCCGAGGAATCGCGCCGCCGGTTCCTGAAGGGGTAGGAACGGCCCCGACCCTTTGGAAGATGGGCAGATTGCCCATCCTACCCTCCCCCGTCAGCGCCGGGATCACAGGGCGCGACGTGACTGCGACGGCAGGTCCCGACACCGACCCTGGCCTGTAGGATGGGCAATCTGCCCATCTTCGCCGCCTGCCACATCGGCCGGACCGGCCCGGCGATGGCGCCCTCTGCCCCCTTGCGCTTGGCCGCGTCCCGCGCTTCAACTGGGCCAAACGCAAGGACGCCCAGATGACCCAACTCACGCCGCTCAATCCCGCCATGGCTGCCACCGATCCGCCGCCCGTCATGGAAGCCCGGCGCTGGATCGCGGGGCTGACCTTTCCGGCCGACCGCCCCCTGATCAACGTGAGCCAGGCCGCACCGGTGGACCTGCCGCCACGGGCCCTGCGCCAGGCGATTGCCGAGGCGGCGCTGAACGACCCGAACGCCCATCTCTACGGCCCGGTCCTCGGCCTGCCCGCCCTGCGCGCCGAGATCGCCAGCCAATGGAGCCTGGGGTATGGCGGAGCCGTGGCCCCCGAGCAGGTCGCCATCACCCAGGGCTGCAACCAGGCTTTCTGCGCGGTCCTGTCCACCCTTGCCGGCGCGGGGGATGAGGTGATCCTGCCCACGCCCTGGTATTTCAATCACAAGATGTGGCTCGACATGGCGGGCATCGGCGCTGTGCCCCTTTCCACCGGGGCGGACCTGATCCCCGATGCCGGCAAGGCCGCCGCCCTCATCACCGACAGGACTCGCGCCATCGTACTCGTCTCGCCCAACAATCCGGGCGGGGTGGAATATCCGGCCGAGACGCTCGCCGCCTTCCGCGACCTGGCCCGCGCCCGCGGCATCGCCCTGATCGTGGACGAGACCTACCGCGACTTCGACAGCCGCACCGGCCGCCCGCATGACCTTTTCGCCGATCCCGACTGGGCCGATACGCTGATCCAGCTGTACTCCTTCTCCAAGGCCTATCGGCTGACCGGGCACCGCGTCGGCTCCATCGTCGCCTCGCCCGCGCGTCTGGCCGAGGTCGAGAAATTCCTCGACACCGTGGCGATCTGCCCAAGCCAGCTGGGCCAGATCGCGGCGCTTTGGGGGATGCGCAACCTGGCCCAATGGGTGGCGGGGGAGCGGGACGAGATCCTGTCACGCCGCGCCGCGATGGTGGAGGGCTTCCACGCCCTGCCCGGCTGGAAGCTTCTGGGCTGCGGCGCCTATTTCGCCTATGTCGAACATCCCTTCCCGCTCACCTCGACCGAGGTCTGCAAGGCGGCCGTCACCCAGGCTTCGGTCCTGATGCTGCCCGGCTCGATGTTCCAGCCCGAGGATGCGCCCGAAGGCCAGCGCCAGATCCGCATCGCCTTTGCCAATGTCGATCGCGACGGCATTGCCGAGCTCTTCCGCAGGCTCGCGGCCTTCCATCCCTGAAACGCGGCCAAAGCCGCCTCAGTCTCCAGCCCGGGGGGTGCTCTGCCCTTGCCCCTTCCGGCGCTTTCAGCTTAAACCCTTGCTACTTTGCAAAGGACGCCGGACATGGCCAAAAGCCCTACGCCCAAAGACGAACACGAGATCATTCCGCGCAAGAAATCGCGCGTCGGCACCAGCGTGCTGGCCTTCGTCATGCTGGGCATGATCGTCATCGGTCTGGGCGGCTACGGCGTGACCAACTTCGGCCATTCGGTCGATACCGTGGCCTCGGTCGGCAAGGCCGAAATCACCACCTCGGACTATGGCCGCGCCCTGCAGAACCAGGTCCGCCAGATCAGCCAGCAGTTCGGCCAGCAGATCACCTTCAAGCAGGCCCAGATGTTCGGCGTCGATCAGAAGGTGCTGCAGGATCTGGTCTCGAACGCGGCGCTCGACAACGAGGCGATGCGGCTTGGCCTTTCGGCGGGGGACCGCGAGGTGGCGCAGCAGGTTGCCACCTCGAAAGAGTTCTTCGGGGTGACCGGCAAGTTCGACCGCACCGTCTATACCCAGCTTCTGCAGCAGAACGGCGTCACCGTGAAGGACTTCGAAACCGGCGTGCGCCGCGATCTGGCGCGCCAGGTCCTGCAGGCGGCCATCGTCGGCGGGGTCGAGGCGCCCAAGTCCCTCACCGACACGATCCAGGCCTATCAGGGCGAAACCCGCGGCTTCACACTGCTGAAGCTGACCGAGGCGAGCCTGCCGCAAAAGCTGCCGGCGCCGACCGAGGATGAGCTCAAGGCCTATTACACCGCGCATATCGCCGATTTCACCCGCCCCGAGGCCAAGCGCGTCGCCTATGCGATCCTGCAGCCCGCCGACATCGCCAAGGATCAGAAGGTCGAAGAGGCCGATATCAAGGCCGCCTATGATGCCGCGGCCGAGACCTACAACGTCCCCGAAAAGCGCCTCGTCGAACGGCTGGTCTATCCTTCGGAAGACGAGGCCAAGGCCGCGCGGGCCAAGCTCGACGCCGGCACCTCCTTCGAGGATCTGGTCAAGGCGCGCGGCCTTGCCCTGACCGATATCGACATGGGCGATGTGACCGCGGCGCAGCTTGGCGCTGCCGGCAAGGATGTCTTCGCCCTGACAGCCCCCGGCGTGGTGGGGCCCCTGCCCTCCGACCTCGGGCCGGCGCTGTTCCGGATGAACGCGATCCTGCCCGCGCAGGTGACCACCTTCGAGCAGGCGCATGACAAGCTGAAGGCCGATCTGCAGCTGAAGGCCGCGGGCAAGGTCGTCTCCGACAAATACGAAGCGGTGAGCGATCTTCTGGCCGGCGGCTCCTCGGTCGCGGAAGTGGCCAAGGATCAGGGCATGACCGCGGGCACCACCGATTACGCCAAGGGCGCCGATGACAACGACCCGGTGACCGCCGATCCCGCCTTCGGCAAGGCCGTGACGGGGATGGAGGCCGGCGATTTCCCGCAGGCCGTGGGCCTTGCCGATGGCGGCCTGGCCGTGCTGCAGGTGACCGAGGTGGTGCCCCCCACCCCCGTGCCCTTCGAAAAGGCGCATGACAAGGTCGCCGCCGCCTTCCACGCCGATGCCCTGGCCAAGGCTCTGGGCGCGCTGGCCGATGCCGACCTGACCGCCGTCAAGGGCGGCGCCGATCTCGGCACGCTCGGCATCACCGACCGCGTGGCCTCGACCACCCGCGCCGCCACGCCCGACGGCATCCCGGCCGAGGCGATCACCACGGCCTTCACCCTCAAGCCCGGCGAGGTGGTCAAGATCGACACCAAGGCTCTGATCGCCATCCTGCGTCTGGACAGCGTGACCCCGGCCGACATGACCAGCGACGCGGCCAAGGCCGCCGCCGCCAAACTTGCGACCCAGGCCGCCCAGTCGATCGCGCAGGATGCCTATGACATCTATGCCTCGGCCATGACGACCCAGGGCGGATTGAACATTGACCAGGCGGCGATCACCGCCGTCCAGGCGCGGATGAACTGACCATGAAGCTCGACCCCGGTTATGCGGAATTTGAAGCGGGCTGGGCCCAGGGGCGCAATCAGGTCGTCTCGGCCCGGCTGGCGGCGGATCTCGACACGCCCGTTTCGCTGATGATGAAACTGGCCGAGGCGCGCACCGACACCTTCATGCTGGAAAGTGTGACGGGCGGCGAGATCCGCGGCCGCTATTCGGTGGTGGGGATGAAGCCCGACCTGATCTGGCAATGCCAGGGCAAGGTGGCGCGGATCAACCGCACGGCGCGCTTTGACGCGACGAGCTTTGTCGACGAGGCGCTGCCGCCGCTCGACAGCCTGCGCGCGCTGATCGCCGAAAGCCGGATCGACCTGCCCGAGGGGCTGCCGCCGATCGCGGCGGGCCTCTTTGGCTACCTCGGCTATGACATGATCCGCCTGGTGGAACACCTGCCGCATGTGAACCCCGACCCGCTCGGCCTGCCCGATGCGGTGCTCTTGCGCCCCTCGGTCGTGGCGGTGCTGGACGGGGTCAAGGGCGAGGTGACGGTGGTCGCCCCCGCCTGGGTCGCCTCCGGTCTTTCCGCCCGCGCCGCCTATGCCCAGGCGGCTGAGCGCGTGATGGACGCGCTGCGCGATCTGGACCGCGCGCCCGCGGCGCTGCGCGATCTGGGCGAGGCCGCCCCGGTCGGCGAAGCGCAGTCGAACTTCACCCACGAGGGCTACAAGGCCGCGGTCGAAAAGGCCAAGGATTACATCCGCGCCGGCGACATCTTCCAGGTCGTGCCGAGCCAGCGCTGGACGCAAAGCTTCCCCCTGCCGCCCTTCGCCTTTTACCGCAGCCTGCGGCGGACCAACCCCTCGCCCTTCATGTTCTTCTTCAACTTCGGCGGGTTCCAAGTCGTGGGGGCCAGCCCGGAAATCCTCGTCCGCCTGCGCGAAGGCGAGGTGACGATCAGGCCCATCGCCGGCACCCGCAAGCGCGGCGCCACGCCCGAGGAAGACCGCGCGCTGGAAGCCGACCTCTTGGCCGACAAGAAGGAGCTGGCGGAACACCTGATGCTCCTCGACCTCGGCCGCAACGATGTGGGCCGGGTGGCCAAGATCGGCACCGTGCGCCCGACCGAGAAATTCATCGTCGAACGCTATTCCCATGTGATGCACATCGTCTCCAACGTCGTGGGCGAGATCGCCGAGGGCGAGGACGCACTCTCGGCCCTCCTCGCCGGCATGCCCGCCGGCACCGTCTCGGGCGCGCCCAAGGTGCGCGCGATGGAGATCATCGACGAGCTGGAACCGGAAAAGCGCGGCGTCTACGGCGGCGGCGTCGGCTATTTCGCCGCCAATGGCGAGATGGACTTCTGCATCGCCCTGCGCACCGCGGTCCTGAAGGACGAGAAACTCTATATCCAGTCCGGCGGCGGCGTGGTCTATGACAGCGACCCCGAGGCGGAATATCAGGAAACCGTCAACAAATCCAAAGCCCTGCGCCGCGCCGCCGAAGACGCCGGCACCTTTGCGAGACGTGGCAACACCTGAGCCAAGATGGGCAGATTGCCCATCCTACATATCCCCGCCCGAACGGCCGCCCGCGGCGAGGCTCTGACCCCAAGGCGCCTCCGGCGGGAGTATTTGGGCAAAGAGCAATGGCAGGGGTGCCAGGACGACCGGGAGCAGCCCTCCCCCTGCCTACTATTTGCTCTTTGCTCAAATACTCCCCCCGGAGGGAACGGCCCGAGCCGGTTGGCGCGCAGCGCCAGAGGCGAGACAAAGGGAATGCGCGCGAAGCGCGCGCCTTTGATTACCCGGTCAGCCGCCGCGATGACCGCAGCCGCCTGCCGCTACTTGTGCGCCATCAGCGCGGTGATCGGGGCCAGGGCGACGCTCGAGGCCTTGCCTTCGATCGTCCATTGCAGGATCGCCGCCACCGTTTCGGGGCGCGTGTCGCCGATCACCACCACCGCCCCCTCCTGCGCCGCCTTGAAGGCCGCGCGGTCGAGGTAGCGGCGCATGATGGGCTGGCTTTCGCCCGCGCCGTCCAGCTTGCGGAAGATCACCGCCGCCGGCAATCCATCGCGGCGCGCGATCTGGTCGGCGGCATTCAGCCCGCGGTCATAGGTCACGAGGCCCCGGCCCTGATCCGCGATCACCGGCAGCACCAGCCCTGACAGGGCCCGGTTGTCCTGAAAGCCCAGCGTCGCTTCGTCGATCACGCCGACCGTCTCGGGCAGGATATCCTGCAGGGTCTGGAAGGTCTGTTCCACATCGCTCGCCGTGGCCCCGGTCGGGATGCCATTGGCCAGCATCAGCACCTCTTGCCCTGCCGCGCGGTAGATGTCTTCGGCTTCCCTCGCGTCCTGTGCCAGCGGGTCCACGACGAAAGTCACCGGGAAGGGCAGCTTGGCGAGCTCCGCCCGGTCCATCCCGGCAGCGCCGATATCCTGCAGCAGGATGGCAAACAGCGGCTTGCCCTGCGCCCCGTCGAAACGGCGGGCATATTTGCGCAAGGGCTGATCCTCGCCCCCTTGCGCCGCCACATCGCTCTCGCTCTTTGGCGCATCGCCGACATGCGGCAGCGTGTTGGTGGCCACCCCCGGCACCGAGCCGATCGGTTGCACCGGCTTCAACAGGCTGGGCGCCGGTTCCTGCTTTGCAAGGCCAGAGCCCGCCGGCACGCCCGGCATCTGCGGCTGATCCGGCGTGAAGACGCGGGGCGCCACCGGCCCGGGCGCCGCGGGGGCCGCGTCGCTGGGCGCTGGCTCCGCCACCGGCGCCGGAGTCTCGGCGGGCGCGGGCAGGCCGGCGGTCTCGGGCGCAGGCTGGGGCGTCGGCACGAGCGCAGGTACGAGCGCAGGTTCGGGGGCCAGCATTGCCTCTTCACTCGGCGTCAGCGGAGGCGCGATCTGCGGCAGGCGCGAGGGTTCGGTCAGCCCGGCCCCCTGCGAGGGCTGCAACAGCGCATCCTTGGCCCCCGGAGGCTCCGGCACCGGCTGCGGCGGGCTGGCAGGTTTCTGATCCGGCCCGGGCGCCGTCAACGCGTCGTCGAGCGCCGAGAGCGCCGGAGGCGCCTCAACCGCCGCCGGGGTTTCGGGCAGGGGCGGCAGGGCCGCCATCGCCCCCGCATCGGAATTGGCCGAGGGCACGGTGTCGGATGCCGCCGGCAGCGCCGCAGCGCCAGAGTCAGCTCCGTTCGCCACAGGCGCGGGCGCCTCGGCCTGCGGTTGCGGCGCAGGTTGCGATGCCGCCGGGTCGGGTTGCGCAGTGGGCTGGGCGTCAGACTGCGAGACGGGCGGGGCCGCGGCACCGGCTTGAGGCTCCGAGGGTAGAGGTGCCGTCTGGGCCGCGTCCGGCGCTGCCGGCTCCGGGACCGCCGTCTCCCCTGCGGAAGTCCCTGCGGCCGGGGTCTGCGGCATCGCGGCTTCAGGCGCAGCTTCCGGGCTGGTCGCGGGGGGCGGTGCGGAATCGGGCTGGGACTCGGGGGTACCGGAGGCGCCCTCTGCCCCGCCCGCGGCCGCAACCTCTTTCGGCGCATGCGCCCCCTGCGGCGGCGGCGCCAGCTGCGAGATCACGACGAAACCCGCGCCAACCGCAACAATGCCCCAAACGAGACCGCTCGCATAACTCCGCGCCACTCTATGCTCCCTGCCTGCCTCGGCCTCTAAGCCGCGAAGCGTCGGTTCCGTTTACCGGTATCCCTTGACGCCCCCGGACCATCCTGTACCTGTATACAACTGTCTCACGCAGGGTTCACCCCCCAATGGCAAAGGCGCGCCGGATGCTGCTTCTGATCGATAACTACGACAGCTTCACCTATAACCTCGTCCATTATCTGGGCGAGTTGGGGGCGGATGTCAAAGTCCTGCGCAACGACGCGCTGGATGTGCAGGGCGCCATGGCGCTGCGGCCAGAGGCGATCGTGCTCTCCCCCGGGCCCTGCGACCCCGATCAGGCCGGCATCTGCCTGCCGCTGACCCTCGCCGCGGCCGAGACCGGGACGCCGCTTCTGGGCGTCTGCCTTGGCCATCAGACCATCGGCCAGGCCTTCGGCGGCAAGGTGGTGCGCTGCCACGAGATCGTGCATGGCAAGATGGGCCGGATGATCCACGAGGGCCAGGGCATCTTCGCCGGCCTGCCCTCGCCCTTCCTCGCCACCCGCTACCATTCGCTGGTGGTCGACCGCGCGAGCCTGCCCGACAGCCTGGAGGTCACAGCCTGGCTCGAAGACGGCACGATCATGGGCCTGCGCCACAGAACCAAACCGATCGAGGGCGTGCAGTTCCATCCCGAAAGCATCGCCTCCGAACATGGCCACAAGCTGTTGCAGAACTTCCTGGAGCGGGCGAAGGTCTCGGTGACGGCATGAGTGACGCGCTCAAGCCCCTGATCGGCCTGGCCGCCACCCGCCCCCTGACCAGGGCCGAGGCCGAGGTGGCCTTCGGCGCCCTCTTCGAAGGGGCGGCGACCCCGGCCCAGATGGGCGGCTTCCTGATGGCGCTGCGCACAAGGGGCGAGACGGTGGATGAATTTGCCGCCGCCGCCTTCGTGATGCGCTCGAAATGCCATGTGGTGCGCGCACCCGCCGGTTCCATCGACATCGTCGGCACCGGCGGCGACGGCAAGGGCACGCTCAACATCTCCACCGCCACGGCCTTCGTCGTGGCCGGCGCCGGGGTGCCGGTGGCCAAGCATGGCAACCGCAACCTCTCCTCCAAATCCGGCGCCGCCGATGCCCTGACCGAGATGGGCCTCAACGTCATGGTCGGCCCCGAAGTGGTCGAACGCTGCCTGGCCGAGGCCGGGATCGGCTTCATGATGGCGCCGATGCACCATCCCGCGATGCGGCATGTCGGCCCGGTGCGCGCCGAACTCGGGACAAGGACCATCTTCAACATCCTCGGACCTTTGACCAATCCCGCCGGGGTGCGGCGCCAGCTGACCGGCACCTTCTCGACCCAGCTGATCCGCCCCATGGCCGAAACCCTGCGCGCCCTCGGCTCGGATGCCGCCTGGCTCGTCCATGGCAGCGATGGCACGGATGAGATCTCGATCGCCGGCACCACCGATGTGGCCGCCCTCGACAAGGGCGAGATCCGGGAATTCACCCTCCACCCCGAGGATGCCGGCCTGCCCGTCCATCCGTTCGAGGCGATCCTCGGCGGCGCCCCGTCCGAGAATGCCGCCGCCTTCCGCGCCCTTCTGCAAGGGCAAAAGGGCGCCTACCGCGACGCCGTGCTGCTGAACTCCGCTGCGGCGCTTCTCGTTGCGGGCAAGGTCGAGACCCTCAAGGACGGCACTGAGCTTGCCCGCGCCTCGATCGATTCCGGCGCCGCCCAGGCCAGGATCGACGCCCTGCGCCGCATCTCGCCCATCACCTGAAGCAAAGGGCCGCAGAGGGGATCACCCCCTGCGGCCCCGATTTGCTCTTTGCCCAAATACTCCCGCCGGAGGCCCTTCGCCTGAGCCGGTTGGCCGCAGGCCAGAGGCGAGGACCAGACCTGCGCCGCAGGCGCTCCTTCAGACAGGAGGCAGCGTCACAGCGTCGAATTCATCGCCCCGCCATCCAGCAGGATGTTCTGCCCGACGATGAAGCCCGCGTGCTGGCTGCACAGGAACGCGCAGGCCGCGCCGAACTCGGCCGGGGTGCCATAACGGCGGGCCGGGATCGTGGCCATCCGCGCGGCGCGGGCCTCTTCCATCGAGATGCCCTCAGCCTTGACCACACCGCCATCCAGCGCCGTGGCGCGGTCGGTGTCATGGATGCCGGGCAGGAGGTTGTTGATCGTCACCCCCTTCGGCGCCACCTGCCGGGCGGTGCCAGCGACGAAACCGGTCAACCCGGTGCGCGCCGCGTTCGACAGGCCGAGGGAGGCGATCGGCGCCTTGACCGACTGGCTGGTGATATTGACCACGCGGCCCCAGCCCTTGGCCATCATCCCCGGCATCAGCGCGGTCATGAGCGAGATCGGCGTCAGCATGTTCGCCTCGATCGCCTTGAGGTAATCGGCGCGGCTCCAGGTCTCCCAGGACCCGGGCGGCGGGCCGCCGGCGTTGGTCACGAGGATATCGACGCCCGCGGGCCCGACCGCCGCCAGAACCGCGGCCAGCCCCGCTTCGGAGGTCACATCCGCCACCACGGTCGCGACCTTCACGCCACGGCTGCGCAGCGCGGCAGCGGTGGCCTCCAGCGCCTCGGCCCCGCGCGCATTGATCACCAGATCGACCCCCGCCTCGGCCAAGGCCTCGGCACAGCCGCGGCCAAGCCCCTTGGACGCCGCCGTCACCAGCGCCCGCTTGCCCTTGATCCCCAGATCCATCCTTGCCTCCATCGTTTCGCAAATGCCGCGGCCCTGCCGCAAACCTGACCCTTTGTTGACGTTTCGTGCGGCGATTGCTAGCCCGTAAATCTCCCGCCCGCGGGACTGTCCGGTATGAGGAGCCGCCATGTCACCCCAAGCCTCAGCCCCTCCCCCTTCCGGCACCGGTCCGGACGCGCCCGGCCATGCCGCCCAGGTCTTTGCCGCCGAAGAGATCTATGCCGTCCAGGGCGCCAACCAGGGCGATGCGCTGTCGGGCCCCGAAGAAATCTGCGCCGGCGACATCTACCGGCTGACAGCGGCGGCACGGCCCTTGCGGCTGGCGCTGCGCCAGCCCGATGCAAGGACCCAGGCCGTGGCCGCCGGGTCCGAGATCGGCGCCCCGGGCGCGCTGATCCGGCTCGAGGCGCGCTATGCGATGATGGCGCCGGATGGCGACCGGGTCGATCTGCTCTTCCTGCGGCTCGAGGATGGCACCGGCCTTGCCCTGCCGCTGTCGCCCCTGGGCGCCGGGGTCGATTACACGCTCCTCTCGGTCGAGCCCGCCCCCGAGGGGATGCACCTGGCCGACCTGATGTGCCTGTCCTTCGCACGCGGCACGATGATCACCCTGACCGATGGCAGCCAGCGCCCGATCGAGGCGCTGGTGCCGGGCATCGAGGTGCTGACCCGCGACCATGGCCGCCAGACCGTGCGCTGGATCGGCCATGCCCGCCTGCGCGCCGTGGGAAGCTTTGCCCCGGTGGTGATCACCGCCGGCACCATCGGCAATGCCGGCGATCTGATCATCAGCCAGCATCACCGGGTCTTTCTCTATCAGCGCAACCGCCTGCCGGGGCTGGCCACGTCGGAACTTCTGGTCCAGGCCCGCGACATGGTCGACGGCGAGGCGGTCTATCTGCGCGAGGGCGGCTTCGTCGATTACTTCAGCCTGGTCTTCGACCGCCACGAGATCATCTATGCCGAGGGCGTGCCTTCCGAAAGCCTGATGGTCAATGATGCCACCGTCAACCGCCTGCCACCCGAGATCGCGGCGGATGTGAAGGCCCGCTTCCCCGGCCTCGCCCAGGCGCCGCATTTCGGCACCGAGGCGAGCCGGGAGTTCCTGGCCGAGATCGGGGCAGCGCAGTTGATCGGGGGGCGGCGGGGCTGAGAGGCTTGCGCTTGTGGCCGGCCGTTGGAAGCGGGGGGTTTCACACCCCCCGCACCCCCCGTGGGATATTTATGGACCAATGAAAAGGAAGCGAGGGTTCAGGGCTTGAGGTGGGCCAGGACCGAGCGGGCGGCGCGCAGGCCGGGGTTTTCGGCGCCGCGGCCGAGGCGGAGCATCGTGGTTTCCATCGCGGTCTTCTGGGCGGCGCTGTCGGCCAGGACCTGTTCCATCGCGGCGGCGATCGCCGGGGGGCGGCAGGCGGGGCCGAGGAATTCGGGAATGTGGCGGGTTTCCGAGACGAGGTTGACCAGCGTCACCGTGTCGATCAGGGCGGCGCGTTTCATCAGCCACCAGCTGAGCGGGTGCATGTCATAGGCGATCACCATCGGCGTCGCATTGGCGGCAAGCTCCAGCGAGACGGTGCCCGAGGCGGCCAGCGCCAGATCGGCCTCGGCAAAGGCGGCGCGCTTTTCGGCCGGATCGAGGATCAGGCGCGGCTGGACCGGCCAGTCTTTCGTGAGGTCGCGGACCATGGGTTCCAGATGTGCCAGCGTCGGCAGAGCGACGCTGAGGCCGGGATGCCGCGTCTGCAGGCGGGCGAGGCTTTGGCCGAAGGTGGGGGCGAGGCGGGTGATCTCTGACCGGCGCGAGCCGGGGAGGCAAAGGATCAGGGGGCGCGGGCTGTCCGCAAGGAGGGCGCGCTCCTCCGGTGTGGCGAGGGGCTCGGCCACCACCGGGTGGCCGACGAAATCGCAGCTCATCCCCGCCGCGGTCATAAATGGCGGCTCGAAGGGCAGCAGCGCCAGGACATGGTCGATCACCCGCGCCATCTTGGCCGCCCGCCCCGGGCGCCAGGCCCAGACCGAGGGCGCGACGTAATGGATGGTGCGCAGCTCGGGCCGCGCCGCCTTGACCAGCCCGGCCACCCGCAGGCAGAAATCCGGGCTGTCGATGGTGATCAGCGCGGCGGGCGCCAGCGCCAGGGCGGCGGCGGCAGCCTCGCGGATCCGGCGCTTGAGCTGGCGGTATTTCGGCAGCACCTCGGCGATGCCCATGACCGAAAGCTCCTCCATCGGGAAGAGCGAGGTCAGGCCTTGCGCCTGCATCAGGGGGCCGCCGATGCCGTGGAAGCTGACCTCCGGCACCAGGGCCTTCAAGCCCGCCATCAGGGCAGCCCCCAGCCTGTCGCCCGAAGGCTCGCCCGCGATGAGGAAGAGGCTCAGCGCGCCCACAGGAAAAGGCCCGTTTCCGCGGCAATCGCCCGCATCTGCGGCAGATCGAGACAGATCACCGAGCCGGCCTGAAAGGCGAGGCCGGACAGCCCCGCCGCAGCCACGGCGCGCAGGGTCGCAGGGCCGAGGGTCGGCAGATCGACGCGGCGGTCCTGACCGGGCTTGGCGGCCTTGTAGAAGACGCCGCGCCGCTTGGGGCGCAAAGCCTCCGGCAGGGCGGCGATCTGGGCCAGCATCACATCGGTGCCGGGCAAGGCCTCCACTGCGAGGCAGAGGCCACCGGCCACCACGGCGCCTTGCCCGACATCGACGGCACCCAGCGCCGCGACGATCTCCGCCGCGCGGGTCGCATCGGCCTCGGCCTGGGGCGAGACCTCGCCGGCCAGAACCCCGGCCGCGGGCAGAAGCTCGGGCGCCAGGGCCTCGACACCGACGACGGCGAAGCCCTCCTCCTCGAAGAGGCCAAGGATGGCGCGCAGCGTCGCATCATCGCCGCCGGCAAAGGCCGCCATCAGCTGCGGCACCAGTTGCGCGGTGGCAGGGTCAAAGAGCGCGGGGTCGAGGCGCGGGCGGCTGACGCCACCGGCGAAGGCGACATGGGTGATCCCCTCGTCGCCGAGGTGGCGCAGGAAGGGCACCAGACGCTCCAGCCGGAAGGTCAGGTCCACCGCCACGCCCTGCGGCACATAGCCGTCGAGCACGCAGACATAGGGCCGCCGCCCGGCAGCCTCTTGCGAAGCGACCAGAATGGCGGGCAGATCGCCCGTCCCGGCGATGAGGGCGAGCCGGGTCATTTCGGCGTCAGGAAGGAACGGTCCGAGGCGGCGAGGATGAACCCCACCATCTCGCGCACCGCGGCGGCGGGGCTGGTCGCGGCCAGACGCTCGGCCCGTTCGTGGAAGGTGCCGGTGCCGCGGGCGAGCTCCTCGTAAGCGTGGCGCAGGGCGGTGATCTCGGCCCGGTCCATGCCGCGGCGCTTGAGGCCGACGAGGTTCAGCCCGTCAAGCTCGCCGCGCGGGCCCTGGACGAGGCCATAGGGGATCACGTCATTGGTCACCATGGTCACCGCGCCGATGATGGCGCCATGGCCGATGCGGACCCATTGGTGGATGCCGGAGAGGCCGCCGACGATCACGTCATCGCCGATCTGGCAATGGCCGGCGATGGCGACGCAATTGGCCAGCACGATCCGGTTGCCCAGATGGGCGTCATGGCCGATGTGGACGCCGGTCATCAGGAGGCAGTCGTCGCCCACGGTCGTCACACCGCCACCACCCGCGGTCCCGGTGTTGAGGGTGACACTCTCGCGGATCCGGCAGCGCGCGCCCACGATCAGCCTTGTCCGCTCGCCCTTGAACTTCAGGTCCTGCGGCACCTCGCCCACGGTGGCATGCGGGAAGATCACCGTATCGGCCCCGACCGAGGTCCAGCCGGTCACCACGGCATGGGACTTGATCTCGACCCGGTCGCCGAGGGTGACCTCGGGGCCGACGATGCAGAAGGGGCCGATGCGGACGCCCTCGCCCAGCTGGGCGGCGGGGTCGACGATCGAGGAGGGATGGATGAGGGGCGCGCTCATGCGCTCAGGCCTTGGGCAGGTCGAACATGGCGGTGAAGGTGGCCTCGGTGGCCAGCTCGCCGTCCACGGTTGCCCGGCCTTCGAACTTCCAGACCTTGCCGCCGCCCCGGATGGCGCGGACATGGAGTTCAAGCACATCGCCGGGGATGACCTTGCGGCGGAACTTCACGCCATCAACGCCCATGAAGAAGACCTTGGCGTTCTTGTCGACGAGGTCCATCGACAGGCCGACCAGCACGCCCGAGGTCTGCGCCATGGCCTCGATGATCATGACGCCCGGCATGATCGGCATGTCGGGGAAATGGCCCTGGAAATGCGGCTCGGTGTTGGTGACGCATTTCACCCCGACGCAGCTTTCGTTGATGACGATGTCGCGCACCTTGTCGATCAGCAGAAAGGGGTAACGGTGCGGGATGATCCGCTTGATCAGGGCAAGATCGGCGTCCTGCACAGGTGTGGTGATGTCGGTCATGTCGTCCCCCTTTAGCACCCCTCTGATGGGCGGCTTTGACCCTGACTAGCAACTTGGGCGCACGGGGACAAGCAGGGCGGCAGGGTCCGTGCGAGAAGCCGGCCGCGCTGGCCCGGCTTGGGGTCAGGTCAGGGCGCGGGGGGCACGGCATCCTGCGGTGCAGTGGGGGTGGGTGCGGGTTGATCAGGCGCAGGCTGGTCGGGCGCGGGCTGGGTTGGTGCAGGCTGGGTGGGCGCGGGTTGGGTGGGCGCGGGCTGCACCGGCCCGGGCAGGCGCGGCCCTTGCGGCACGTTGCTGCCATCGCCCAGCTTCTCGTCCAGCGCCTTGATCGCGCGGTCGGTCACGTCGATCGAATCGAAGGACAGGACCACCGCGTCATGGTTCAGGATCGCCAGCGCGCCGATGTCGTGCATGAGGTCGCCCAGCACCGGCACGGCGGCCTGGAAGAAGGTCTTGCGGCCGGCATCGCGCTCAGCCTTCAGGGCATCGGCCTTGGCGGCCTGGTCGGCACGCAGCTTTTCGACCTTGGCATCAAAGGCATCGGCGAGGGTCTGGAAGCTTGCCGCCGGCATGGTGGCGCGCTTCTTGGTCAGATCGGCCTCTTCGGCGGCGAGATCCGCCTCGATCTGGCGGTTCTCGGCGGCCAGAACCCGGCTCGCGGCCAGGGCCCGCGCCTCCATCGCCTTGCCGAAGAGCGAATCCGTATAAAGCCGGTCCTGATCCAGCGTCAGGATCTGCGGCGTGGTGCCAAGCGACTGCGCCGCGGCGGGCGCGCCCGCGCCGACAAGCGCCGCCCCCGCCAGAGCGGCGCTGCACAAAAGGGCCAGAACCAGCCGGCGCGACGCCGCAAGGACGGCGGCGCCGGGCGGCACAAGCCGCTGGCCGGGGCCGCCCTGCATCAGAACTTGGTCGAGATGTTGAAGTTGAAGGTCTGCTCCTTGTCGTAGCTTTCCTTCTTCAGCGCATGGGTGAAGTCGAAGCGCAGCGGACCGATCGGCGTCTTCCAGAACAGCGACAGGCCGAGGACGGCGCGCAGATGCGCCGAATCGTCCACCGGACCCGCGGTGCCCGCCCGGTCCTTCAGACCCCAGACCGACCCAACGTCGAGGAAAGAGCCGCCCGACATGTTGTATTCATCCGGCAGACCCAGCGGGAATTCGCTTTCGAGGTGCGCCACGGCGTAGAAATTGCCGCCCAGAGCGTCCTGGTTCGTGGCGGTCAGGTCGCGCGGCCCAAGGCCGTTCGCCTCGAAACCGCGGATCTTGTCGGCCCCGAAGAAGCGGTCGGTCACCCGGGTGGTATAGCCGCCGAAAGCGGTCAGCGCCCCGCCCTCGAAGGAGGCCCGCAGCGTCACCGCGTCATGGGCGATCTTGGTTTCCTTCACCGCCCGGATCGAGGTGTTGACATATTTCGCCGTCCCGCCGATGCCCGCGAAATCCTGGCCGAACTGCAGCAGCGTGCCGTTGTTCGGGTGCAGCGGGGAATTGCGGTCGTCCCAGGTATAGGTATAGCCCACCGAGGAGAAGGTCTCGCCGCCCTGCTCGCGCTGCAGGATGGCGGAAGAGCCGTTCGAGGTTTCATCCTCGGTCGTGGTCGGATCGTCCACCACCGGACCATCGACATTCGACAGGATCTTGCGACCCAGCGCATAGCTCAGCTGCAGCTTGCCGATCTCTCCCAAGGGGAAGGTCAGGCTGGGCGAGAGGCTCATCGTCTTGGTGTCGTAGAAGGCGTTGTTCTGGTGATCGGTCGTGGCATAGATCGCCGTGGTCGAGAACAGCAGGTCACGGCCCAGGAAGGCCGGTTCGCTGAACGAAATCTGACTGTCCACATTGTCGACGCCGGTCTGCACATTGACCGTCAGCCCCTGGCCACGGCCGAGGAAGTTCGATTCCGAGAAGCCGACCGCGATGCCGAAACCGGCCTGCACGCCATAGCTCGCGCCGAGGGTGATCGAGCCGGTCGGCTGTTCGGTGACGGCAACCTTGACCACGCCCTCATCCGGCGCGCTGCCCGGTTCCTGGGTGACCGAGACATCCGAGAAGAAGCCAAGCGCGCGGATGCGCTCGGCCGCCTGGGCAATCTCGTGCGGGTTCATCGGGTCGCCCTCGACGGTGCGGAACTGGCGGCGGACCACCGAGTCGAGCGTCGTGGTATTGCCCTCGATGTCGATCCGCTCGACGAATTCGCGCTGGCCCTTGACGATGGCGAAGGTCACATCGACCGTGCCGTCGCGGTCGTTGCGCTTCATCCGCGGCTCGACCGTCACGAAATTCAGGCCCTTCTTCAGCGCCAGCGATTCCATGATGTCGACATTGCTTTGAATGATCGTCGGGCTGTAGGTCACCCCGGGGCGCAGGCGGCGCTGCTTGTCGAAATCGGCCGGGTCGATGCCGGGCACTTCCGAGACGGTCGTGACATTGCCGATCTTGAAGCTCTGGCCTTCCGAGATGGTGAAGGTCAGGAAGGTGGCATTGCGGTCGCGCGCATAGGTGGCCCCGGCGTCGAGGATCTTGAAGTCAAGGAAGCCGCGCGACAGGTAGAAGTCTGACAGCAGCTTCTTGTCGACCTCCAGCCGGTCGGAGTTGTAGGTGTCCTTCTGGATCAGAAGGTGCAGGATGCCGGCCTGCTTGCTTTCCAGAACCTGGCGCAGGCGGTAATCCGAAAAGGCCTTGTTGCCGACAAAGCTGAGGCGGGCGATCTCGGCCACCTTGCCCTCGGCGATCTCGAAGACCAGATCGACGGAATTGTCGGCGCGGCGGATGATGCGCGGGGTGATCGTCGCCGCCATCCGGCCCTGGATGCGGTAGATGTCGGTGATCATCGCCGCATCGGCCTCGGCCTGGGCGGGCGAATAGACGCCATGCGACTTGGATTTGATCGCCCCGGTCAGGGTTTCATCCTTGATCCGGGCATTGCCCTGGAAATCCACCACGCCGATCGTCGGATTCTCGACGACCTTGACCAGCAGGGTGGAGCCCTTGGGCACCATCTCGACCCGGGCGAAGAGGCCCGACCCGAACAGCCGCTGGTAAGCGTCGTTCAGATCCGCGGCCGTGGCGCGCTGGCCCTTGGACAGCGCAAGATAGGCGATCACCGTGGCGGTATCGACATGGGCATTGCCCTGCACCGTGACGGCGTTGACGACAAAGCCCTGCGGCACCGGCGCCACCCGCTTTTCCGGCGGCGCTTCGGTGATTCCAAGCGAGAAGGCTTCGGGCGCGCTGCCATCGGCGGTCTGGGCGAACAGGTTCTGCGGGCCGAAAAGACCGGCGCCCGTCAGCGAGACACCGGCGGCCAGCACCAGCCCCCCTGCCCCCAGACGCATCCCCCTGCGCGACAGTCCAGCGCCCTTGCCCATGCTTTTTTTGCTCACGTCTCGCGCCCCACGTCAATCACCGGCCCTGGCAGGCCAAATCCATTTCGCCAATAGAACCTGACTAGCTTCTTGTCCGGCCCTTGTCAAAAGCGCCCTCTTCGATGGGAAGCGAGGCTCGGCGGCTTTCGCCCGTTTCCTGTGGATAAGTCCGGCGGCGCGGCGGCGCAAGCCGAAGTCACCCGCAGCGGAACAGATCGTTGGAGACGGCAAAGACCATCACCGCCGCCAGAAGCCCCAGACCGAGGGTCATCAGCACCTGCAACACCCTTTCGCTGGGCGGATGGCCGGTGGCGGCCTCGTAGATGTGAAAGACCAGATGGCCGCCGTCCAGCACGGGAATCGGGAAGAGGTTCAGAAGCCCGATCGACAGGCTGACCAGCGCCAGCGTCTCAAGGAAACTTTCCAGCCCCGACCGCGCCGCAGCCCCCACCACCTTGGCCATGCCGATGGGGCTCGAGACGTTGCAGCTGCTGATCTTGCCCGCGACGATGGCGCCAAGGCCCGACAGCGTGGTCTTGGCCATGTACCAGCCTTGCGTCCAGGCGATCGAGGCCGCCTCGCCGAGGCCAGGCTGGCGCGTCACCGGGTCGAACAGCACCCCGCCCGAGACGCCGATCATCCAGCGCGTCTCGAATCCGCCATCGGGCGCCGGCAGGTCGCGGCGGCGCGGCGAGAGAGAGACGTCGAAGGTCTTGCCCGCGCGCCACAGAGTCAGGGCGATGGGCTGGCCCGCGGTCGCCTCGACGATCTTGGGCAGCTGGCTGAAGCTTGCGACCTCCTGCCCCGCGGCCTTGAGGATCACATCGCCCGGCTGGATGCCGGCATCGAGCGCCGCCCCCTGCGGCAGCACGCTTTCGGCGATGGGCGGCAAGGGGTTCGGACCTTCCAGCGTCAGGTTCTGCCCGGCGCGGACCACCTGATAGGTCACCGTCTTGGCATCGGTCAGCGTGTCGGCCACCGTGAAGAAGGTGCCCAGATCCGGCGTTTGCTGGCCGTTCATCGCGGTGATCAGATCGCCGGTCTGCAGGCTCGCCCCGTCGAAGGGCACGGTCTTGAGCGCGCCGATCATCGGCTGGTCCACCGCCACGCCGCGCCACAGGATCACCCCGGCAAAGATCACGAAGGCGAGGATGAAATTGGCCATCGGCCCCGCCACCACGGTGGCCGACCGCGCCCAGAGCGGCGCGCCATGCATCGTGTGGCGCTTCTCCTCCGGGGTCAGGCCTTCCATCAGCCCCTGATCGGGGCGCGAGGCGCTGTCGCTGTCGCCAAGGAACTTGACGAACCCGCCCAGGGGCAATGCGGCCAACTGCCAGCGCGTGCCGTGCCGGTCGGTGCGAGACCACAGAACCTTGCCAAAGCCCAGCGAGAAGATCTCGGCCTTGATGCCGGTCAGGCGGCCGATGATGTAATGGCCATATTCATGCACCGTGACGATGATGGCGATGGCGATCAGGAAGGACACCAGCGTCCAGGCCGTGCCCCCGAGATTCGATGCGAGTTCCGCGAGATTCAAGATGGCCCCTGCCCTATGTCCTTGCGTGCCGGGGCGCGAGGTCGCGCGCAGCACGTCTTGCGAGTTGGTCCATTGCCAGCACTTCGTCAAGGCGCGTCGCAGGCTTTGTCATGCCACTTTCGGCTGAAACCCGCGTAAGCGTGGCTTCGACAAGGTGCGACATGTCCAGAAAGCCGATCTGCCCGGCGATGAACTGATCCAGCGCCACTTCCTTGGCCGCGTTGAAGACGCAGCCGGCGAGCCCGCCCGCGGCCATCACCTCCTGCGCCAGCCGCAGTGCGGGATAGCGGGCAAGGTCGGGCGCGCGGAAGGTCAACCGGCCAAGAGCCGCGAAATCCAGCCGCGCCACCGGCAGCGGGCTGCGCTGCGGCCAGTTCAGCGCATAGCCGATGGCATGGCGCATGTCGGGCGCGCCCAGATGCGCCATCACCGCGCCGTCGCAATAGCCCACCGCGGAATGGATGATCGATTCAGGGTGGATCACCACCTCGATCTGATCGGGGCGAACGCCGAAAAACTCCCGCGCCTCAATGACTTCCAAGGCCTTGTTGAACATCGAGGCGCTGTCGATCGTGATCCTTTGCCCCATGACCCAATTCGGATGCGCAAGGGTATCCTGCAACCGCGCCGCCGCCAGCCGCTCCAGCGGCCAGTCGCGCAAGGCGCCGCCCGAGGCGGTCAGGATGATCCGCTCCACCGTGGCCATGTCCTCGCCCGCCAGCGCCTGGAAGACCGCCGAATGTTCGCTGTCGACCGGCAGGATGCGCGCGCCATGCGCGGCCGCGGTGGCAAGCATCAGGGGCCCCGCCGTCACGAGGCTTTCCTTGTTGGCCAGCGCCAGCGTGGCGCCGGTCTGCAGCGCCGCAAGGCCCGGTGCGAGGCCCGCCGCCCCCACGATGGCCGACATGACCCAATCGGCGGGCCGCGCCGCCGCCTCGGCAATCGCCCCGGCCCCGGCGGCGGCTTCGATGCCGCTGCCCGCCAGCGCCGCGCGCAGATCGCCCAGCAGCGCCTCTTCGGCCACCACCGCCACCTCGGCCTGCAGGGCGCGGGCCATCTCGGCCAGCCGCGCCACATTGCGCCCGCCGGTCAGGGCCACGACCTCGAAAGGCGCGGCCTCGGTCCGGGCCAAGAGGTCATAGGTGCTTTGGCCGATCGAGCCCGTGGCCCCGAGAATGGAAATCCGCCGTCTGGTCACGGAAGCGCTCACCCCGCCAGCCCCAGCGGCAGGCGCACGAAGAATTCAAGGAAGCCCACCGCCAGCATCGCGCCGATCAGCGCGTCGAAGCGGTCCAGAACGCCACCATGCCCCGGGATCAGGTTGGAGGCATCCTTGACCCCGGCCCGGCGCTTGATCAGGCTTTCGACGATGTCGCCCATCTGGCCGGCAAAGGCCACGAGGGGCGAGATCAGCACCAGCGACCAGCCGCCGCCGGTCCACAGCGCAAAGCCCGCGCCAAGGCAGGCCGCGCCGATCCAGCCCGCGATGGTGCCGGCCCAGGTCTTCTTCGGGCTGATCGCCGGCCAGAACTTCGGCCCACCGATCAGCCGGCCGGCGAAATAGCCAAAGACATCCGAGGCGACCACGACGCAGACCAGCCAGACCACGATGATCCCGCCGCGCAGATCCAGCGCCACGAAGACGGTGGCGGCCAGCAGCATCACCAGCGCATAGACGGCGAGCAGCGCCTTGTCGCGGCGCTCGGTCAGGACCAGCGCCAAGGGGGCCAGCAACAGCCCCGCACAGAAGATCCCGCCCCATTGCGCCAGCGCAAGGCCAAGCCCGGCGAGGCAGCCGATGACCAGTCGCTGCACCGGATGGCCGCCCTCCTGCCCCTTGGGATGATCGGTCAGCGCCGCCAGTTCCCAGCCCATCACCGCGAAGATGAGGACGGTCATGCCGAGGAAAAAGCTGCCACCGACGAGGACCGACAGCGCGCCAAGCCCGGCCAGGATCAGCCCCGACACCACCCTGACCCCCAGATCGCCCCAGCGACCGCCCCTTCCGCTGCCATGTCCGGCGCGCGACGCCTCTGACGGCCCGTCGCGCCTCATGCCCGCACCACCCCGCCGAAGCGCCGGTCGCGGTCGCCGAACCTTGCCACGATCTGCGCCAGCTCCGCCGGGGTGAAATCGGGCCAGAGTGTCCGGGTGAATTCATATTCGGCATAGGCCGCCTGCCAGGGCAGGAAGTTCGAGGTCCGCGTCTCGCCGCTCGTGCGGATGACAAGATCGGGATCGGGCAGATCGGCGGTGTCGAGCCGCTGCGAGATCAGTTGATCCGTCACCGCATCTGGCGAAAGGCGCCCCTCGGCCACATCGACGGTGATGGCGCGGATGGCGCGGGTCAGCTCGTCCCTGCCGCCGTAGTTGATGGCCACGGTCAGGTTCAGGCGCGAATAGGGCGCGGTGCGCGCCTCGATCCCGGCCATCAGGCGCTGCAGCCGCGGGTCCAGCCGCGAGCGGTCGCCGATGAAGCGCATCCGGACGCTTTCGGCGGCCAGCCGGTCGGCTTCACGCTCGATATACCTGGCGAAGATCGACATGAGGCCAAGGACTTCCTCGGTCGAGCGTTTCCAGTTCTCGGTCGAAAAGGCGTAGATGGTCAGCCACTTGATGCCAAGGTCGGGGGCGCAGCGGACGATTTCCTTGACCCGCTCGGCGCCCTTCCTGTGGCCGACGAGCCGGGGCCAGCCCTTCTGGGTCGCCCAGCGGCCATTGCCATCCATGATGATGGCGACATGTTCGGCAACCTGGGCCGGGGCGCCGCCCGACCCGCTCCGGGATGCGCGCGGCTCTGCTGCCTTGCCTTTGTCGCCTGCGCCCACCGGATGCCTCCCCACCTTCGCTGTATGGTCTGCCGTCAAAGGGCTAGACCTGCATGATCTCGAGCTGCTTGGACTCCAGCGAGCGGTCGACCTGAAGGATCGCCTTGTCGGTCATCTCCTGCACTTCCTCGGACCACATCTTCTGATCGTCCTCGCCCATGCCGGCGGCCTTGGCCTTCTTGATCTGGTCCATGCCGTCGCGGCGCACGTTGCGGATCGCGACCTTCGCACTTTCGGCATATTGGGCGGCGACCTTGGTCAGCTCGCGCCGGCGCTGTTCGTTCAACTCGGGGATCGGCAGGCGGATCAGCGGCCCGTCCGAGATCGGGTTGATGCCAAGCCCGCTTTCGCGGATCGCCTTTTCCACCTTGTTGATCATGCCCTTGTCCCAGACATTGATCACCACCATCCGCGGCTCGGGGACGTTGATCGTGCCCAGCTGGTTGATCGGCGTCATCTGGCCATAGGCATCGACCTGGATCGGGTCGAGCATATTGGCCGAAGCGCGCCCGGTGCGCAGCGAGGCAAATTCGTTCTTGAGCGCGTTGAGCGCCCCGTCCATGCGGCGCTGCAGGCCGTCGGTGTCAATCTCAAGATCGTCTTGCGCCATGGGAACCTCATCTCAATTGCCCCGCTGACGGGGTCTTGAGGCTCTATAACAGCATCCAAGCGGGGGCGTACAGGGGCAGAAAGCCCATGACCCCGCCGAGGCGCTCCCCACGCGCGGGCGCGGCAGGCGGCCGCACCCCGACTTACACCCCCGCGCCACGTGACGCCAATTTACCGATCATCCGCGGCATCTCGGTAAATATCCGACCCTTTACCGGCGCCGAGACCGCCATCCCGCCTGCGATCCTCAACCGCTTATCAAGCCTGCTGGCGGCCGATTTGGACCTTTCCTGACCGCCCGCAAAGTATGGAGCGGCAAAGGCGCGGCATTTTTAGCGCGAACCGGCCCGGCCTTTCGCCCGATTGCCGTAAATTGGATCACTCGCCAGAGGCAAATACACCCCCTGATTGCAAGCCCGCGCTGCTACCGTCAAGCCAGCGTTAAAACGGTGGCGCCGCCGGGCATCCCATCGAATTGCGTGCGGAGCTTAGGGCGCCCTCTGTTATCCTCCGCCCCGTTCGCCTTTCAGAAACAGGACCATCATCACATTCAGCAAAAACCGAACTCAACGTGGGGGAAAACATGGCAATCGTGACACTGACAGACCTCTATTCCAATCTCGATCACTGGCCCGGCGATCTGATGACCGCTTCGGACGGGGTCACCATCGGCACCAAGACTGCGACCTCCTTTGCCTTTACCTTCAATGCCGGAACGCTCTTTGCCGGATACAGCCTGACGGCGACGGGGAAGGGCTTTGCCTATGACGGCACGACGCCGATCGACGGGACCATGTCGGACTTCGCGATCCGGGATGCGGGCGGGCATCTGGTGCTGTCGGTCAGCGGCATCGCGGCCAACAGCCTTGCCAGCGATCTGTCACTGCTTGCGGCCTATCAGTTCGGCTGGACCGACCCGGGCGGCGGCGGCTCCACCGGGCAGCAGAAGAATGCCTGGTCGCAGCTGTTGTCAGGCAACGACACCTATATCGGCACCGAGGGCAACGACCGGCGCGGCATGGTGGGGGTCGATGCCGGCAACGATGTCTTCAACATGGGGGCCGGGGATGACGTGGTCAACGGCGGTCTCGGCGACGACACGATCAATGGCGGCGATGGCTGGGATCGGCTGAGCTATGAAGAGACCCAATGGAACGAGGGCATCCCGATGGTGCGCGGCATCACCGTGGACATGACGGCAGGCACGGTCCTCGACCCCTATGGCTATACCGACCATTTCACCGGTCTCGAAGAGATCTTCGGCTCGGCCACACGGGATGTCTTCAAGGGCGGCGCGGCCGCGATGGATTTCGCGGGCCTGCGGGGGGCCGACAAGATCATCGGCGGCACGGGCGGCGATTTTGCGGTCTATTACGAGGACACCTGGCTTGGCGGCAATCGCGGCATCGTGGTCAATCTGCAGACCAGCACCTCGGGCACAGACATCCTCGGGACGATCCGCGACGGCTTTGGCAATCTGGATCACACGGTCAATATCTTCAACGTGGCCGGCACGATCTACCGGGACAGTTTCACCGGCTCGGGCAAGGATGATTACTTTGCCGGTGGCGAGGGCAAGGACGTCTATTACGGCAAGGGCGGCTTTGACTATGTGAATTTCGGCTGGACCTTCGGCGACAGCTCGCAGCACGGCATCTCGGTCAACCTGTCGAAAGCCAGCGGCCAGATCATCGACGACGGTTTCGGCAATACCGAATCCGCCTTCTCGATCGAGGGTATTTCGGGAAGCAACCTGAATGACCGCATCATCGGCTCGACCCGCGACGAAGACCTGCGCGGCCGCGGCGGCGACGACACGCTGACCGGCGGCGGCGGCAGGGACATTTTCATCTGGCGCAATTTCAGTGAAATCGGCGGCCATGATGTGGTGACAGATTTCCACGCCGGCGTGGGCACGAACCGCGATGTCCTGTCCCTGAACACCACGGACTGGGGCGGCTCGACGACCCTGCATCTGGTCATCGGGGCGGCAGCGACCCAGGCAGTCGAGACCTTCATCTTCAACCCGACGACCCATCTTCTGTCCTGGGACAAGGACGGAACCGGCGGCGCCGCTGCCATCTCCATCGCCGTGCTCAACAACGTCAGCAACCTGACCGCGGCGAATTTCGACCTGTTCTGACGCCCGACTTCTGGCGCCCGACACGGACAACCGGCGAAGGATGCGCCCCCCACGGGCGCGTCCTAGCCGTGGACGCGGGTATAGGTGCCCTGGCCCGAGAGGATGCCCTTGAAACCGCCGGGCTCGTCCAGCGAGAAGACGATGATCGGCAGGTCGTTGTCGCGGGCCAGCGCGATGGCCGAGGCGTCCATCACGCCGAGGTGCTTTTGCAGCACCTCGTCGTAGCTGACCGTCTCATACCGTTTCGCATCCGCGTGTTTCTTGGGGTCCTTGTCATAGACGCCATCGACCTTGGTGCCCTTGAAGATCGCCTCGCAGGCCATCTCGTTGGCGCGCAGCGTCGCTGCGGTGTCGGTGGTGAAATAGGGGTTGCCGGTGCCTGCGGCAAAGATCACCACGCGCTTCTTCTCGAGGTGGCGGACGGCGCGGCGGCGGATATAGGGCTCGCAGACCTGGTCCATCGGGATGGCCGAGATGACGCGGGTGAAGACGCCGAGCGATTCGAGCGCTGCTTGCATGGCAAGGGCGTTCATCACGGTGGCGAGCATGCCCATATAGTCGGCGGTGGTGCGCTCCATCCCCTGCGCGCTGCCCTGCAGGCCGCGGAAGATATTGCCGCCACCGATCACCATGCAGATCTCGACCCCGAGATCATGCACCGATTTCACCTCCTGGGCGATGCGCTGCACGGTCGGCGGGTGGAGGCCGAAGCCGAGATCGCCCATCAGCGCCTCGCCCGAGATCTTCAGCATGACGCGGGAATAGGTGATCTTGTGGTCGGTTTCGGTCATGGCTGTTCCTATGTCGTGCGCGCGTGCTTTTTGGCCGTGGTTGGCTTGGGCGCCAAAATGCGGCAAAACGCCGGAAGGTTCAACCTGTGGAAAGGGGGAGCCGGGGGCCAGCCCCCGGACCCCCGGGATATTTAGACCAAAATGAAAGAGATTTCCCGCGAAAGGCCGGTCTTGATCGCGGGGCCGACGGCCAGCGGCAAGTCGGCGCTGGCGATGGAGCTTGCGGCGCGCGACGGGCGGGTGATCGTCAATGCCGATGCCTTGCAGGTCTATGACTGCTGGCGGGTGCTGACGGCGCGGCCCTCGGTGGCGGAGGAGGCGGCGCTGCCGCACAGGCTTTATGGCCATGTCGGGCGCGATCAGGATTATTCGGTGGGGATCTGGCTGCGCGAGGTCGCGGGCCTCGTGGCGGAGCGTCCGGTGGTGATCGTCGGCGGCACCGGGCTGTACTTTGCCGCCCTGACCGAGGGGCTGGCCGATGTGCCGCAGATCCCGGCCGCGGTGCGGGCCGAGGCGGATGCCTTGCGGCTGTCCGGCCAGGTCGATCTGATGCGGGCGGGGCTGGATGCGGCGACGGCGGCGCGGACCGATTTGCGCAACCCGGTCCGGGTGCAGCGCGCCTGGGAGGTGCTGCGCGCCACCGGGCGCGGCCTTGCCGACTGGCAGGCGGCGGGGGCGGCACCGCTTCTGCCCTTGCCCGCGGTCGAGGCGATCGTGATGCGGCCGAGCGTGCCCTGGCTCGATACCCGCATCGCGCAGCGGTTTTCCGTGATGTTGGAGGAGGGCGCCCTGGACGAGGCCCGCGCCGCCCTGCCCCATTGGCAGCCCGCCCGCCCCTGGGCCCGGGCGATCGGCGCGCCGGAACTTGTGGCCCATCTGCAGGGCCAGACGACGCTGGAGGCGGCGCGCGCCGCAGCCATCCTCGCCAGCCGGCAATATGCCAAGCGCCAGCGCAGCTGGTTCCGCAGCCGCATGGCCGACTGGCAGGAGGTGGTGCCGGGCTGAGCGACCTGTGGCATTCTGCCCAAGGTTGCAGCCTCTTGTCCCCGGGCCGGCATTTTTCGCTTGGGGACGGCACGAGCCCGCGTTATCTGTGAGCCCTCATCAGATGGCGAGACGCAATGACCCTGGCTTCCCCTCCTTCGCCCTTTCGTCTGGTGGCCATCCCGCGCCTGGCCGCCGGTGGCCGCTGGCGGGTCGAGGCGATGCGCGCCCTGTCCGAGCCGTGCTTCTTGTGGTTCACCAAGGGTCAGGGCCGGATCACCCTGGCCGGCCAGACCCGCGGCTATACCGCCCACAACGGCATCTTCATCCCCGCAGGCGTCATGCACGGCTTTGAGGTCGGCCCGCAAGTCTTTGGCACCGCAGTCTTTTTCGGGCGCGACACCGGCGTCTCCCTGCCGAAGGAGCCGTTGCACCTGCGCATCCGCGAGGTCCATGCCCAGCAAGAGCTGAACGTCACGCTCGACTGCATCCAGCGCGAGCTCGACGCCGATACCGTGGGCCATGAACGCGCCGCCCTCGCCCATCTGGGGCTGCTCGGCGTCTGGATCGAGCGTCAGGCCGCCAAGGCCAGCGCCGAGGCGCCCAAGCCCGATGCCGCGCGCAAGCTCGTCGCCCGCTTCACCGAGGTGATGGAGAAGGGCTTCCGCTCGGGCGCCGGGGTGGGCGAGATGGCGGCGGAGCTTGGCGTCACCGCGACCCATCTGACCCGCTGCTGCCGCCAGACCTGCGGGCGTTCGGCGATCGATCTGTTGCAGGACCGCCGGATCTTCGAGGCGCGCAAGCTCCTGGCCGAGACCGCGCTGCCGATCAACCGGATCGGCGCCAGCCTCGGCTTTGCCTCGGCCGCCTATTTCACCCGCGCCTTCCAGCACCGCACCGGAAACTCGCCCACCGCCTTCCGGCGCAGCCTTTAGCCGATTCGCACCGGCCCCCGGCGGAACATCCTCCGTTCTAACGGAATAGCGCGGAAGGCCCCGGCGGGGCGGTCCGCGATCCCGCCCCCGTGCCGCCGCGCCGGAAAGTGTCGCAACTTTCGCATGGAGCGGGACTTCAGGTCGCAAACGTTACAGGAACTGTCGAAACCAAGCGTTGACGGATGGCGGGAAAAGGTGCGGAATGAAGGCGTGAGCACCTGCACCGCGCCGATCTGAACTTCCCCTCCCTGCGCCGCATCGCTTGGCGCAGCCGCTTCGTGGCATGGGAAGCCGGCGCGCAAGCAGTGCCTCGGAAAAATGAAAACAAGGCAATGGCCTGACAGGGAGACTAGGATGAACGAGATGACCGAGATCAAGGGCTTGCACCCGTCCACCGGGATGCACCTGAAAGATCTGCGCGCCGGCAAGCTGAGCCGTCGCGAATTCCTGACCCGGACCACCGCGATGGGCGTCACCGCCGTTGCAGCCTATGGGCTGATGGGCTTCAGCGCCCCGGCCCGCGCCGAGGATGCCAAGATCGGCGGCGTGCTGCGCATGTCGATGGAAACCAAGGCGCAGAAGGACCCGCGCCTGGCCGACTGGCCGCAGATTGCCAACGTCTACCGCGGCTGGCTGGAATATCTGATCCAGTACAACCCTGACGGGACCTTCGAAGGCCGCCTGCTGGAAAGCTGGGAAGCCAATGCCGACGCCACCGAATATACCCTCCATGTCCGCAAGGGCGTGAAGTGGAACAACGGCGACGATTTCACCGCCGATGACGTGGTGGGCAACTTCAAGCGCTGGACCGATGGCACCGTCGAAGGCAATGCGATGGCCTCGCGCTTCCTCGGCCTCGTCGACGAGAAGACCAAGCAGCTGCGCGAAGGCGCTGTCGTCAAGGTCGATGACATGACCGTGCAGCTGAAGATGTCGCTGTCGGACGTGGCCGTGGTCCCGAACCTCGCCGACTATCCGGCCGCCGTGGTCCACAAGTCCTTCAAGGACGGCGACGATCCTTCGGTCAACCCGATCGGCACCGGCCCCTATGTGCCGGGCGAAATCTCGGTCGGCCAGAAGATGACCCTGGTCCGCGCCCCGGAATCCCACAAGTGGTGGGGTGGTGTCGCACCGCTCGACGAGATCCACTACATCGACTTCGGCACCGACCTCTCGGCCATGGTCAACCTCGCCAACTCGGACGAGATCGACGCCAACTACGAGACGACCGGCGACTATATCGACCAGCTGAACACCCTCGGCTGGACCAAGTACGAGGCCGTCACCGCCTCGACCATCGTCATGCGCTTCAACTCGGCCACCTCCGATCTCTACAAGGAGAAAGAGGTCCGTTCGGCCCTGCAACTGGCCGTCGATCCCAAGGTCGTGCTGGAGCTGGGCTACAAGGGTCTCGGCACCACCGCCGAAAACCACCATGCCTGCCCGGTGCACCCGGAATATGCCAAGCTGCCGGCCCAGACCTTCGACAAGACCAAGGTCAAGGACGTTCTGGCCAAGTACAAGCTGGCCGATGCCGAGTTCGAGCTGATCTCGCTCGACGGCGGCTTCGAGCTGGATACGACCGACGCGGTCGCAGGTCAGCTGCGCGAAGCGGGCGTGAACGTGAAGCGGACCGTGATGCCGGGCTCGACCTTCTGGAACGACTGGCAGAAATATCCCTTCTCCTCGACCACCTGGAACCACCGTCCGCTGGCCGTGCAGAACATGTCGCTCGCCTATACCTCGACCGGGTCGTGGAACGAGACCGGCATGGCCAACAAGGAGTTCGACGACGCGATGGCCAAGGCGCTCGGTCTGGCCGATGCCGACAAGCGCCGCGAAGTCGCCGCCGTGCTGGAGAAGATCCTGCAGGATGAAGGCTATATCATCCAGCCCTACTGGCGTTCGCTGTTCCGCCACGCCAAGCCCAATGTGAAGGGGATGGAAATGCACCCCTCCTTCGAGCATCACCACTACCTGTGGTCGCTGGCCTGAGGCTTGCCTGATCGGGGCGGGTGCGCGCATCGTGGCGCGCCCGCCCCTCTTCTTTTCGCATGTATCGCGCGGCCGCCTGCGGCCCCGTGGTCTGGCACGAGGTCTGCAGCGGTGGGACATAGATGCTCAAATTCGTGATGCGGCGCCTGGGCGTGATGGTTCTGACGGCGCTGGTCCTGACCTTCGTTGTCTTCTACCTGACCAACCTGCCGCCCAACCTGGAAAAACTCGCCCGGGCCGAAGGCTCGGTGCGGATGACCGATGAGGCGGTCGCCGCCTGGATCGAGGACAATGGCCATGGCGGCTCGGTCTTCTACCGCTATGCCGAATGGCTGGGCGTGGCGCCCGGCTGGACGCGCACCGACGACAAGGGCGTGACGCGCGGCCTCTGCATCCGGCAGAACGATGACCCGGCGCTGGCGCCGCGGTTCTGCGGCATCTTCCAGGGCAACTGGGGCTTTTCCACCGTGTTCAAGAAGCCGGTTCTCTACCAGCTTGGCGTCGCCATGGCGGCGACCGGCTGGCTGATGCTGGCGGTCATGCTGATCATGGTGCCGGTGGCGCTGGTGATCGGGGTTGTGGCCGGGATGCGCGAGGGGTCGCGGAACGACCGGGTGCTGTCGACCTTCTCGATCATGTCCTCGGCGACGCCGGAATATGTCTCGGGCGTGATCCTGGTGGCACTCCTGGCCTCGCCCGCCGCTGGGCTGTCGCCTCTGCTGGCCAGCTGGGGCTGGATCAGCGGCAAGATCCTCTTCCAGGGTTCGGCCACCTCGGCCATGGACCATATCACCTTCTGGAACTTCACCCTGCCGGTGGCGACGATCGCGCTCTACGGCGTCGGCTACATCGCCCGGATGACCCGGGCCAGCATGACCGAGGTGATGACCCAGCAATATATCCGCACCGCGCGTCTGAAAGGCGTGAACTTCAAGCAGGTCGTGATGCGCCATGCGCTTCGGAATGCGATGATCGCGCCCTTCACCGTGATCATGCTGCAGTTCCCCTATCTCTTGAACGGCGTGGTGATCACCGAGACTCTGTTCAATTACAAGGGCTTCGGCTGGATGCTGGTCACCGCCGCCTCCAACAACGACATCGACATGCTTCTGGGCGCCTCGGTCGTCGCCGTGGTCTTCGTGCTGCTGACACAGCTGATTTCGGACATCGGCTATGTCTTCCTCAATCCCCGTATCCGGCTGGGCTGACATGACAGATATTCTCTCCTGGCCGATGATCTTCGCGCTGATGGCCAAGCAGTTCTGGCCGGTCTGGGTGGCCCTCGTGGTGACCTTTGGCCTGTCGATCCGCTTCAAGCGGCACCTCGGGCTTTACGGCAAGCTCTTTGACTCGCCGGTCGGCATGATCGGCTTCTTCATCGTGATGTTCTGGGTCTTCACCGCGATCTTCGCCGGGGCCATCGCGACCTTCGACCCGCTGGTCCAGCTCGGCTCGGTCAAGAACCCGCTGCCCGGCATGCCCACCCCGCCCGGCCCCGAGGGGCAATATCCTTGGTTCCTGCTCGGCGGCGACCACCTGGCGCGCGATGTCTTCTCGCGGATGGTGATGGGGGCGCGTTCGGTGCTGATCATCGCGCCGGCCGCCACCAGCTTTGCCTATGTGGTGGGCATCACGCTCGGCCTGCCGGCGGGCTATTTCGGCGGCAAGCTCGACACGGTGCTGAGCTTCTTTGCCAACCTCGTGCTGGCCTTCCCGGTGATCCTGCTG
Source organism: Rhodobacter sp. P1_C2 (assembly GCF_056406375.1). Taxonomy (NCBI): domain Bacteria; kingdom Pseudomonadati; phylum Pseudomonadota; class Alphaproteobacteria; order Rhodobacterales; genus Rhodobacter; species Rhodobacter sp. P1_C2. The sequence continues at coordinate 222,585 of NZ_JBFUAG010000002.1, forward strand.
TTCTACCTGCTGGTGACACCCGAGATCCGCAACACTGGCATCCCGGTCGTGCTGGCGGCGGTGCTGTTCCTGATCCCGATCGGCTTCTTCGCGGTGCTCTTCAACTCGCGCTTCCACACCAACCCGCCCAAGCGCAACCTCTATGTCGGCCTGACCCTGGTGCTGGGCTTCTGGGCCTATTCCGGCCTCGCCTTCAACCGCGACCCGCTCGGCCTCTGGGGGATGGACCCGAACCTGCTGAACGTCTTCGTCTCGGTGGTCTTCGTCAACGCCCCCACCGTCTTCCGCATCGTGCGGGGCATCGTCCTCGACCTCAAGGCCCGCGACTATGTCGCCGCAGGCCAGACAAGGGGCGAGCAGGCCTGGTACATCATGCTGTGGGAGATCCTGCCCAATGCCCGAGGGCCCCTGATCGTCGACTACTGCCTGCGGATCGGCTACACGACGATCCTCCTCGGCACGCTCGGCTTCTTCGGCCTCGGCGTCTCGCCCGAAAGCCCGGACTGGGGCTCCACCATCAGCGCCGGCCGCAAGGTGCTGTTGAGCTTCCCCCACCCCGCCGTGGTGCCAGCCCTTGCCCTGATGACCCTCGTCCTCGGCCTCAACCTGCTGGCCGACGGCCTGCGCGAAGAAAGCCTGAAGGACTGATGCCCGACCTCTGAATCCGCCCCCCCGGCCCCCCTTCATTGGTCCATAAATATCCCACGGGGGGTGCGGGGGGTGTGAAACCCCCCGCTCCTGCCGCCGCCACCTGACCAAACCCTGCAGCATAGAGGCCCGCCATGACCACCCAATGGGACCCGAGCCAGCCGATCCTCGACATCGAGAATCTCTCGATCTCCTTTTTCACCCGGATGCGCGAGATCCCGGCGGTGATGGATTTCTCCTGCAAGGTCATGGCCGGCGAGGCGATGGGGCTGGTGGGCGAGAGCGGTTGTGGCAAGTCGACCGTGGCCCTGGGTGTCATGCGCGATCTGGGCAAGAACGGGCGGATCACCGGCGGCTCGATCAAGTTCAAAGGCCGCGACCTCGTGACGATGAGCGAGGAGGAATTGCGCCAGCTCCGCGGTTCGGAAATCGCGATGATCTACCAGGAGCCGATGGCCTCGCTGAACCCGGCGATGAAGATCGGCGCGCAGCTCGCCGAAGTGCCGATGATCCATCAGGGCATGGGCAAGGAGGAGGCCTGGAAGCTCGCCCGCCAGATCGTCGCCGACGTCCGCCTGCCCGACCCCGACCGCATCCTGCACGCCTTCCCGCACCAGCTCTCGGGCGGCCAGCAGCAGCGCATCGTCATCGCCATGGCGCTGATGTCGAAACCGGCGCTTCTGATCCTCGACGAGCCGACCACAGCGCTCGACGTGACGGTGGAGGCGGGGATCGTCGATCTGGTCAAGGATCTGGCCGAGAAATACGGCACCTCGATGCTGTTCATTTCGCACAACCTCGGCCTGATCATGGATGTCTGCGACAGGCTTTGCGTGATGTATTCCGGCGAGGCGGTCGAGACCGGCAATGTGGCCGAGGTTTTCGACACGATGCGCCACCCCTATACCCAGGCGCTGTTCCGCTCGATCCCCCTGCCGGGCGCCGACAAGAACTCGCGGCCCCTCATCTCGATCCCCGGCAACTTCCCCCTGCCGCATGAACGCCCCAAGGGCTGCAACTTCGGGCCGCGCTGCGATTATTTCGAGGCCGGGCGCTGCGATGCCCGGGATATCCCGATGTCGGACGTGCCCGGCGGCGACCGCCACGGCTCGCGCTGCCTGAAATGGGCCGAGATCAACTGGATGGCGCCGCCCGCCGCCCGCGTTGCCAAGCTGAAATCGCCGATCGGCGAGGTCGTCCTGAAGATGGAGGATCTGAAGAAATATTACTCGGTCTCCTCCGGCGCCTTCGGTGGCGGCAATGCCAAGGTGGTGAAGGCCAACGAGACGCTGAGCTTCGAGGCCCGCTCCGGCGAGACCCTCGCCATCGTCGGCGAAAGCGGCTGCGGCAAGTCGACCTTCGCCAAGGTGCTGATGGGGCTGGAGACCGCGACCTCGGGCTCGATCATGCTGTTCGACGAGAACGTGCAATCGACGCCGATCCAGAAGCGCAATGTCGATACGGTGTCTTCGGTGCAGATGGTGTTCCAGAACCCCTTCGACACGCTCAACCCTTCGATGCCGGTCGGGCGGCAGATCATCCGCGCGCTGGAGGTCTTCCACTTCGGCGCCTCGGATGCCGAGCGCAAGCAGCGGATGCTGGAACTGCTCGACCTCGTGAAACTGCCGCGCGCCTTTGCCGACCGGATGCCGCGCCAGCTGTCGGGCGGGCAGAAGCAGCGCGTCGGCATCGCCCGGGCCTTTGCCGGCGGGGCCAAGGTCGTGGTGGCGGATGAGCCGGTCTCGGCGCTGGACGTCTCGGTTCAGGCCGCCGTGACCGACCTTCTGATGGACATCCAGCGCGAAAACGGCACGACGCTTCTGTTCATCTCGCACGATCTGTCGATCGTGCGGTATCTCTCGGACCGGGTGCTGGTGATGTATCTTGGCCATGTGGTCGAGACCGGGACCACCGACCAGGTCTTCCAGCCGCCCTATCACCCCTATACCGAGGCGCTGCTTTCTGCCGTGCCGATTGCCGACACCAAGGTGATCCGCAAGCGCATCGTGCTGGAGGGCGACATTCCTTCGGCGATGAACCCGCCGCCGGGCTGCCCCTTCCAGACGCGATGCCGCTGGAAATCGCAGGTGCCGGACGGGCTTTGCGACCGCGAGATGCCGGCGGTCAAGACGCTGGAAGGCGGCCACCAGATCAAGTGCCACCTCTCGGACGAGATCCTGGCCGGGATGGAGCCGGTGATCAAGATCGCGGCGGAGTGACCCGACCCCGGAAGATGGGCAGATTGCCCATCCTACCAACCGGCCTTGCGCCTGTTGCCCGCGGTCCCGCGCCTCATTCCGAGGCGTTTTCGCCGAAGAACAGCAGCATCATGGTCTTGTTGACGATGTTCAACAGGATGCCGAACAGGATCAACCCACAGAGCATGGTGATCGCCGCCACGATCCGCCCGCCGACGGTGACCGGGTACATGTCGCCGTAACCGGTCGTGGTCATCGTCTCGATGCACCACCACATCGCGGCCGGGATCGAGGTGAAGTTGCGCGAGGCGGCGGGGATCGGGCTGCCCGAGATCGGATCGACCGGCACGAAGACGCCGGCATGGGCCCCCGCCGGGGCCGCCGCATCCAGCGCCGCCTGTCCGGCCTGCATCGCATCGGGCGAATAGAGCGAGCCTTCGACGTAATACATCGAGGTCGAGGCCAGCATGAAGACGGCGAAGAAGATGATCACATAGATCTTGAGATTGGCCAGGATCGGGTTGGCCTGGGTCACATCGGCGCCATCCGCCGCCGTCCGTGCCAGCTTCAGCACCCGCAGGGCGCGCACCACCCGGACCAGCCGCAGCATCTTGGTCGAGCGCAGCGAGGTGAGGTTGACCAGCATGAAATAGGACGGCACCACCGAGATGATGTCGATCAGCCCCCAGATCGAGAAGACATAGCGCCAGGGCTTGGGCGAGAAATAGACATTGGCCACCGCATCGATGGTGAACATGACCACCGTGCTCCATTCCGACCAGGTGAAGAGGGCGGCGTGGTTGTCGGCCAGGTCGCGGACGCTTTCGAGGGCGAGGTCGATGCAGGAGCCGATGGTGAAGGCCATGATGATCATGTGCCAATAGCGGTAGCCGGCATAATGCGGATCGGTGAAGACCCGCCGCAGACCAAAGCCCTTTGCGCCCGTGCTCACATCATCCATCCGGCCGATTCCCTGTGGTGGCAGGAGGGCACCCTAGTCCGGCGGCGGCTGGACCTGCCAGAGGTTAGCGAAAGCCTAACGGAAATTTGAATTTCCTTGATGATCAATAGTTTGTGACGGATTGCACGCGTGCAAAGGCCAGCCTCCGGCATGGGCCGGGGACAGCGCCGCAGCCCTGCCAGCCTCAGCCGAGGATGGCCAGGACGTAGTTCTGGGTTTCCTGGTATTCCGGCACGCCACCCGCGGCCTCGACCGCCTCGGGGCCGGCGTTGTAGGCGGCCAGGGCGAGCTTCCAGCTGCCGAAGCGGGCGAACATCATCGAGAGATAGCGCGCCCCGCCCTCGAGGTTCGATTTCGGGTCGGTCTCATCCACGCCAAGGTGATCCGCCGTGGTCGGCAACAGCTGTGCCAGCCCCACCGCGCCCTTGGCCGAGACGACATCCGGGTTCCAGCCGCTTTCCTGCTGGACGAGCTTGAGGAAGATATTCTCCGGCACGCCATATTTGGCGGCGGCGGCCTTGGCCATGTCGAGATAGACGCCGCGGTAGCGCCCCGAATAGCGGACCGAGGCGACGCTGACATCCTTGCCGGCGCCGGGCTTCAGCCGTGCGGAGTTGGAATATTGCTGGGCAAGCTTGCCGTCGAGCAGGGCAAGCTGGTTGCGGAACTGCGCCGTGCGTCCCTTGCCCGCCCCACCCAGCACCAGACCCTCTGCCAAGGCAGGTGCGCCAAGCGCCACAATCACCGCCCCCGCCACGACCGCCGCAGCGATCCGGCGCCCAGGCCTTGATCCGATCACACGCATTTTGCCCCCAACCGCAGGAACCAGCGGCTTGCTGCTGCGTTAGTCATAGGAAATTGATCGGCCTTGGCAAGCGAAATTGCCAAGGCTCGGCGGCAGCCTGCCCAGATTTCAGGGTTTGGCTGCCCGCGCCTCGCCGACCAGCGCACCACGGAACAGGTCCTCGACCAGGACCGAGACCAGCTGCGCCCGCCCCGCCGTGCCGGATTTGCGATAGATCGCGTTGAGATGGGTCTTGATCGTGCCCTCGGCCGAGCCGCGCAAGGAGGCGATCTCGGCGATCGAATAGCCCTTGATGGTGAAGGCCGCCACATCGGCCTCGGTCGGGGTCAGGGCCCAGCTGCGGAAATAACCCTCCATCAGATCCGACAGCGCCCCGGTCGCCACGGTCAGGCTTTGCTGCATCCGGTGCTGGCGGTGCATCAGGCGCCAAAGGACCAGCACCTCGAAGACCAGCCCCAGAATCAGCCCCAGCGAGGCGGCAAGCTCCGAGAGGTTCGAAGGATTGGTCAGGGCGGCCATGCCCTGCGGCAGGATGTCGGTCGCGACATCGGCCATGAAGATCACGGTGCAGATCGCCTGGATGATGATCAGGGCCAGGACGGGCCAGACGCCCCTCGCGCTCAAAAGCTCTTTGCCGCTCATAAATCGCCCTCTGGAACTGCCCTTCGGCCCAGGCTGCCCAATCCGGCGGCCTGACGCCTGATTAGCGGCAAGCCGGCAGCGCCGGAAGGGGGGCGCCCATCACAAGGCTGCAACCGGCGCGCCTCTGCCCGCGGCGCAGGCAGAGGCGTGCCGGAAAAGAGGCAGGGCGAAAGGGGCCGCACCAAAACCGGCAGGCGCATTGCAGCCGGGACGCTGCTCGGTCTATAGGTTTTCTTAACCAAGTCCGGCGACCCTGCCGGCACAAACGGAATCAGGGAGAGCAGTATGGCGGGTTCGGTCAACAAGGTCATCATCGTGGGCAACCTCGGGCGCGACCCGGAAGTGCGCAGCTTTCCCAATGGCGGCAAGGTGGTGAACCTGCGCATCGCCACCTCGGAAACCTGGCGCGACAAGGCCAGCGGCGAGCGCAAGGAGCGCACCGAATGGCATTCGGTCGCGATCTTCAACGAGGCTCTGGGCAAGATCGCAGAGCAATATCTGAAGAAGGGCTCCACGGTCTATATCGAGGGCCAGCTGGAAACCCGCAAATGGCAGGACCAGTCGGGCGCCGACCGCTACACGACCGAGATCGTGCTGCGCCAGTTCCGTGGCGAGCTGACCCTGCTCGGCGGCCGGGATGGCGGCGGCGGTGGCGGCAGCTATGACGACCGTGGCGGCGAGGACCCGGGCTATGGCGGCGGCGCGCCCTCGGGTGGCGGCTATCGCGGCGGCGCCTCGGGTGGGGCTTCGGGCGGCGGCTATGGCGGCGGCCGCTCGGGCGGCGGCGGTGGCGCGGGCGGCGGGCGTTCGGATCTGGACGACGAGATCCCGTTCTGATCGGGTCCTCCCGGCTGCTCTGGACCTTTGGGGGATATTCCCTATATAATCGCTCAACAACCCAAGTGAGCGCGTCATGACCGAGCAGCCGGACAAGATCGAGGGCACCCCCCTGATCCGCCCCTCCACCACCGAACATGCCCTGTACGAACAGGTCGTCGACGCCTGTCGTACCGTCTATGACCCTGAAATCCCGGTCAATATCTTTGATCTGGGCCTGGTCTACACGATCGAGATCTCGGCCGAGAACGCGGTGGAGATTCACATGACCCTCACCGCGCCCGGTTGCCCCGTGGCGGGCGAGATGCCCGGCTGGGTCGAGGCCGCGGTCGAATCCGTGCCCGGCGTCAAGGAGGTCAGCGTCCTGATGACCTTCGATCCGCCCTGGGGCATGGAGATGATGTCCGACGAGGCCCGTCTGGAACTCGGCTTCATGTGACAAGCCTCAAGGCTTGATTTTTAAACTTTAAAGCCTTATAACTTGATTTATGCAGATCAAGCCAAGGGGCTTTCCATGCCACGGATCTACGCCGTCCTGACCGGCGATCTCATCGGCTCGACCGCGGCGGGGGCCGAGGCGCTGAGCGCCGCCATGACCGAAATCGCAGAGGTGGCAGGCGAGATCGCGGCCTGGCAAGGTGGCGCGGACAGCCGCTTCACCCGGTCGCGCGGCGATGCCTGGCAGATGGTGCTGCACACGCCATCCCAGACGCTGCGCGCTGTCCTGATGCTGCAGGCCCGGCTGCGGGCGCAGGAAGGCGGCATCCCGACCCGGATTTCGCTGGCCATCGGCCCGGTCGACAGCCTCGGCACAAGGGATCTTTCCGATGCCGGAGGTGCCGCCTTCACCGCCTCGGGCCAGGGGCTGGACCACATGCCCCGAATGCAGAGGGTCGCGGTCAGCGCCGGGCCGGAGACGCCCCTGCTGCAGGCCATCCTGACGCTCGCCGATGAACTCGCCCGCCGCTGGAGCCGCGAACAGGCCGAGGCCATGGCCATGGCGCTCGCCCCGGCCCAGCCGACCCTCGCGGCGATGGCGACACGGCTTGCCATCTCGGCACAGGCGGTCAACTATCGGCTGAACGGCGCGGGGTTGCGCGCGATCCGCCAGGCCCTGCAGGGCTGGGAAGCGGCCTTGGCGCCGAAGGAGCATGACCGATGATCGCCACATTCGCCGCCCTGCTTCTCGCCCATGCCCTTGCCGATTTCGTGCTGCCCATGGGCAAGACCGAAGGACCGGGCGCGCGGGCCCGGCAGAGCCTGCTTTTCCTTCTGATCGCCAGCCTGACCACCGGCAGCGCCTCGCTCTGGCTGCTGGTCCTGGCCGCGGTGCACCTTGCCATCAAGGCGGGCCTCGGATTTGGCACGCGCAAGTTCGGGGCCAAGGCCGGGCTCACCACCTTCCTCGTCAGTCAGGCCGCCCATCTGGCCATCCTCCTCGCCTTCGCCGCCCTCGCGCCGGGCCTCTGCTCCGGCGGCTTCTGGGCCGCCTGCCCCCGCCTTGCGCCCCTGATGGCGCTGGTCGCCGGGCTGATCCTGACCACCCGCGCCGGCGGCACCGCCGTGGGCCTTCTGATGGAGCCCTGGGCCGCCGAGGCCCCCGCCGGCCTGCCCGGCGGCGGAAGGATGATCGGGCTTCTGGAGCGCGGGCTGATCTTCGCGCTGATCCTGACCGGCCAGTCCCAGGGCATCGGCTATCTCGTCGCGGCCAAATCCGTGCTGCGTTTCGGCGCCGTCGGCGATGACCGCAAACTGTCGGAATATGTGATCATCGGCACGCTGGCCTCGGTTTCCTGGGCCATCGTGATCTCCGCCGCGATTTCTGCCCTGCTTCACCACCTGCCCCCGCTTGGAATTCCCGATCTGACACCCTAGATTGGGACTCTACAGGAGATCTCCCCATGTTTGGCATCCCCGGCAAAGCCGCCGTCACCCTCTCTCCCACCGCCGCCCGCCAGATCGCGGGGCTCATGGCCACCAAGGGGGCCGAAGGCCTGCGCATCGGCGTCAAGAAGGGCGGCTGTGCCGGCATGGAATACACGATGGATTACGTGACCTCGGTCAATCCGCTCGACGAGGTCGTCGAACAGGACGGCGCCCGCGTGCTGATCGCGCCGATGGCGCAGATGTTCCTGATCGGCACCGAGATCGACTACGAGGTGGGCCTGCTCGAAAGCGGCTTCAAGTTCCGCAATCCCAACGTGGCCGAGGCCTGCGGATGCGGCGAGTCGATCAAGTTCAAGGACGCCCCCGCCGCCTGACCGGCGCCCCCCCCCGCCATTCCAACATCTCCCCAATTCCCCCTGCCCCCTTCATTGGTCCATAAATATCCCACGGGGGTCTGGGGGTGTGAAACCCCCAGCCGGGTCCGCCGAGCGCCCTCCCCCGTTTTCCGCTTCCCAAGCCGCGCCCTTTTGGCTACCCCTCGGACACCGAAATGGAGGGGCAGATGAAGAAACTCGCAGCAGGCAATTGGAAGATGAACGGCAGCAAGGCGGCGCTGGCCGAATTGACCGCCCTGGTGGCGGCCCACCCCGCCCCGGCCTGCGAGATGCTGATCTGCCCGCCCGCCACCCTGATTGCCGCCGCCAGCGCCCAGGTCGCAGGCGCTGCCCTCAGGATCGGCGCGCAGGATTGCCACGCCAAGGCCTCCGGCGCCCATACCGGCGACATCTCCGCCGCCATGCTGGCCGATGCCGGGGCCTCCCATGTCATCCTCGGCCATTCCGAACGCCGCGCCGATCATGGCGAGACCGATGCCCTGGTGAAAGCCAAGGCCGAGGCCGCCCTGGCCGCCGGCCTGATCGCCATCGTGTGCGTCGGCGAGACCGAGGCGCAGCGCGATGCCGGCGACACGCTGGCCCATTGCGGCAGCCAGCTCACGCTTTCCCTGCCCGCAGGTGCGACCTCTGCCAACCTGGTGATCGCCTATGAACCGGTCTGGGCCATCGGCACCGGCCGCACGCCGACGCTCGACCAGATCGCCGAAGTCCATGCCGCCCTGCGCGCCGGTCTGGTGATGGCGCTCGGTGAAGACGGCAACGGCGTCCGCATCCTTTACGGCGGCTCGGTCAAGCCCTCCAACGCGCGCGAGATCTTTGCGGTCAGGCACGTCGACGGCGCCCTCGTCGGCGGGGCCAGCCTCAAGGCCGCCGATTTCGGCGCCATCGTCGCGGCGCTGTCGGCCGCCTGAGCACCGGCGCCAAAATCCCTTAACGACACCCCGGGTCGCATCCGGCGCAGAGCGCGCCCGGCGGCCCGGTTAGGCTCCTCCCATGTCCATCGCCATTGCCCCCCCGCGCAGCGCGCTTGTCGCGAACCTGATCTGTCTGGCCTCGATGCTGACCTGGGCCGCAGGTCTGCCCGCGGCGCAGCTGGTCATTCCCCTGATCCCGCCGGTCACGCTGACGGCGCTGCGCGCCTCGCTGGCCGCAGCCTTCCTGATCCCGCTCTGGATCGCGATGGAGGGTTTTGGCCCGCTCCGTTCGGCCAATTGGGGCAAGGGCATCCTGGTCGGCGGCATCTGCATCGGCCTTGGTGCCGTGCTTCTGGTCATCGCCCAGGCCAAGACCGACCCGGTCACCGTGGCGGTGATCACCGCGATCATGCCGGTGATCGGCATCGCGCTGGAGGTGATGTTCGACGGCCGCCGCCTGACCATCGCGCTGATCCTCGGCCTCGCGCTTAGCCTGTTCGGCGGTTTCATGGCTTACGGCGCGGGCATGGGCTCGATGAAACTCGGGCTCGGCGCGCTGGCGGCCTTTGCCTCGGTCCTAGCCTTCACCTGGGGCTCGCGCGCCACGGTCACCGCCTTCCCGACGCTGACGCCCCTCGGCCGCACCGCGATCACCGTGACCGGCGCCGCGATCCTGATGAGCGTGGTGGCCGTGACCTACAGCGCGCTCGGCGGACCTGCGACGCAATGGCAGGCGATGGGATTGCCGCAATGGTCGGCGCTCATGCTCTTCGGCGTGGGCTCGCTTGCGATCAGCCAGGTGCTCTGGATCATGGCGGTGGGCCAGCTTGGCATCGGGCTTTCGGCGCTGCACATGAACGCGGTGCCCTTCTATGTGATGATCATCATGTTCGCGCTCGGCGCCGGCTGGAACTGGCCGCAGGCTTACGGCGCGGTCATCGTGGCGGTCGGCGTGCTGATCGCGCAAGGACTGATCCGACTGCCCAAATGATCACGCTCTCGCAATCCCCGACCGATCCGGATTTCGTCCAGAACCCCTATGAATTCTACGAAGCCGCCCGCAAGGCCGGCCCATTCTTCCGCTGGGCCGAATATGACCGCATCTGCACCGGCAAGGCCGCCGCCTGCAGCGCGATCTTCCGCGACCGCCGCTTTGGCCGCGAGGCCCCGGCCGAACGCGCCCCGGCGATCCCGGCCCATCTCGCCCCCTTCTACGCCGTCGAAGCCCATTCGATGCTGGAGCTGGAACCGCCACGCCACACCCGCCTGCGCAGCCTCGTGCTGCGCGCCTTCACCTCGCGCCGGATCGAGGCGCTCAGGCCCGAAATCGCCACCCTCAGCCATGACCTGATCGACGCCTTCCCCGCGGGCGACTTCGACCTCATCGCCGAGTTCGGCCAGAAACTGCCGGTCATCATCATCGCCCGCCTGCTCGGCGTGCCCGAGGCGATGGCGCCGGACCTCTTGCGCTGGTCCAATGCGATGGTCGGCATGTATCTCGGCGGCCGCGGCGACAAGGCCGAGATCCGCGCCCGCGAAGACCGCGCCGTGGCCGCGACCGAGGCCTTCGTGGCCTTCCTGCGCCATTACGTCGAGGAACGCCGCGCCAGCCCCGCCGATGACCTGATCACCCATCTCATCGCCGCCGAAGAGGCCGGCGATCGCCTGACCACGGACGAGCTGATCACCACCTGCATCCTCTTGCTGAACGCCGGCCACGAGGCCACCGTCCACACCATCGGCAACGGCGTCAAACTGCTGCTGGAACAGGGCCAGCAAGCCGCCCTCGCCACGCCCGAAGCCACGGTCGAAGAGATCCTGCGCTTCGATCCCGCGCTCCACATCTTCAGCCGCTGGGCCTATGAGGATGTCGAGGTCATGGGCCACACCTTCCACCGCGGCGACCAGGTGAACCTGCTCCTCGGCATGGCCAACCGCGACCCGCAAACCTGGGACGCGCCCGCGATCTTCGACCCGACCCGCCCGCTCAAACCCAATGTCTCCTTCGGCGCCGGCCTGCATTTCTGCGTCGGCGCCCCGCTCGCCCGGCTGGAACTGCAAACCGCCCTGCCGATCCTCTTCGCGCGCCTGCCCGGCCTCCACCTCGCCGAGGCCCCAGCTTACGCCGATATCTACCATTTCCACGGCCTGAAACGCCTGACGGTCCGCCGCTGACCCTTCATCCAGATCCAAATATCCCCGCCGGAGGCTAGACCCTGAATGCGGGAGCCTCCGGCGGGGATATTTGGGCCAAAATGAAATCGCAAGGCAAGGCCCCAAGCCACGACGGGGGGCGGTAGGATGGGCAATCTGCCCATCTTCGGGGCGTCACAGCGGCAGGGCGGTGGTCATCTTGATCTCTTCCATGCTCAAAAGCGCCGTGACGTTGTAGATCTTCACCTCGGCGATCAGCGCCTGGTAGAAGGCGTCATAGGCGCGGGCGTTCTTGACCCAGACTTTCAGGATGTAATCGACATCGCCTGCCAGGCGGTGCGCCTCCAGCACTTCCGGGCGGCGGCGGACCACGTCGAGAAAGCGTTTCTCCCAGCCGACCTCGTGTTCCGAAGTGCGGATCAGGACGAAGAAACAGGCCTCGAGCCCAAGCCCCTCCGGATCGCAGATCGCCGTGGTGCGCTTGATCACCCCGGCGTCGCGCATCCGCTTGATCCGGTTCCAGACCGGGGTCTTGGAAGAGCCGACCTTGCGGGCGATTTCATCCAGCGATTGCTCGGCATCGGTCTGCAATTCGCCGAGGATCTTCCGGTCCAATTCGTCAACTTGGGCTGCCATTCCACCATTCCCTCAAAACGCGGAACCGCGTTCCATTTCGCCGGACTATCAGAACAAACGTCCTTATTGGCAAGGGTCTATGGCGCAACCATGGGAAAATATTCTATATTGGGACAGGAAATCGAGGGATCCGATGTCAGACCTGCCGCACTTCACCCCTGTCACCGCCGCCGTCACCTTCGTGGGGGCCGGGCCGGGTTCGGCCCAGCACCTGACGCTCGGCGCCTTCCGGGCGCTGCAGGGCGCCGATGTGGTCATCCATGACCGCCTCGTCGGACCCGAGGTCCTGGCCCTGATCCCCGCCACCACCCGCCGCATCGACGTGGGCAAGGAAGGCTTCGGCCCTTCCACCGCGCAGGCCGACATCAACGCGCGTCTCGTCGCCGAAGCCCTGACCGGCGCCCGCGTCATCCGCCTCAAGGGCGGCGATTGCGGCATCTTTGCCCGTCTCGACGAAGAGATCGAGGCGCTGGAGGCGGCTGGCCTCTCCTTCACCATCCTGCCCGGCCTGACCTCGGCCAGCGTCGCCGCCGCCACCATCGGCCAGAGCCTGACACGGCGCGGCCGCAACGCCTCGCTGCGCATCGTCACCGGCCATGACATGGCCGGCTTTGCCGATCAGGACTGGCGCGGCATGGCGCGCGAGGGCGAGGTCACCGCGATCTACATGGGCAAGAAATCCGCCCGTTTCGTCCAAGGCCGCCTGATGATGCATGGCGCCGCGCCCGAAACCCCGGTCACCCTGGTCGAAAACGTCTCGCGCCCCGAACAGCGGATCGTCTCGGCCACCCTTGCAACCCTGCCCGAAGCTGCCCAGATGCTTGAAGGCCCCGCCGTCATCCTTTATGGCCTCAAGCCCAGACGGGCTGCAGCCGCCCTGTCCCAGTTGAAAGAGGCACGCGCATGAGCCGCCAGTTCACCCCCAAAGTCGTCACCGCCAACCGCCTGCGCGAAGGCGATGTCGTCTACCTCACCGCCGATGACCGCTGGTCGCCCCTGCACCGCGAAGCTGAGCTGATTTCAGACGAAGCCCATGCGCAACTGCGGCTTTTGCATGCCGCGGCGCAGAAACTTCTGGTCGTCGGGCCTTATCTGGCGGATGCTAAGCTTGGCGCCGATGGCCCCGAGCCGATCCACTTCCGCGAGGCCTTCCGCACGCGCGGCCCCTCGAACTACAACCACGGCAAGCAAGCGGATTACGACCATGTATGATTACACCGACTTCGACGAGGCCTTTGTCCGCGCCCGCGTCGCACAATTCTCCGACCAGGTCGCGCGTCGTCTGGATGGCAGCCTGACCGAGGACGAGTTCCGCCCGCTGCGCCTGATGAACGGGCTCTACCTGCAGTTGCATGCCTATATGCTGCGCGTGGCCATTCCCTATGGCACGATCAACCCGCGCCAGATGCGCCAGCTCGCCTATATCGCCGACACCTGGGACAAGGGCTATGGCCACTTCACCACGCGGCAGAACATCCAGTTCAACTGGCCGAAGCTGCCTGACGTGCCGGCGATCCTGAGCGCCCTGGCCGATGTGGGCATGCATGCGATCCAGACCTCGGGCAACACCGTCCGCAACGTCACCGCCGACCACTTCGCCGGCGCCGCCGCGGATGAGATCGAAGACCCCCGCCCCTATGCCGAACTGCTGCGCCAATGGTCCACCGACCACCCGGAGTTCCAGTTCCTGCCGCGCAAGTTCAAGATCGCCATCACCGGCAGCCCACATGACCGCGCCGTCACCGCCGCGCATGACATCGGCCTGCGTATGACCCGCAATGCCGAGGGCGTGCCGGGCTTTGAAGTCTTCGTGGGCGGCGGCCTGGGCCGGACGCCGATGATCGGCCATCTGGTGCGGAACTTCCTGCCGATCGAGGATCTGCTGCCCTATGTGGAATCCGTCCTGTCGGTCTACAACACGCTCGGCCGGCGCGACAACAAGTACAAGGCCCGCATCAAGATCACCCTGTTCGAGACCGGCCAGGCCGAATTGACCCGGATGATCGAGGAGCGTTTCGCCGAGGTGCGCCCGCTGTTCGGCGGCGCCGACCAGAAGCTTCTGGCCGATATCCGCGCCGCCTTTGCGCAGCCGGACCTCAAGACCGCGCCGATCGACGGGTATGAGGCCTTCTACAAGGCCGACCCGGTGTTCCGCGCCTGGGCTGACACCAACCTGGCCGCCCATCGCAAGGATGACCACGCCATCGTCACCGTCTCGGTCAAGGCCCCGGGCGAGACGCCCGGCGACGCCTCCTCCGACCAGATGCGGGTCATCGCCGATCTGTCGGAAAAATATGGCTATTCCGAATTGCGCATCAGCCACGAGCAGAACGTGATCCTGCCGCATGTCCACAAGGGCGACCTGCCGGCGGTCCATGCCGCATTGGCGCAGGTCGGCCTCGCCACGGCCAATGTGGGCCTGCTGTCCGACATCATCGCCTGCCCCGGCATGGATTACTGCGCGCTGGCCACCGCCCGCTCGATCCCGGTGGCGCAGGAGATTGCCACCCATTTCGAAGCGCTGAAGCTGGAGCATGAGATCGGCCCCTTGAAGATCAAGATCTCGGGCTGCATCAACGCCTGCGGCCACCACCATGTCGGTCATATCGGCATTCTCGGCCTCGACCGCGCCGGGGTGGAAAACTACCAGATCACCCTCGGCGGTGACGGCACCGAACGCGCCGCCATCGGCGAGAAGACCGGCCCGGGCTTTGCCTATGACGAGATCGTGCCCGCGATCGAACGTATCCTGCGCGCCTACCTGGGTCTGCGGACCCATCAGGAGGAAACCTTCCTCGACACCTTCCGCCGCGTCGGGATGGAGCCGTTCAAGGCCGCGCTCTATCCTGAGGAAGGCGAAAAGGATGCCGCATGATCTGCACCAGGGCCCGGTGGCCGAACGTGTCGCCGCCCTGAACGCCCGTTACCGTCACCATTCGGCGACGGCGGTGGTCGAACATGCGCTGAAGGACCATGACCTGGGCAAGGTGGCCCTGGTCTCCTCCTTCGGTGCCGAATCGGTGGTGCTGCTGCACCTCGTCTCGGTCATCGCACCCGAGACGCCGGTCCTGTTCGTCGATACCCAGATGCTCTTTGCCGAGACGATGGAGTATCAGCGCGAGGTGGCCGAAAAGCTGGAGCTGCGCGACCTTCGGGTGATCCGGGCCAAACAGGCGACGGTGGATTTCGAGGACCCCGACGGCACGCTGCACCAGTTCAACACCGATGCCTGCTGCGCCATCCGCAAGGTCGAGCCGCTGGAACGCGCCCTGTCGGAGTTCGATGGCTGGATCACCGGCCGCAAACGCTATCAAGGCGCCAGCCGTCAGGCGGTGGAGTTCTTCGAGAACGAGGGCGATCTTCGGATCAAGGTCAATCCTCTGGCCCATTGGGGCCGCGAGGATATCGAGGAATATATGGTCAACAACCGCCTGCCGCGCCATCCCCTGGTCGCCAAGGGCTATCCCTCCATCGGCTGCGCGCCCTGCACCACGCCTGTGAAACCGGGTGAAGATCCCCGTGCAGGCCGTTGGCGGAACACGGAAAAAGTTGAATGCGGCATCCATTTCATCAATGGCAAGGCCGTCCGCATTCCCCTGAAGCCCACTGAGGAGTCCGCCGCATGAGCGTGATCGTCACCGACACGGGCTTTGCGCCCGCCACCGCCGTCGAAGCGGTCAAACTGGCCGATATCGCCGGCCACAAGGGCGTGCTGGATCTGGCCCATACCGATGATCCGACCCTGGTGGAGCCCTATCTGGCCGACCTCACCCTGATCCGCGTGGCCTTTCCGTCCTTCAGCGACGGGCGGGCCTTCACCATCGCCCGGCGTCTGCGGATGGCAGGCTACAAGGGCAAGTTGCGCGCGCTCGGGCCGGTGATCGCCGACCAATATGCGATGGCCCGCCGCGTCGGCTTTGACGAGGTCGAGATCCCCGACGACCTCGCCGCCCGCCAGCCCGAGGCGCAATGGCTGTTCCGTGCCGATTGGAAGGCCCACGACTATCTGTCGCGGCTGAAGGCGTAAATAACGCTTCCCAAAGCCCCCCGATCCGCATTATAATTGTTCGCATACAAACGATCCAAGTGAGCGCCATGACCGACGCGATGCCCGCCGTTGCCCCCGCCAAACCGCACCTGCCCGATGCCCAGACCGTGACCGCGGTCACCCATTGGACCGACCGGCTGTTTTCCTTCCGGGTGACGCGGCCGAAGAGCCTGCGCTTCCGCTCGGGCGAGTTCGTGATGATCGGGCTGATGAACGACAACGGCAAGCCCTTGCTGCGCGCCTATTCCATCGCCTCGCCGGCCTGGGATGACGAGCTGGAGTTCTATTCGATCAAGGTGCCGGATGGCCCGCTGACCTCGAAGCTGCAGCATATCAAGGTGGGCGACGAGATCATCCTGCGCCCGAAGCCGGTGGGCACCCTGGTCCATGACGCGCTTCTGCCCGGCAAGAGGATCTGGTTCCTGGCCACCGGCACCGGCTTTGCCCCCTTCGCGAGCCTCCTGCGCGAGCCGGAGACCTGGGACAAATACGATCAGGTCATCATGATGCACACCTGCCGCGAAGGGGCGGAGCTGGCCTATGGCAAGGCGCTGGTCGAAAGCCTGAAGGATGATCCGCTGATCGGCGAACTGGTCGGCGACAAGCTGAAATACTACCCGACCACGACGCGCGAGGCCTCGCCGCTGATGGGGCGGATCACCGATAATCTGACCTCGGGCAAGGTCTTTGCCGATCTCGACCTGCCGCCTATGAACCCGGAAGACGACCGGGCGATGGTCTGCGGCTCGCTCGCCTTCAACCATGACGTCAAGGCGGTGCTGGAGAAATTCGGCCTGCATGAGGGCGCCAATTCCGAGCCGCTGGAATTCGTGGTGGAAAAGGCCTTCGTCGGCGACGGGATCTGATTTCCGGCCTTCGGGCCACAAATTTTCTGCGAAAATTTGACGCGCGGCGGCTTAGGCCGCGCGCAAACGCTCCTTCGGGAAGCCGGCAGCGGCGAAGCGCGCCCAGATCTCCGCCTCCAGCCCCGGCGTGCCGAGGCGCAGGCAGTGTCGCAGGAAATACCAGGCGAGGTATTGCGCATAGCCGCCGCGCCGAGCAAGCTGGCTTTCCAGCACGGCGGGGAAGTCCTCGGGGTTTTGCACGGTCCCCGCGAAATGGTGGAAATCGGCCCGACCGAAGAGAACGGCGGGACGGCGGTGCAGGAAGCCCTCCAGGGCGACGGTCGAATTGATCGAGACGGTGGCGGCGCAGGCCTCCAGGATGTCATGCACATTGGCATCGGTCAGCGTCACCCGCGCGTCGCCGTGCAGGCGGGCATGGAGCGCGGCCAAGGTGAAGGGGTTCTTCACCAGGGGATGCGGCTTGACCACGATGGGGCGATCCCCGGCATGGGCCAGCACGACCTCCAGCATGGCCATGTCGTCATAGCGCGTCACCCCCTGCCGTATCGGAAATTCGCCCTGCAGGAAAATGGCCAGCGCGCCCTTGGGCAGTGCGGTGGTTTCGGGCTTCTGGCCGTATTTCGACCGGCGCGGCGCGACCAGACGGGTGCGCTGGGTGTCAAAGAAGCTTTTCGCCCGGGCAAAGGGCATCGCGGCGGGGTCGTAGTCCAGCTGGCCTATCGAGGACAGCGCCTTGGTGCCGACCGGGTCGAGGTGCCAGAACTCCCAGAAATAGGCGACGGCGGCGTTCAGCACGCCTTCGGCCTGGACCGAGCGGTCGTCGATGATGTGCAGATTGCCATCGGCAAAGCGGTCGTCGCCGACATGGCGGGTGGCGGGGGTCAGATCCTCGGCACGGCGGCGGATCTGCAGGGCAATCCCCTCGGCCCGGGCCATGTCGCGGATCACCCGGTACAGCCGCAGGTGGCGCCCGCCGAGGTCGGGGCCGGCTGTCTCGGGCAGGTGCAGCACGATTTCGGGCAAGGGGCTTCCTTCGGACCGCTGGGGCCTCCCCTGCCTATCCAAAGCGGACGCCGCCGCCAAGCGGGCATGAAAAAGGCCGCAGGGCAATGCGCTGCGGCCTTCCTTCCGGGTCCGGTGGCATGAGCCGCCGGGGGCACTTACATGCCGAGGGCTTTCTGGACGGCGGCGACGGCTTCCGGCACCTTGGTGGCATCGGAGGCGGCGGCGGCGACCGAGGCCTTCAGCGAGGCCTTGGTCGCGTCATCAAGCGAGGAATCGTCGATCAGCTTGGTCACCTTGGCGGCGTCGAACTTGGTCGGGTCGAGCGTCGCCATCATTTCGGCCATCGAGGAGGCGGCGCTGGTGGCGGCGGCCCCGGCGGCATCGGCCCCGGCCTTGGCGGCATCGGTCACCGCGGTGGCGGCTGCGGCTGCGGCGGCAGCGGCGTCGGCTGCGGCCTTGTCAGCGGCGGCCTTGTCGGCAGCGGCCTTGTCGGCGGCGGCTTTCTCGGCGGCGGCGGCATCTGCGGCGGCTTTGTCGGCAGCAGCCTTGTCGGCGGCGGCCTTCTCGGCTTCCATGGCGGCCTGTTGCTGGGCTTCAGCCATCTTGTTGGAATTGTACTTGTAGTACGCTCCGGCGGCTGCCGCGATCAAGATGATGGCGAGGATGGTTTTTCTGTTCATTTTGGTCTCCAAACCGGCGGTTAAGCATGCTGCGGCCATATGACAGAGGATACCACCGAAGGAAAGCCTTGGGAAAGGCTTTGCTGAGGCCCCCAATGAGGCCCTGAAGACCGCTTTGCCCGCGCCTATTGGGTTGAAGCCGGCGCAGAGGAGGTCTATCTTGCGCCATCATGTCAACGATGAAGGACCACAACCATAGCACGCCGCCCTCACAACGCTCCGCCGCAACGCGAAACCGGCCCGCGTATCAATGACCGCATTCGCTCGCCCGAAATCCGCCTGATCGGCGCGGATGGTGAGAATGTGGGTGTCGTGACCCCCGCTCGCGCGATGGCCATGGCCGAGGAAGCAGGTCTGGATCTGGTCGAGATTTCCCCCACCGCCGAACCGCCGGTCTGCAAGATCATGGACTTCGGCAAGTACAAGTATGAGCAGCAGAAACGCGAGGCCGAGGCCCGCAAGAAGCAGCACATCATCGAGATCAAAGAGATCAAGTTCCGTCCCGGCACCGACACCAACGACTATGAAGTCAAGATGCGCTCGGTCCTGAAGTTCCTGGATGAGGGCGACAAGGTCAAGGTGACCCTGCGCTTCCGTGGCCGCGAGATGGCCCACCAGGAACTGGGTCTGGCGCTGCTGCAACGTGTCGCCGCCGATGTCGGCGACAACGGCAAGGTCGAATCGATGCCGCGCCTCGAAGGCCGCCAGATGGTGATGATGATCGGGCCGAAATAAGCCCCCTCATCCCGCAGGAAAGAACCGGGGCCGTCTGGCCCCGTTTTTTTATCTCATCATTCCACCTTTCGGTTGACCGACTCGGCGAGAGAGGATAATTCAACTATATGGTTGAACAAGACCCCTCCCCCCAGCCCGACCTGACCGAGATCCTGAAAGCCGCCAGCGACCCGTCGCGGCGCGCGATCCTGACCCTTTTGGCCCAGGCCGGACCGACCCGCGTGACCGAGATTGCCGCCAGGTTCGACATGAGCCTCAACGCCGTCTCCAAGCACATCAAGGTTCTGGAGGCGGCGGGCCTGGTCAGCCGGAGAACGCTCTGGCGCGAGCATCTGATCGAAGTGCAGCTCGGTCCCCTGTCCGAAGTGGACAAGTGGTTCCGCCAGCTCCGCTCGATCTGGGAATTGCGGCTGGAGGCCCTGTCCGATCTTTTCGAGGAGAAAAAGGATGAATGAGATGACCCAGACCGCGATTGACCCCGATGCCCTCAGCCTGACCCTGCAACGCCATATCAAGGCGCCGGTGCAGCGGGTCTATGATGCCTGGCTCGACCCGGCCACGCTGACCCGCTTCATGAGCAATTGCCAGGGCATGACCCTGGCCTCTGCCGAAACCGACCCCCGGGTCGGCGGCCGGTTCCTGCTGGGCATGAACACCGGCAGCCGCGTCATCGACCACCGCGGCACCTATCTGGAACTGGTGCCGCACAGCCGGATCGCCTTCACCTGGGAATCGGAATATTCCACCGTCGAAGGCAGCCGCGTGACGCTGGATCTGGTGCCCGAGGGCGAAGGCACGCTGCTGACCCTGACCCATGTCCGCTTTGCCAATGCCGACAGCCGCGATGGCCATGCCGGCGGCTGGACCACGATCCTCGACGGTCTGGTTGCAACCAGCCTCTGAAACGCGAAACGCCGCCCCGTGACGGGCGGCGTTTTCATGTCCTGGCTTATGGGCCCGACCTCAGAAGCCCGGATCACCGCCGCCACCGCCCTGCCACTTCTGCGCGAGGTTGCCAAAGCGGGTGAAGCGGCCTTCGAAGCTCAGCTCGACCGAGCCGATCGGGCCGTGGCGCTGCTTGCCGATGATGACCTCGGCCTTGCCATGGACCTGCTCCATGATGCTTTGCCACTGGGCCATCTTTTCCAGTTCGTGATCGCCGGGCTTTTCGCGTTCCTTGTAGTATTCGTCGCGGTAAACGAACATCACCACGTCGGCGTCCTGCTCGATCGAGCCGGATTCGCGCAGGTCCGACAGCTGCGGCCGCTTGTCCTCGCGGCTTTCGACCTGGCGGCTCAGCTGCGACAGGGCGATGACCGGGATGTTCAGCTCCTTGGCGATGGCCTTGAGGCCTTGGGTGATTTCGGAGACTTCCTGCACCCGGCTTTCCTTGGACGAGCCTTTCAGGAGCTGCAGATAGTCCACCACGATCAGATCCAGCCCATGGGTCCGCTTCAAGCGGCGCGAGCGGGCGGCGACCTGGCTGATCGGCAGGGCCGGGGTGTCGTCGATGTAGAGCGGGCAGGATTCCAGCGACTTGGCGGCTTCGACGAAGCGGCGGAATTCTTGTTCGGTCATATCCCCGCGGCGGATCTGTTCGGAGGGCACTTCGGACGCTTCCGACAGGATACGCGCCGCCAGCTGTTCGGCGCTCATTTCCAGGCTGAAGAAGCCCACCGCGCCGCCTTCGATCGTGCCCTCGCTGCCATCGGGCATCCGGCCGCGCTTGTAGGCCTTGGCGATGTTGAAGGCGATGTTGGTGGCAAGCGAGGTCTTGCCCATCGAAGGCCGCCCGGCGAGGATCAGAAGGTCGGAGGGGTGGAGCCCGCCGAGCTTCTTGTCCAGATCGATCAGCCCGGTCGAAATGCCCGCCAGCCCGCCATCGCGCTGATAGGCGGCGTTGGCGACGTTGACGGCCTCGGTCACGGCCTTCAGAAAGCTCTGGAACCCGCGCTCCGCGACGCCCTGTTCCCCCAGCTTGTAGAGCCGCTGCTCGGCCTCGATGATCTGCTCGCGCGGCTCTGAATCGACCTCGACCTTGCCCGCCCTTGCGGCGATGTCGCGGCCAAGCCCGATCAGTTCGCGCCGGACGGCAAGGTCATAGATCATCTGGGCATAGTCGCGCGCCGCATAGGCGCTGATCGCCGCCCCGGCCAGACGCACCAGATAGGCCGGCCCGCCGAGCTCCTTGAGCCCCGGGTCATCCTCGAAGAAGGGTTTGAGGGTCACCGGGCTCGCCAGGGCATTCTTCTGGATCCGCGCCGCCATCCGTTCGAAGATGCGCTGGTGGACGGGGTCAAAGAAATGCTCGGCCCGCACCAGGCTCGAGACCCGGTCGAAGACCTCGTTATTGGTCAGGATGGCGCCCAGAAGCTGCTGCTCGCCCTCGATATTATGGGGCATGGCCTCGGTTTCGGGAAGCGCCGGCAAGGCCTGCCGCAGCGTGGCCACTTCATTCATGCTCGTCCCCATTACTTTTTTAAGCCTGCGACATAGCCCCCGGACCTGCCCCAAAGCAAGCCATGAACAAGTCGGTGGATAAGTCCGGTACAAGACTCACGCCACAGCACATCCTACCACATCTGGCGGGGCTTGAGGCTACAAACCCCAACCCCGCGATTCGGATCAGCAGTTATCCCCAATCTATCCCCAGAAGCGCCCCCCACTTTCCCTTGCTCCTTTGGAAATACTCTCGGGGGGGGCAGGGGGGCAGACAGCCCCCCTGCGGCGGGGACAGATCACTTCGCCCGGGCCGCCTGCCAGGCGCGGGGGTCATGCAGGAAGGCCTCGACCTCGCTCAGCGTCGCCTCATCAAAGACGCCCTGCGCCCGCGCCTCGGCCAGAACGTCCCACCAGGTGCAAAGGTGGTGCAGCGCCACGCCATGATCGGCCAGCTTGCCCACGGTTTCCGGGAAGATCCCGTAGTAGAAGATCACCGCCGTATGGGCGCAAGTCGCCCCGGTCTCACGGATCGCATCGACGAAGGAGAGTTTCGAACCGCCATCCGTCGTCAGATCCTCGACCAGAAGCACGCGCTGGCCCTCGGTCATCGCGCCCTCGATCCGGGCATTGCGGCCATAGCCCTTGGGCTTCTTCCGCACATAGGTCATCGGCAGCGCCAGCCGCTCGGCCACCAGCGCGGCAAAGGGGATGCCCGCCGTCTCGCCGCCGGCGATATTGTCGAACGCCTCCATCCCCGCATCGCGCAGCACGGTGACCGAGAGGAAATCCATCAGGACCGAGCGGATGCGCGGATAGGAGATCAGCTTGCGGCAGTCGATATAGGTCGGCGAGGGCAGGCCCGAGGCGAGGGTGAAGGGCGTCTCGGCGTTGAAATGCACCGCCTTGATCTCCAAGAGGGCGCGGGCGGTCAGGCGGGCGATTTCCTCTTTCGGGGGGAAGCTTGCAGGGATCATGCTCTCTCTCTTTGCGCTGTCATCTTGGCTGTTTGCGGTTTCATTCTGGTCCAAATATCCCCCGCGGAGCGGCCGGCATCGGCCGAAAGAGCCTCCGGCGGGGATATTTTCGCCAGAATGAAATCAGCTTGCCACGCGCCAGAAGACGGGGAAGCCGGGGTTGAAGACGGTGACCGGGCCTTGGCCCGTGGTGATCTTGTCGGGGAAGGTGCTCGCCTCGGGGGCCTTGACCAGGGTCAGGGTCGCCGCGTTGGGCGGAAGGCCGTAGAAGGCCGCGCCGTTGAGGCTGGTGAAGGCTTCGAGCTTGTCGAGCGCGCCCTCTTCGTCGAAGACATGGGCCAGAAGCGGCATGGTGTTGGTCGCGGTGAAGCAGCCGGCGCAGCCGCAGGCATGTTCCTTCAGCGCATCGGTGTGCGGCGCGCTGTCGGTGCCGAGGAAATAGCGCGGGCTGCCCGAGGTGGCGGCGCGGCGCAGCGCCAGGCGGTGCTTCTCGCGCTTGGCGACCGGCAGGCAGTAGTAATGCGGCTTGATCCCGCCCACGAGGATATGGTTGCGGTTGATGATCAGGTGATGCGTGGTTATCGTCGCGGCAAGGTTGGTGCCCTCGGCGGCATAGGCGACACCTTCCTCGGTGGTGATATGTTCCATCACCACGCGCAGTTCCGGCAGGCTGCGGCGCAGGGGGTCGAGCACGGTGTCGATGAAGACCGCCTCGCGGTCGAAGATATCGACCTCGGGCGTCGTCACCTCGCCATGGGTGCAGAGCGGCAGGCCGATCTCGGCCATCTTTTCCAAGACCGGCATCACCTTGGCGAAATCGCGCACCCCGCCGTGCGAATTGGTCGTCGCACCCGCGGGGTAAAGCTTGACCGCTTTGACAAGGCCGGAGGCCGCCGCGGCCGCCACATCGGCGGGGTCGGTGTCTTCGGTCAGATAGAGCGTCATCAGGGGCTCGAACACGGCGCCCTCCGGCAGGGCGGCGAGGATGCGGTCGCGGTAGGCGGCTGCCTGCGCCCCGGTCACCACCGGGGGCACGAGGTTGGGCATGATGATCGCGCGGGCGAAATCGCGGGCGGATTCGGGGGCGACGGCCGCCAGCATCGCGCCATCGCGCAGATGCAGGTGCATGTCATCGGGACGGCGGAGCGTGAGGTTCTGGTGCATGGCGCCCGCCCTAGCGCAAGGGGGCGCGAATTTCCAGTGGGATTGCGCCGCGCCCTGCCCTCCGTCTAAGCTGCAGCCTCCTTTGGAGACCTTTGTGATGAAAGCCTTTGCGCCCCCGATCCTGGCCATGTTCCTTTGCCTGACCGCCCTGCCCCTTCAGGCCCAGGAGGTCGATTGCGCCAATGCCACGGCCCA
Source organism: Rhodobacter sp. P1_C2 (assembly GCF_056406375.1). Lineage (NCBI taxonomy): Bacteria > Pseudomonadati > Pseudomonadota > Alphaproteobacteria > Rhodobacterales > Rhodobacter > Rhodobacter sp. P1_C2. The sequence continues at coordinate 246,771 of NZ_JBFUAG010000002.1, forward strand.
GGTCGAGATGACCGCCTGTGCCGAACAGGACTGGAAGGCCGCCGATGCCAAGCTCAACGCCGCCTACAAGGAGGCGATGGCCGCGATGAAGCAGACCGACCAGCAGCTTGACCCCGCCGATCAGGGCGCGGCCCTCGCCTTGCGCGATGCGCAGCGCGCCTGGGTCGGCTTTCGCGACGCCACCTGCGCCGCCGAGGGCTGGGCCTATCACGGCGGCTCGGCCGAGCCGATGGTGATCTATGCCTGCCGGGCGAGGGTGACCCAGAGCCGGGCCGAGGAATTGGTGAACATGGCGGCAGCCGACTGAGCACGCCCGACCGGACATGCCCGACTGCACGCCGGCCCTCAGGAAGCCGCAGTCAGTTCGGCCAGACGGCGCTTGAACCGGTTCTGGTTCAGCCGCGCCACGACATTGCGGCAGAGCATCGCCTCTCGGGCGGGATGGTCGACCGTGGCGGCCTGAAGCTGGCGCAGATAGGTCGTATCCTCGCGCCGCTTGCGCCAGAGCGAACCGAAGCGCGCCTCATCCAGGACCCCGTCCATCGCCGCCACGATCAGGTGGTTGAGGATGCCCAGCCGGGCGAGGCAAGCCTCGAGGTCGGGGCCGCCGAAACGGGCGCTCAGATGGGCGACATGGGGCGCGTGGAACAGCGACGCCTGCATCGCATCCGCCGGGGAGACCGGATCACAGATCACCGTGGCGGCCAGCGCGCCGTCCACCATGTCGGGCGCAAAGCCGAAGCGCGAGGTGAAGTCGAGCCGCCTCGCCGCGCGGTAGCGCGTCTCCCACGAAGCGAGGCCGGGGTTCAGCGTCGCCACCGGATTGACCAGCAGCACCCGCGCGCCGGGCGAGGCGATCGAGAAGGCCGCCGCCGCATGGCCCGACGGGCCCGCGCCATAGAAGAGCACGCGGTCGAAATCCTCGAAGAAGCCATCGTCGATCAGGCGGTCGAAATGGGCATAGACTGCTGGATCGCGGTACCAGGGACCGCCTTGCGACAGAAGGCAAAGGTGCGACCAGTCGCAGTCATCGGCCAGATCCATCCCGACCGGCAGCTTGCGCGGCCGGGTCTGCGCCGTCTCGAACCGGTCGAAGCTGACCAGAAGCGTCGCGGAATTGTCGAGGAACACCGCCTTGTGCTGGTCGCCGATGGCGTGGAAATGCCCGGCCTCCTCCCCGATCCGGGCGAGCATGCTCAGCCATTCCTCCTGCGAGGTGGCCGCAGAGGCATCAAGCTCCAGGTCGCTGTCAAGATCGATCATACCGGCTGTCATCTTACCAAACGCACTGAACCAGGGACACTTGCCATCGTGGTAGCGCCCCGGTGCCCGGCTGTTCAACAAAATAAGTCTTTGCATTGCAGGGATTGGCTGAACAGTGCCGGTCCATTGTTGCCGGCCTCCCGCCTAACCGCGGTAAAGCTGCAGCAAAGCCGCCTCGGCGGGGCCAAGGCTGCGGCTCGGCCCGGTCATCAGAAGGCGGCCGAAAAGGGCGCGCCAGGGCTCCTCGGCCATCAGGGCGGCAAAGCGGGCCTGCCGCCAGGCCACCGCCTGGGCATGCAAGGGGCCGAGCACCGGATCGCCGCGCAGTTCCACCCGCAAGCCGCCCGCATCCAGCGCCAGGATCGAGCGGTCCTCGGCCTCGCAAAGGTTGCGCTCCACCCAATAGCCCATGTCGAAGGCCGAGGCCTCGCGGTTGGCCCGGCCCCGGTCACATTTGACCAGATAGCTTTCCGCCGCCCCCAGGGCGTAATGGTTCAGCTGCACCAGCCGGTAATTGTCCTGCCGGTAATCCGAGAAGAGCCGCTGCCCCAGCGCCACCTCGCGCCCCGAACCGTCGAACCAGCGGGCTTGGGTCCCGGGTTCGGGCGATTTCGGGCGGTGGACGCCGAGCTTGCGGAAAAGGCCGGGGCGGAACAGCGTCTTGAACATCTGCGCCCGCCACGGCCAGGCGAGGGTCACCGGGGCGGCCCGGTGGAAGACCTCGGTCACCGGGCGGTCCTCGTAGCGGACGACGCCCGCATTGCCGAACATCCGCCAGGTCAGGGTGATCGCATCGGCCTGCGGCAGGGCCGCCAGAAGATCGCTCAGGCGGCGCGCGCCGGCATGGATGTTCACATATTCGTCGATGTCGCAGAACAGCACCCAATCGGCCTCTCGCACCAGGGGATGCCGGTCCGCCGCCTTCAGGGCCGCCCATTGCGGGCCCTCGGCATGGGGGCCGTCGTTGCGGACATGGGTCAGCCAGCCCATCGCCTGCAACCGGTCGAGCATTGCATCGGTGCCATCGGCGCAGTCGTTGGAAAAGACCAGCACATCGCTAAACCCGCGGGCGCGATGATGGGCGAGCCAGTCCAGCAGGAAGGCTGCCTCATTCTTGACCGTCATGACCAGGGTGGCGCGCATGGCCAAGGCCTAGCATCCCGCACCCCCGCGCGCAAACACCTTGACCCCGGGGCAAAGCCCCCGCACCTTGGCGCGATGACCCAGCATCTGCGCATCTTCGAACCCCATCCCGGCCTTCTGGCCTTCTATGACGGCCGCATCGAAGGCCACCGGTTCCTGCCGCAGGACAATTGGGTGGATGACGGGGCGATCTCGCTCGGCATCGCCTCTTACGCCCTGATCCGGGGGGCAGAGGCGCTGGTCTATGACACCCATGTCTCGCTGGATCATGCCCGCGCGATCCGTGCGGCGCTGGAGGCGCGGGGGGTCAGCCGGATCACGGTGATCCTGTCGCATTGGCATCTGGACCATGTGGCGGGCACCGGAGTCTTTGCCGATTGCCCGGTGATCGCCAATGCCCGCACGGCGGCGCATCTGACCCGCCACCGCGCCGCGATCGAGGATGGCAGCCTCAAGGGCCTGCCGGTGATCGCCCCGCTGATCCTGCCCGACCGGGTGTTTTCCGGCGAGATGACGCTGGACCTTGGCGGCACCAGGGTCGTGCTGATCGAGGCCAATATCCATTCCGACGATGCCACGCTCCTGTGGCTGCCCGAGACCGGCGTGCTGCTGGCGGGCGATACGGTCGAGGACAGCGTGACCTATGTCGGCGAGCCGGCGGATTTTGCCACCCATCTGGCCGATCTGGACCGGATGGCGGCGCTGCAGCCGCGTTTCGTGCTGCCCAACCACGGCGCGGCAGAGACCATCGCCGCGGGCGGCTATGACGCCGGGCTGATCACCGCCACGCAAAGCTATATCCGCTGGCTGCAAGGCCTGCAGCATGACCCCGCCCGCGCGGGCGAGCCCCTGTCGCAGGTGATCGGCGCCGATATCGCGGCGGGCAGGCTCGGCTATTTCGCGCCCTATGAGGCCGTCCACGCCCAGAACATCCGCCGCAGCCTGGCGCTCTGGGCCTGAGCCTGTCGCGGGGGCATGGCCCTTGCGGCTAAGCGCGGGCGGCTCTTTGCCGGCGCGGGCGGCCCATGGGCACAAAGGCGCTTAAACCTGCGCGGGACATCGGCTTTCATCACAACGATATCGCATATCAGCCCGAAAATCCGGCTAGTGACCCCATGCAAGCGGCAAGAATCGGGCCCTTTGCAAAAATGCACGGAGAGTGCGGGAACGGCGCGCCGTCTTGCGCGTTTGCCCCGCAACTGTCCTTCACTTCGAAAGGTGTGCGAATGAGAAGACTGATCAACACAACCACGATCCTGTCGCTGGCCCTTTATGTCGTGCCGCCCTTTGCGGCACAGGCGCAGGACCTGCAGAAGGTGAACGTGGGTGACAAAGAGGTGATCTGCCTGCCCAACAAGGCCGCAGCCTGCCCTGACGGCGCCTTTTGCGTGATCGCGAAAAACCCCAACAATTGCCAGACCAATGCCGAGAAGGCCGTGGCCGAGGGCAAGGCCTCGGCCGGCGCTTCGGCGGATGCCACCGCGACCGCCGATCCTTCGGCAACCGATCAGGCGGCAAGCGATCAGGCGATGGCCGACAAGCTGGCCGCCGACAATGAAGCTGCCGCGAAAGCCGCGGCCGCCGATCAGGCCGCGGCTGAGAAGGCCGCTGCCGACAAGGCCGCTGCCGATCAGGCCGCCGCTGACCAGGCTGCCGCCGATCAGGCCGCCGCGGCCAAGAAAGCCGCTGCCGACCAGCTCGCCGCCGATCAGGCCGCTGCCGAGAAGGCTGCTGCCGACAAGGCCGCCGCCGCCGACGCGGCTGCTGCCGATGCGACCGCTTCCGGCACCGCCACCGCCGATGCGACCACCACACAGCCCGTCACCACTCCGCCGGTGATGAACCCCGACCGCAAGACGGTCACCGTCAAGGGTGTCACCGTGATCTGCCTGCCCAACAAGGCCGCCTCCTGTGGCGATGGCGAGATCTGCGTCGTGGCGCCGAAGACCGCGCATTGTGAAGATCTGGCCACCAAGAAGGTCGGCAAGATGACCGAAGCCGAGATCGCCGCAGCCGGCGGCGCTTCTGTCGGTGCTGCGACCACCGGTGGTGCGACCGATGGCACGATGGCCACCGCCACGGCGGATGTGACCGCCAATGCCCAAGCCAATGCCCAGACCGATGCCGCGGCTGATCCGAATGCCGCGCTGACGCCGGAACAGAAGGCCGCCAAGAAGGCCGCTGCCAAGAAAGCCCGCGAAGAGCAGGCTGCGATGGACGCGGCAAGCATTGCTGCCGCCAAGAAGGCGCAGGAAGAGGCCGCCAAGGCCGCTGCCGCCGACCCGAACCTGAAGCCGGTCGAAGCCCCGGTTCCCGATGCGAAAGCCGTGCAGACGCTGGAAACCGTTCTGGACGCGCCCGCCGTGGCCGACCCCTCGGACCCGAGCCAGGCGCCCGAAGTCGCCGCCGCCGCCGGTGAGTCGACCGACCTGACCAAGGCGCCGACCGAACAGACGGCACCCAAGGATGCCCAGGTCACCACCGAAACCGTGACCGAAGCCGATACCCGCACCTCGGCCGAGAACTTCACCGCCGCCCCCGCGACCGTGGCCCCGGGCAAGAAATCCGGCCTCTCGGATCTGGAAAAGGTCGGTCTGGTCGCCCTCGGTGCGCTGGCGATCGGCGCGATGCTGAAGGGCAACAAGGAAGTCGTCTCCAACACGGGTGACCGGGTTGTGGTGCGCCAGCCTGACGGCACCTACCAGGTCTACAAGGACGACAACGCCCTCCTGCGCGAGCCGGGCAACAAGGTCACCACGCAAAGCTTCAAGGACGGTTCGACCCGGACCATCGTGGTGCGTGAAGATGGCAGCCAGATCGTCACCGTGCGTGACGCCTCGGGCCGGGTGCTGCAGCGGATCGCCTATGACCGCGATGGCCGTGGCACCGTGCTGATCGACGACCTGCAACCCGAACAGCGCGTGGACGTGACCCGTCTGCCGCGCAGCCAGCCGCAGGGCAACCTGATCGAGATCGACCAGAGCGACGCCGCGATGCGGGCGGAACTCGCCTCGGCCAATGCCGCGGATTACGGCCAGAAATTCTCGCTGCGCCAGATCCGCACGATCGCCGAGGTGCGCTACCTTGCGCCCACGATCAACGTGAACAACATCACGTTCGAGACCGGTTCGGCCGCGATCCTGCCGAGCGAGGCCAAGAAGCTGAACAAGCTCGGCTCCTTCATCACCCAGATGATCCGCACCAACCCCGGTGAGGTCTTCCTGATCGAGGGCCATACCGATGCCGTGGGCTCGGCCGCGTCCAACCTCGCCCTGTCGGACCGTCGCGCCGAATCGGTGGCCAAGGCGCTGACCGAATACTTCCAGGTGCCGCCGGAAAACCTGGTGGTGCAGGGCTATGGCGAATCCGAGCTGAAGATCGACTCGGCCGGTGACGAACGCGCCAACCGCCGGGTTGCCGTCCGGATAATCACGCCCCTGCTGCGCCAGTCGTCGAACTGACGCACCAGCACCGTGACAGAACGCCGCCGGGTTCGCGCCCGGCGGCGTTTCCTTTTGCCGCGCCCGGGTGCATGCTGGCAAAAACCCGAGGCGCGGCCCTGCCGGCGCCCCTCCCCCCGCATGACGGAGCATCCGATGTCGCACCCCAGCTTTTCGCCCGACCAGATCCCGGAGATCGCCCTCGATTGGTACAGCGCCGGCCGCAAGCCCTGGGTTGCGACGGTGATCGAGACCTGGGGCTCGGCCCCGCGGGCTGCGGGCAGCCAGATGGTGGTGGATGCCGGGGGGGCGATGATGGGCTCGGTCTCGGGCGGCTGTGTCGAGGGCGCCGTGGTGGCCGAGGCGCAGGCGGGTGGCGCGGCGCGGGTGCTGACCTATGGCGTCTCGGATGACGAGGCCTTTGCCGTGGGTCTCGCCTGTGGCGGCACGATCCGCGTGCTTCTGGTGCCGGTGGCCAAGGGCGCGCTCGACCCCGATCTTCTGGCCAGGCTGGTCGCCGCCCGTGCGGAGCCGCGGGCCGTGGCGCTGGAGGTCGGCCTTGAGGATTTCGCCCACCGCCTGGTGCCTTTGGGCGCCGATCCCGCCGTGGACGCCCGCCTGCGCGCCGACCGTTCCGGCGTGGAGGAGGGCTGCTTCATCGGGGTCCACAACCCGCCCCTGCGGCTGTTCGTGGTGGGGGCGGTGCAGATCGCGCAAAGCCTGGTGCCGATGGCGCGGGCTTTGGGCCATGCGGTGACGCTGATCGACCCGAGGAGCGCCTTCGGCTCTGCCGCGCGCTTTCCCGGTGAGGCCCTGGAGGAGGACTGGCCCGACGAGGCCCTGCCCCGCCTCGCCCCCGATGCCCGCAGCGCCATCGTGACGCTGACCCATGACGCCAAGCTCGACGATCCGGCCATCGCCTTTGCCCTGCGCTCGCCGGTCTATTACCTCGGCTGCCTCGGCTCGACCCGGACCCATGCCAAGAGGCTGGACCGGTTGCGCGCCCTGGGCTTCGCCGAGGCCGATTTCGCCCGCATCCATGCGCCGGCGGGGTTGAACATCGGCGCGAAATCCCCGGCGGAGATCGCGCTGTCGATCATGGCGGAGATCACCCAGGTGTTGCGCAAGGGCGGCTGAGGCGGGGAGGAGCGACGGCGGGGGGCGCTCGGCGGACCCGGCCGGGGCTCTGCCCCGGACCCCGGGATATTTGGGCCAGAATGAAAGGGGGGGCCCGGGGGGGATCGTGCCGGGGGCCGGGGGTCAGCGTTTCGGTTTGCGGATCGGGTCGGCGAGGAGGCGCAGGCCGTTCAGCACCACGAGGAGGGTGCCGCCTTCGTGGCCGACCACGGCCATGGGCAGCGGCAGGTGGAAGAAGAGGCCGCCGGTGACCAGGACCAGCATGGCGCCGATAGCGAAGGTCAGGTTCTGGTGGATGATCCGCATCGTGCGTCTGGCCAGCCGCCGGGCCTCGGCGAGGCGGGCCATGTCCTCGGAGAGGAGCGCCACATCGGCGGCCTGCAGGGCGACCTCGCTGCCCGCCGCCCCCATCGCGATGCCGACATCGGCGCGGGCCAGGGCTGCGGCGTCGTTCACCCCGTCGCCGACAAAGGCGACCTTGCCCTTGGCGGCCAAGGCATCGACCAGCGCCACCTTGTCCTGCGGCAGAAGGTCGGCGTGGACCTCCTCGGGCGCGAGGCCGAGGCGGGCGGCGATGCGCAGGGCCACCGGGCGGCGGTCGCCGGTCATCATCACGATCTGCGAGACGCCGCCACGCCGCAGGGCCGCCACCGCCGCCGCCGAACTGTCGCGCGGCTGGTCGGCCAGGGCGACCGCGCCGAGCAGCTGGGCGCCGCGGCCAAGGTAGATCAGCGTCTCGTCACCGTCGCGCAGGGCTTGCAGGCCGGGATGATCGGCCTCTGCCCCCATCCGCGCCAGCATCCGCGGGTTGCCGGCCCAGAGCGGGCCTGCGGCATCCCTTCCGGTGATGCCTTCCGAAGGCGCGGTCGTCACCTCGGCCACCGGGGTCGGCGTGAGCCCGCGCCGGGCCACCTCGCGCTTCAGCGCGCCGGCGATCGGGTGTTCGGAATGCGCCTCGATCCCGGCCAGCAGGCTGAGGAAGCTGTCCTCGTCCCCCTCCAGCGCCAGAACCTTCGTGACCTCGGCCCGGCCCGTGGTCAGGGTGCCGGTCTTGTCGAAGGCGAAATGGCGCACCTCGGCCAGGCGTTCCAGCGCCGCGCCGCCCTTGAAGAGCACGCCGCCGCGCGCCGCCGCCGACAGCGCCGACAAGATCGCCGCCGGGACCGAGATCACCACCGCGCAGGGCGAGGCCGCGACCAGCAGGGTCGCCGCCTGATACATCGCCTGTCTGACCGCCACCCCGAGCCACAAGAGCACAAGAAAGGCCGCGACCGAACCCAAGAGCACCGCCACCGTATAGCGCTGGCCGAACCAGTCGCTGAAACGTTCGGAGGGGGCCTTCATCCCCTGCGCCTCGGTCACCAGGGTGATCATCCGGGCGACGGTGCTTTCCTCGAGCCGCCGCGCCACCTCCATCACCAGAACCGCGTTCAGGTTCACCGTGGCCTCGTGCAGCTTGGCACCCGGCTCCTTGGCGACCGGCACCGATTCCCCGGTGATCGTGCTTTCGTCGATCTCGCCCTGCCCTTCGGCCAGGAGGCCATCGACCGGCACCCGCGCGCCGGGGCGCAGGACCACCCGGTCGCCGGGTTCCAGATCGCCCACCGGCACCTCGACCGCTGCACCATTCATCAACTTCAGCGCGGTTTCCGGGCGGAGCGCCATCAAGGCCTCCACCGCGCGACGGGCCTTGCCGAGGGCGCGGTGTTCCAGCGTGCCCGAAAGCGAGAAGAGCGCCAGCAGCACAGCCCCTTCCAGCACCGCGCCGACCGAGGCCGCGGCGAGGGCCGCCACCACCATCAGAAGGTCGATGTCGAGGCGGAACTTGCCGAAAAGCTCGCGCAGCGCCTCGACCCCGGCAGGCACGCCGCCGCAGAGATAGGCGAGGATCAGCGCCCCGGTCACCACGACCTCAGGCAGGGGCACGAGAAAGGCCGAAAAGGCCGCCAAGGCGAGGCCCGCGATGGTCAGAAGGGTCAGGGTCATGTCGCGGCTGTCTTGGGTCACGGGCGCTCTCCGGTTGCCTTTCGCTTAAGCTATCCGATTTCGGCCCGCTTCCCCATCGGCGGTAACGCCGCAGGGGCGAACTTTCCCCCTTGACCCCAGACGCCCGCCTGTCAAAACCCCCGCATGGCAGTAGCAACTCTTTCCATCGACCTCGATGCGCTGGCCGCGAACTGGCGGGCGCTGGACCGTGCCTCGGCCTCGGGCGTGCAAACCGCCGGAGTCGTCAAGGCGGATGCCTATGGCCTGGGCGTCGCCCCCGTGGTGCGCACCCTGGCCAAGGCGGGCGCGCGGCGCTTTTTCGTGGCGGCCACCGAAGAGGGGGTCCTTGTGCGCAAGGCCCTCGGGCCGGGGCCGCAGATCAATATCCTGTCGGGTCACATGGCGGGCGACACGGCGCTGATCCGCGACCATGACCTGACGCCAATGCTGAACTCGCTCGACCAGGTCACCCGGCACCTGGAGGCGCTGCACGGCCATGCCTTCGGCGTCCAGCTGGATACCGGCATGAACCGTCTGGGCATGGAAGAGGCCGAGTGGGAGGCCGCCGCCCCCTTCGTGCTGGAGGCCGGGCCTGACCTTCTGATGTCGCACCTCGCCTGCGCCGATGACCCCGATCACGCCATGAACGAGGTGCAGCTGGCGAATTTCCACGCCATGACCGATGGCACCGGCGTGCCGCGCTCGCTTGCCGCCACCGGGGGCATCCTGCTTGGCCCCGCCTATCATTTCGACCTGACCCGACCCGGCATCGGCCTTTATGGCGGGCGGCCCTATGAGGGGGCGGCGCCGGTCGTGGCCCTGTCCCTGCCGGTGATCCAGACCCGCCCGGTCGCGGCGGGCGAGGCGGTGGGCTATTCCTGCACATGGACGGCAGATCGCCCCTCGATCATCGCCACGGTGCAGGGCGGCTATGCCGATGGCATCATCCGCAGCCTGTCCTCCAAGGCGACGCTCTGGGCTGGCGATGTGCCCTGCCCCTTGGTGGGCCGGATCTCGATGGACCTGATCACGGTGGATGTGACCCACCTTTCCCATGTGCCCGAGGCCCTGGACCTGATCGGGCCGGAGCAGGGCGTGGACCGGCTGGCCGATGTGGCGGGCACCATCGGGTATGAATTGTTGACCCGGATGGCCCCGCGCCTGAACCGGCGCTATCTGGGGGGCGTGCGATGATCACCACACCGGCAAGCGGCACCGCAGGCACGGGTCCGGGCAAGCTGCTCGGCAGCATCCTGGCCGGGATCGGCCGCCCGGTGCTGGCTGCACTTTCGGCCTTTGGCCGGGTGACGCTGTTCGGCTTGAGCACCCTGCGCCATCTGGTCACCCCGCCGTTTTACTGGCGCGAGTTCGGTCAGGCCCTGCTGCAGATCGGCTGGTTCTCGCTGCCGGTCGTGGCGTTGACCGCCTTCTTCACCGGCGGGGCGCTGGCCTTGCAGATCTATGCCGGCGGCTCGCGCTTTTCGGCCGAGGCGGTGGTGCCGCAGATCGTGGCCATCGGCATGGCGCGCGAGCTTGGCCCCGTGCTGGGCGGCCTGATGGTGGCGGCGCGGGTCGCCTCCTCGATCGCGGCCGAGATCGGCACGATGAAAGTGACCGAGCAGATCGACGCCCTCGTCACCCTGTCCACCCATCCGATGAAATACCTGACCGTGCCGCGGGTTCTGGCGGCCACCATCGCCGTGCCGCTTCTGGTGGCGGTGGGTGACAGCATCGGGATTTCGGGCGGCTGGATCGTGGGGATCAGCAAGCTTGGCTTCAACTCCGCCACTTACCTCAAAAACACCAGCGATTTTCTGGAGTTCTGGGACGTCGGCTCCGGCCTCGTCAAGGGCGCGGTCTTTGGCTTCATCGTGGCGCTGATGGGCTGCTACTTCGGGATGAACTCGGGCCGGGGCGCGCAGGGCGTGGGGGCTGCGACCAAATCCGCCGTCGTCGCCGCCTCGATCCTGATCCTGGCCGCCAACTTCCTGCTGACACAGGCGTTCTTCTCCTCATGATCACCCTCAACGGCGTGCACAAGACCTTTGGCCAGAACCGCGTGTTGCGCGGGGTCGACCTGACCCTGCCCAAGGGCGAGAGCATGGTGATCATCGGCGGTTCGGGCACCGGCAAGTCGGTGCTCTTGAAATGCGTGCTGGGCCTTGTGACGCCCGACAGCGGCACCATCACGCTGGAGGGCCGCGATGTCACCGCCAAGGGCCAGTCGGGGGCCGAGCGCGATGCCTTCCTCGCCCGCTTTGGCATGCTGTTTCAGGGCGGCGCCCTTTTTGACTCGCTGAAGGTCTGGGAGAATGTCGCCTTCCGCCTGCTGCGCGGCGCCAAGGCCCTGCCCAAGGATCAGGCCCGCGCCGTGGCCATCGAAAAGCTGCGCCGCGTCGGGCTGAAGCCCACGGTCGCCGATCAATACCCGGCAGAGCTGTCGGGCGGCATGCAGAAGCGCGTGGGCCTCGCCCGTGCCATCGCCGCCGAGCCCGAGGTGATCTTCTTCGACGAGCCGACCACCGGGCTTGACCCGATCATGTCCGGCGTCATCAACACCCTGATCCGCGAGATCGTGGTGGAGATGGGGGCGACCGCCATGACGATCACCCATGACATGTCCTCGGTCCGCGCCATCGCCGACCGGGTGGCGATGCTGCATGACGGGCTGATCCGCTGGACGGGTCCCGTGGCGGAAATGGACACGGCGCCAGACCCTTACCTGCAACAGTTCATCCACGGCCGCGCCGAAGGCCCGATTGAATCGGTGCGTTAACCGAAGCTTTTTGGGTATGATTGATTGGGCAGTCTGCTGGAATGGACCATGGGGATCTGGCTGCCATTCGCCGTGGCCATTTGGGCCGCGTACAAGGCCCCGTTGGCGACGGTTGGCAAGTGGCCGGCCCTTCTCAGGTTCGAATACCGCTCACTCCGCTTCGGATCTTTTGTACCGACCTATGCGGCTTACTTCCTCTATTTGACGCTGGATACCTTTCTGGGGTTCTTCCCCAAAACGCATGCCTGGATTACCCTGTTCACCGCAGCGGTGTCGCTTTCTGCAGGCTTTATCGTCCTTTGGGCGATCCTCCGCGTTACCTATCTCGCACGATCCATTGGCGGCGCCCTCCTCGCAGGTGCATGGATGATGATGATGCTACAGGTTATAGCCATCTATCGGTTTGGCTTCATAAACTGACCAGACGACGCCACCGCGGCAGTGCGGGGACGGCTTTCGCCAAGCCATATCCCCCTGCCAATATCACCTTTCTCTGAATATCTCCGCCGGAGACTCCCGCGCACCTTGACCCCGAACCAGCCTGCCGCCACCCTCAATTCCATGAAATACGCCAATCTGGCTCTCCTGATCCTCTACCCCATCGCGTGGTTCGCGCCGCTGATGCGGGCGGCTTTGCTGCCGATCTTCGGCATGACGGAGATTTCGGTCATCTCGGGGCTGCAATCGCTCTGGGCCTCGGACGCGGTGTTGGCGCTGCTGGTGACCTTCCTCGCGGTCTTTGCGCCCTATGCCAAGACGATCCTGCTGGCGCTGGTGCAGTTCGGGCTGCTGTCGGGGCGGGTCATGCCGGTCCTGCACCTGCTGGGAAAGCTCGCCATGGCGGATATCTTTCTGGCCGCCCTCTACATCGTGCTCGCCAAGGGCATCGGCCATGCCACGGTGGAGGTCGCCTGGGGCCTCTGGCTTTTCACCTTCTGCGTTCTGGGCCAGATCGCGCTGTCATGGGGTACGCGTCCCACCAAGGCTTGATGCGGCCCCGCTTTCATAGCATCAAGGGACATGAGCAAAGCGACCCATAGTTTCACCTGCACGGCCTGCGGCGCGAGCCACAAGAAATGGAACGGCCAGTGCGATGCCTGCATGGCATGGAACACGCTGGTCGAGGAATCCCCGCTTTCTGCCGGACCGAAGGGCCCCGTCGCCAAGGGCCGCACCATCCCCCTGACCGATCTTGCCACCCAAGCCGAAGCGCCGCCCCGCGCCGCCTCGGGCCTGGGCGAGCTGGACCGCGTGCTGGGCGGCGGGCTGGTGCCGGCCTCGGCCATTCTGGTCGGCGGCGATCCGGGGATCGGCAAATCCACCCTTCTGTTGCAGGCCACGGCGGCTTTCGCGCGCTCCGGCCTCAAATGTATGTATGTCTCGGGCGAGGAGGCGGCGGCGCAGGTGCAGATGCGGGCGCAGCGGCTTGGGCTGCAGGACGCCAAGGTGCAACTTGGGGCCGAGACCAACCTGCGCGACATCCTGACCACACTGGACCGCGAACGCCCGCATCTGGCGGTGATCGATTCGATCCAGACCATGTGGCTCGATTCCATCGAAAGCGCCCCCGGCTCGGTCAGCCAGGTCCGGGCGGCGGCGCATGAGCTGGTGACCTTCGCCAAGAAGCGCGGCGTCTCGATCGTGCTGGTCGGCCATGTCACCAAGGATGGCCAGATCGCCGGCCCCCGCGTTGTCGAACACATGGTCGACACCGTCCTCTATTTCGAGGGCGAGCGTGGCCACCAGTTCCGCATCCTGCGCGCGGTCAAGAACCGCTTCGGCCCGGCGGACGAGATCGGCGTCTTCGAGATGACCGGCGGTGGCCTGTCCGAGGTCACCAACCCCTCGGCCCTGTTCCTGTCCGACCGCGAGAAGGCCACCCCCGGCTCTGCCGTCTTCGCCGGGATCGAGGGCACGCGGCCGGTTCTGACCGAGATTCAGGCGCTTGTGGCGCCCTCCACCCTCGGCACGCCGCGCCGGACGGTGGTCGGCATCGACGGCGGCAGGCTTTCCACCATCCTCGCCGTGCTCGAGGCGCGGGTCGGCATCTCCTTCGCCGGGCTCGATGTCTTTCTCAATGTCGCAGGCGGGCTGCGGGTCAACGAGCCTGCCGCCGATCTCGCCGTGGCAGGCGCGATCCTTTCCGCGCGCGAGGATGTGGCAATTCCGCCAGACATGGTGCTTTTCGGCGAGATCAGCCTGTCGGGCGCGCTCCGCCCGGTGGGTCAGACGGAAAACCGGTTGAAAGAAGCCTCGAAACTTGGTTTCACACAGGCCGTGGCCCCGCGTCTGTCAAAGTATACCCAGGCAAGCGGAATCACGCTGCGCGAGATGCCGGACCTGACGGCTTTCGTGGGCGAAATGTTCGGGGCGGGTTAAAAGGCGCCGGGTATAAGGCGCGGGTTGAACGGCGCAGGTCAAGCGGCGCCACGCATGGCGCGGGAGAGAGTGATGAACGGATTTACCCTAGTCGATGGCGTCGTGGCCGGTGTGATCGTGCTGTCGGCGATCCTCGCCTATTCGCGCGGCTTTGTTCGCGAGGCGCTGGCCATCGCAGGCTGGGTCGGGGCGGCGGTGCTGGCCTATCTCTTCGCGGCCTCTGCCCAGCCCCTGGTCAAGGAAATCCCGGTGATCAACAAGGTCATCGGCGAGAATTGCGAATTGTCGATCATCACCGCCTTTGCCCTGGTCTTTGCGGTGGGCCTGATCATCGCCTCGCTCTTCACGCCGCTGTTCTCCTCGGTGGTGCAGCGGTCCTTCCTCGGCGGGATCGACCAGGGCATCGGCTTTCTCTTCGGTGCGGTGCGCGGCATCGCACTGGTGGCGGCGGCCTTCCTGATCTATGACATGGCTCACCAGTCGATCGACATGGTCGACAAGTCGCGCGCGGCCAAGGTCTATGCCAGCTTCAAGGATGGCATCCAGTCCGCCCTGCCCGACAATATGCTGAACATGGTGGTCGACCGCTACAACACCCTGACCGCGACCTGCCCGACCGTGGGCGGCACGCCGGTCGATCCCACCGCCACTGGTACCACGGGGGATTCTTCAACCACCCCGAGCAACTGATCTGTGCAATGCCGCAATGCGGCAAATGCCTCCATTACGAGCGTGACTTCTCGCCCGCAAAGTCCTAAACCACGCGCAGATTCACCCGCCCCCCGGAGGAACCATGCAACGTCACCTGGCCAACCCTTTTGACGACGACAAACTGAAGGAAGAATGCGGCGTCTTTGGCGTGATCGGGGTGGGGGACGCTTCGAACTTCGTGGCGCTCGGCCTGCACGCCCTGCAGCATCGCGGGCAAGAGGCGGGCGGCATCGTCAGCCATGATCCGGGCTCGGGCTTCAACTCGGCCCGCCGCTTCGGCTATGTCCGCGACAATTTCACCAAGGCCGATGTGATGAACACCCTGCCCGGGCCCCTGGCCATCGGGCATGTGCGCTATTCCACCGCCGGGTCGAAAGGCGCCACCGCGATCCGCGACGTGCAGCCTTTCTTCGGCGAGTTCTCGATGGGCGGCGCGGCCATTGCCCATAACGGCAACCTGACCAATGCCGCCGCCCTGCGCAAGGAACTGATCGAGCGCGGCTCGATCTTCCAGTCTTCCTCGGATTCGGAATGCATCATCCACCTGATGGCGCGCTCGATCCAGAAGACCATCCCCGAGCGGATGAAGGACGCGCTGCGCCGCGTCGAAGGGGCCTTCTCGGTCGTCGCCATGACCCGCACCAAGCTGATCGGCGTACGCGATGCCTTGGGCGTGCGCCCGCTGGTTCTGGGCCGTCTGGGTGACAGCGCCTGGGCCCTGTCCTCGGAAACCTGCGGTCTGGACATCATCGGCGCCGAGTTCGTGCGCGAGATCGAGCCGGGCGAGATGGTGGTGATCGAGGATGGCAAGATCACCTCCTCGCGGCCCTTCGGCGCCCCGGCCTCGCGCTTCTGCATCTTCGAACATGTCTATTTCTCGCGCCCCGATTCCATCCTCGGCGGTCGCTCGGTCTATGAGACCCGCCGCCAGATCGGCGTTGAACTGGCGCGCGAGGCCCCGGTCGAGGCCGACCTCGTCTGCCCGGTGCCCGACAGCGGCACCCCGGCGGCGATCGGCTACAGCCAGGAATCGGGCATCCCCTTTGCGATGGGGATCATCCGCAACCAGTACATGGGCCGGACCTTCATCGAGCCGTCGGAAAGCATCCGCAACATGGGCGTGCGGTTGAAGCTGAACGTGAACCGGGCGCTGATCCGCGGCAAGAGGGTCATCCTCGTCGACGATTCCGTGGTGCGCGGCACCACCTCGCGCAAGATCAAGGACATGATCCTTGAGGCCGGTGCGGCCGAGGTCCACTTCCGCATCGCGAGCCCGCCGACGGCCTGGCCCTGCTTCTACGGGGTCGACACGCCGGAACGCTCGAAACTTCTGGCCGCCACCATGTCGGAAGACGAGATGCGCGACTGGATCGGGGTGGACAGCCTGAAATTCGTGACACTCGATGGGCTTTACCGTGCCGCAGGCGAGGTCAATGGCCGCGATCCCAAGGCACCGAAATACTGCGACGCCTGCTTCTCGGGCGAATATCCGATCATCCCCTCCGACAAGATCGACGAGGGATTCGAGATGAAGGCAGCGGAGTGAGGGCGGACACTCCAGACTGGACAGGTCTGGAGTGGATTTTCGACGCATCATTGATCTGCCCCTGCTGTGGCGTGCCAGGACAGCTTTTGCTGTCATGGGCCTTCGACCGGCCCGGTCCCTGTGATCTTTCCGTTCCGATCCAACCGAACGGCGCGATCCTGTTCACTGATGGCGATGTTCTGACGGAAGATTTCTGCCGCATCTCCACAGACTGTTTTGTGCGCTGCGTTATGGAATTCCCCCTGAAAGGGCGCGAAGAGACTTTTCATATCGGGGTCTGGGGCTCGCTTTCCCCGGCGAATTTCCAACTTTACGTCGATATGTTCGACGAAACCGGCGGCTTTGGCCTTGATCCCATGTTCAGCTGGCTCGCGAACAGAACGCCTCTAGATCGCAACCTCACCCCCTGCATGATGGAACCACGACCAAGGCGCCAAAGACCCATCCTGAGCGCGAAGCAAGACACTCCACTTGGCATCCTTCAGTCCGACGGATTGGCTCCAGCGGATCTGCGCGGGGTTTTGGAATTCATGGGCCACCAGCCCCTGATGCGACATTGAGATGTCTGCAAGCTCGCGGTCGCCGCTTGTCGCTTCGCCTTGCCAGCTGACCTGCGCGTGAGCCTACGCCCACACACCATCGGTCAATTCCCCGAGGGGGCCAAGGATCTCGACATCGGGGGCAGCGCCGTTTCATTCCCGCCCATCCTTTGCCCGAATCTCTGACCACGGCCTTTATCCTCGTTCGCCGCGCCGAAATCGCCATCACCGGACGCTGACCTCGCCTTGCCCTTTCAGTCCCGCTCACATAATTCAGAAGGGTGCGGGGTGTTCAGACCTTGCGTCTTTTCCCCTGCGCCGGGCCCCGCCTTGCGCCTCGTCTGACCGGAGCCCTCTATGACCCAGAACATCGCCCCCAAGGTGGCTCTCGTCACCGGAGCCTCGCGCGGTCTTGGTGCGGCCTTTGCCGAGCAGCTGGCGGCGCGGGGCTGGCAGGTGGTGGCGGTGGCGCGCACGGTGGGCGGGCTCGAGGATCTCGACGACCGGGTCAAGGCGCTGGGTCTGCCGGGGGCTGGCGGGGTGACGCTGGCACCGATGGACATCTGCCAGGACGATGCGATGCAGCATCTCTGCCTGTCGATCCACCAGCGCTGGGGCAAGCTGGACCTCTGGGTCCATGCGGCGATCCATGCCACGCCGCTGTCGCCCGCAGGCTCGCTCGCCGTCAAGGATTGGGAAAAGGCGCTGGCCACCAATATCCGCGCCACGGGCCAGCTGATCCCCTTGGTCGAACCCCTGCTCAAGGCCGGTCAGGGCACCGCGCTCTTCTTCGATGACCCGCGCGCCGGGCAGAAGTTCTTCGGCGCCTATGGCGCCTCCAAGGCCGCGCAGATCGCGCTGGCCTCCAGCTGGCAGGCCGAGACCCAGCGCATCGGCCCCCGCGTCGTCATCGCCTCGCCACGCCCGATGCCCACCGCCACCCGCGGCCGTTTCTTCCCTGGCGAAGACCGCAAACCCTTGGCCGCCCCCGCGGCCGAAGCCGACCGCATCCTGCGCGAGATGCTCCCCAAGGCCTGACCCCGCCCGCCCCTGCACCTGCTGCGGAAGCCTCCGGCGGGGATATTTTGATCTGGATGAATGGCAAGAAGGCGCGCCCCCGAGATCAGGAGTGCGCGCCAAGTGTCTTCATCCAGACGAAAATATCCTGGGGTGAGGCCCGCAGGGCCGAGGGGCAAAGCCCCTTTTTGCGCTACTTCAGCCAGTCCTCGTAATCGCTGACCAGAAGATGGGTCGGCGCCACGTCTTCCTCGATCTTGGCAAAGCGGCCGATCGGCTCGCGGAAGATGTTGTCGGTGACATCATCGTTCACCGTCGAGACCTCGCCGATCAGCACATCGCCACCCTCGCCCCAGAAGGCATGCCAGTCGCCCGGCTTCAGCGTGACGCTCTCGCCCGGGGCGAGTTTCAGCTTCTGGCCTGGCGCATAGGGCACGTCGATCCCGTCGCAGCGCACGAGGCCGCCGCGGTCCTCGGCCCAGTTGCCCTTGTCGTCCGAGCCGTAGAGCTCCACGACCAGCGTGGCCCCGCCGCGGTTGATGATATCCTCGGCCTTGATGACATGGGTGTGCATCGGCGAGAGCTGATCCTGCCGCGAGATCAAGAGCTTCTCGGCATAGCACATGCCGCCGCCGCGTTGCAGGTCGGCCAGTTCGCCATTGCGCAGGGTGAAGAGGAAGAGACCCATCTGGTCAAACCGGCCCTCGCCGTAATCGGTGATATCCCAGCCGCAGCGCCCCTCGATCACCCGCCGCGCGCGCGCGGCATTGGCCTTGAACTCCCCGGGCGACCAATTGGCGAAGGGCGGCAGGACAAAGCCGTAGTGGCGGATCATCTCATCCGCCGCCGCCATGATCTCGTTGACGCGTGAGCGTTTCATCTCGTCCTCCCCAATGGTTTGGCCGCGACTATAGCGAGAGTCGCTGGGCCAACAAGGGGCGGATCAGGCGCTCAGCCGCAGGGGGCGGCGGGCTTCGGCCCAGGCGCGGGCGGCCTGACCGAAGGCCGTGAAGAGCGGGCGCGACACCGGGTCATCGGCGGCGTTCCATTCCGGGTGCCATTGCACCGCCAGCGTGAAGCCGGGCGCGTCCTTGACATAGGTCGCCTCGGGCGTGCCGTCCGGGGCCCAGCCGTCGATCACGATCCGCTCGGCCGCGCGCTGGATGCCCTGGCCGTGCAGCGTGTTCGTCATCACCTCGGGCGCGCCCATCAGGCGGGCGAAGACCCCGCCCTCGGTGAAGCGCACCGCATGGCGCGGGGCGAATTGTTCTTCCAGCTTGGCATCGGGCGGCATCCGGTGGTTCATCCGGCCCGGGATCTCGCGGATCTCGGGGTGGAGCGAGCCGCCGAGTGCCACGTTGATCTCCTGAAAGCCGCGGCAGATGCCGAGGAAGGGCTGGCCGCGCGCCACGCAGGCCCGCACCAGCGGCAGGGTGATCGCATCGCGGGCGCGGTCGAAGGCGCCATGGGCCGGGGTCTCATCCTCGCCATATTCGCTGGGGTGGACATTGGGCCGCCCGCCGGTCAGCAGGAAGCCGTCGCAGGCCTCGAGCAGTTCCTCGACCGAGACGAGGTTCGGGTCCGCCGGAATGATCAGCGGCATCCCCCCCGCCACATGCGCCACGGCACAGGAGTTCATCGTGCCTGCGGTATGCGCCGGATAACGGTCATTGATCGAGAAAAGGTTTCCGATGATGCCGATGACGGGTCTGTGGGATGTGAGGCGTGTCATGATCATGTTTTGCGGATTTGCTTCATACTAGGCCCGCAATTCTGCAGGGGAAAGCCTTGAAATCGCACTAATGCCTCAAGATGACTTGATCGGTGCAGCGGGCTGCTGCCAATCTGGGCGCATTGCCTGAAATAAGGACCCTGCCCATGCCCAAACCCCGCGCCCGCGACCTTGGCCTGCCCTTTCCCGGCCAGACCGGGGCCTTCAACGCGATCACCGATGTGCCGGGGGTCAAGGTCGGCTTCTGCACCCTGACCGATCCGGCCAAGGCGATGCGGACTGGGGTCACCGCGATCCTGCCGCGCAGCGAGCATGGCGTGCCTCAGCCGGTCTGGGCCGGGCAGTTCACGCTCAACGGCAATGGCGAGATGACGGGCACCCACTGGATCAACGATGCCGGCTATTTCATCGGCCCGGTCTGCATCACCAACACCCATGGCGTCGGCGCCGTCCACCACGGCGTGACCGAATGGATGATCGAGACTTACGCCGCCTGGTTCGAGACCGCGCATTCCTGGGCCATGCCCGTGGTGGGCGAGACCTATGATGGCATCCTCAACGACATCAACGCGCTGCATGTGACGCCCGACCACGTCAGGGCCGCCATCCGCGCGGCAAAGGGCGGCCTGGTGGAGGAGGGTTCCTCGGGCGGCGGCAACGGGATGATCGCCTACGAGTTCAAGGCCGGCACCGGCACCGCCTCGCGCCGGGTGACCCTCGGCGGGCAAGGCTTCACCCTCGGCGCGCTGGTTCAGGCCAACCACGGGCGGCGCGACTGGTTCCAGGTGCTGGGCAAGCCGGTGGGCAGGCTGATGCCCGAGGGCGCCTTTCGCGACAAGGAACAAGGCTCGATCATCGTGGTCATCGCCACCGATGCGCCGCTGTCGGCCCTGTCGCTGCGCCATCTGGCGCGCCGCGCCAGCATGGGCGTCGCACGGGGCGGCACGCCGGCGGGCAATTCCTCGGGTGATATCTTCCTCGCCTTTTCGACCGCCAATGCCGGGCCGATGCCCCAAGCCGCCTGGCCGCTGCTGACCAAGGTCGAGCTGAACAACGAGATCCTCGATCCCCTCTACCTCGCCGCCGTCGAGGCGGTGGAGGAGGCCGTGGTCAATGCGATCGTGGCGGGCGTCGATGTGGCCGCGGTCAAGCCCAAGGGCCTCATCGTGCCCGGCATCGACAGCGCAAGGCTGGCCGCCCTGTTCCAGGCCTGATCCCGCCTTCTACCGGTGAGTCTCCCGGCGCCCGGTGTCACCGCCCGCAGGCGGTGGCGGCAGCTTGCGCAAAAGGCCGGGGAATTTCGCCCCGCCGTCCCGGCGCAGAATATTCTCGTCGCTTGGGCGAAATCTTTGAAATGGACCGACAGGGCTAATAGGCGTAAATCTCTACCAACTAAGTAGATATTTGGAGCGCATGATGCCACACCTCTCCCTGATCGGCCTGTCCGGCAACATTTCTGCCCCGTCCAAGACCCGAAAACTGGTGGAAACCGCGCTGGCCATCGCCGCAACGCGGTTGAATGTCGCGGTGGAAGTCATTGAAGTCAATGACTTTGGCGACCAGCTTGGCCGCGCGCGGCGTCTGGACGATCTGGATGCGCGGGGTAAGGAGCTTCTGGGCCGCATCGTGGCGGCGGATGCGCTGGTCGTGGCCACGCCGATCTACAAGGGCTCTTACCCCGGCCTCTTCAAGCATCTGATCGACCTTCTCGACCCGACCGCCCTGCAGGGCAAGCCGGTGCTGATCGCGGCCACCGGCGGGGGCGAAAAGCACGCCCTTGCCGTCGAACACCAGCTGCGCCCGCTGTTCGCTTTCTTCGAGGCGCAAAGCCTCGCCACCGCCGTCCATGTCTCGGACAAGGATTTCGAGGAGGGCCGGCTTACCAGCCCCGCCGCCCTCGCCCGGCTGACCCGCGCCGTGGCGCAGTTCCATCCCCTTTTCCCGCAACACCTCCGCGTCGCCGAAGCGGCCGAATAAGCAGGAGCCCATCATGACCGAACCCGTCAAATTCGCCTATTGGGTGCCCAATGTCTCGGGCGGCCTCGTGATCTCCGACATCGAGCAGCGCACGGACTGGAGCCTCGATTACAACGTCAAGCTGGCGCAGATCGCCGAGGCTGCGGGCTTTGACTATGCCTTGAGCCAGATCCGCTTTACCGCGGGCTATGGCGCGGACAGTCAGCATGAGCCGGTGTCCTTCAGCCAGGCCCTGTTGCAGGCGACCCAAAAGCTGAAAGTCATCGCGGCGCTGCTGCCTGGCCCCTGGAACCCGGCGCTGGCCGCCAAGCAGATCGCCACGATCTCGGTCCTCAGCAAGGGCCGCATCGCGATCAACGTCGTCTCGGGCTGGTTCCGGGGCGAGTTCCACGCCATCGGCGAGCCCTGGCTCGACCATGACGAACGCTACCGCCGCTCGGAAGAGTTCATCCGCGCCCTGCGCGGCATCTGGGGCCAGGACGATTTCACCTTCAAGGGCGATTTCTACCGCTTCACCAATTACACGATGAAGCCGAAGCCGGTCGATCCGCAACCCGAGATCTTCCAGGGCGGCTCCAGCCGGGCGGCGCGCGACATGGCGGCGCGGGTGTCGGACTGGTATTTCACCAATGGCAACACGCCGGAAGGTCTGGCGGCCCAGGTCGATGACATCCGCAGCAAGGCCAAGGCCGAGGGGCGCCACGTCAAGGTCGGCATCAACGCCTTTGCCATCGCAAGGCCGACCGAATCCGAGGCCCGCGCCGTGGTGGACGAGATCGTGGCCAAGGCCAATCCCGAAGCCGTCCAGGGCTTTGCCCATGAGGTCAAGAACGCCGGCAAATCCAGCCCCGAAGGCGAAGGCAACTGGGCGAAGTCCAGCTTTGCCGATCTTGTCCAGTACAACGACGGCTTCAAGTCCAACCTGATCGGCACGCCGCAGCAGATCGCCGAACGCATCCTTGCCCTGAAGGACGCCGGGGCCGACCTGATCCTTCTGGGCTTCCTGCACTTCCAGGAAGAGGTCGAATTCTTCGGGCGTCACGTCATTCCGCTGGTCCGCGAGCTGGAAGCTTCGCGCGCACAGGCGGTCGCGGCCGAATAGGCCGCCCCTCACCCACCATCGAAGGAAGACGAGAATGACGGGCGTGACTTTGCGCACGGCGGCTTCGGCCACCCCGAGGGAGGCGGCCATCGCGGCCGCCTATGCTCCCCCCCATCCGATGGCGATGACGGGCACGGCGCTGGCGATGAGCGGGATCAGCCTGTCATTCGGCGGCATCCGCGCTTTGCGCCATGTCTCCTTCCACGTCGCCCCGGGCGAGATCCGGGCGGTGATCGGGCCGAACGGGGCGGGGAAATCCTCGGTCCTGAACGTGATCTCCGGGCTCTATCCGGCGGATGCCGGCAGCCTGGTGATCGGCGCCAAGGCCTTTTCCCATGTGCGGCCGCAGGACCTCGCCCCCCTGGGCGTGGCGCGGACCTTCCAGAACCTCGCCCTCTTCCCCGGGCTGACGGTCGCGGCCAATATCGCCGCCGGCTTGACCTTTCAGCGGCAGAGCGGCCTTCTGGCCCAGGTGCTGCGCCTGCCCCGGGCAAGAGCCGAGGCCGCGGATGTGGCGGAGCGCGTCGCCGAAGTGGCCGCCGATCTGGACCTTCTGCCGCATCTGGGCCAGCTGGTGGCGACCCTGCCTTACGGCGTACAAAAGCGCGTCGAACTGGCCCGCGCTTTGGTGGCAACCCCGCGCCTTCTGCTGCTGGACGAGCCGATGGCCGGGATGACCGCCAGCGAGAAGGCCGAGATGGCCGGCCATATCCGCGCCGCGCGCGACCGGTCCGGCCTTGCGGTGGTGCTGATCGAACATGACATCGGCGTCGTCATGGGCCTGTCCGACCGGGTGGCCGTGCTGGACCACGGCGTCAAGATCGCCGACGGCACCCCGGCCGAGGTGCAGCGCGACCCCGATGTGATCCGCGCCTATCTGGGTGCCGAAGCCGGCGGGGTGGCCGCCTGATGGACTGGCTCGATTTTCTCTTCGCCGTCGAGGTGACGCTGGGCGGGCTTCTGTCCGGCGTCATGTATGCCCTTGTCGCAATTGGCTTTGTGCTGATCTACAAGACCTCGGGCGTACTCAACTTCGCGCAAGGGGCCATGGTCCTTTTCGCGGCCCTGACCTTCGTCAGCCTGGTGGAGCGGGGCGTGAACTTCGCGCTGGCCCTGGGCGTGACCATCGCGATCATGACGGCCCTCGGCTTTGCCATCGAACGCACGGTGCTGCGCCCCCTTGCCAACCGCGCGCCGATGACGCTGTTCATGGCGACGCTGGGCCTGTCCTATGTGATCGAGGGGGCGGCGCAGCTGATCTGGGGCACCGGGGTGCACCGGCTGGATCTTGGCATCTCCAACGCGCCGTTCGAGGTGGGGGGCGTCTTCATCTCCACCTTCGATCTGGTGGCGGCGGGGATTGCGGCGGCGCTGGTGGCGGGGCTTACGGGCTTCTTCCGCTGGACCCGCACCGGCCTCGCCTTCCGCGCCGTGGCCGATGACCAGTTTGCCGCGCTGGCGGTCGGGCTGCGGCTGGACCGGATCTGGGCCACGGTCTGGGCCGCTGCCGGGATCGTGGCGCTGGTGGCGGGGCTTTTGTGGGGCGCGCGGCTGGGGGTGCAATTCTCCCTCTCGCTCATCGTGTTGAAAGCCTTGCCGGTTCTGGTGCTGGGCGGGTTCGACTCGGTCCTCGGCGCCATCGTGGCGGGGCTTCTGATCGGCGCCTCCGAGAAGCTGGCCGAGGTCTATCTTGGCCCCTTCGTCGGCGGCGGGATCGAGGGCTGGTTTGCCTATGCCGTGGCGCTTCTGGTGCTGCTGGTGCGTCCGCAGGGCCTGTTTGGCCAGAAACTGGTGGAGCGGTTCTGATGTCGCATCTTGCCGAAACCGAGGCCGCACCGCTGCAGCTGACCCGCCACCTGCCGCTGATCGCCGTGCTGGCCCTCGCCTACCTGATCGTGCCGCGCTTCGCCTCGCCCTATGTGATCGAGGCGATCCTCTTGCCCTTCCTGGCCCTCTCCCTCGCCGGGGTCGGGCTGAACCTTCTGACCGGATTTGGCGGCCAGGTCTCGCTCGGCTCGGCGGCTTTCATGGCGGTGGGGGCCTTTGCGGCCTATAACTTCACCCTGCGCCTGCCTTACCTGCCCCTGCCGGTCACGATGCTGCTGGCGGCGGGGACGGCTGCGGCCCTGGGCCTGGTCTTTGGCCTGCCGAGCCTGCGCCTGCGCGGCTTTTATCTTGCGGTTTCAACGCTTGCCGCGCAGTTCTTCGTGCAATGGGCGCTGACCAAGTTCGGCTGGTTTTCCAATTACAACCCTTCCGGCATCATCTCGGCCCCGGCGCTCAATCTCTTCGGGATCAGCCTGGACGGGACCGAGGGGCGCTATCTTCTGGCCCTGACCACGGTCAGCCTGGTCACCCTTCTCGCCTGGGCGCTGACCCAAGGGCCGTTTGGCGCCGATCTGATCGCGATCCGCGACAACGAGACCGCCGCCCGCGTGATCGGCGTGCCGGTGCTGCGGACGAAACTGGTGGCCTTTGCCCTGTCCTCGGCGATCATCGGTCTGGCGGGGGTGCTCTGGGCCTTTGCCTATCTGCGCACGGTGGAGCCTGCGGGCTTCGACCTCGACCGGTCCTTCGACGTGCTTTTCATCATCATCATCGGCGGGCTGGCCACGATCCGCGGCGCCTTCCTCGGTGCCGGGCTGATCGTCGTCTTCCCGCTGCTTCTGTCGCGCCTTGGTGGCCTGGTCCTTGGCGGCGTCATCGACAGCGGCATGCAGGAGCTGATCCAGCGGATCGTGCTGGGCGTCCTCATCCTGATCTTCCTCATCGCAGAGCCCGAGGGTCTGTCGGCGATCCTCGACCGCCTCACCCGGGCCTTGCGGCGGGCCTGACCCTATCCAACCTGTGGAGTTATCATGTCTTTCCTGAAACGTGTCACCGCGGCGGCCCTGGCCTTCGGCCTTCTGTCGGCGGCTTCCGCCCGGGCGGATGAGCAGTATTTCCCCCTGCAATCCTACCGCGTCGGTCCCTATGCGGCAGGCGGCACCGGCTTTTTCGGCGGCTTCATCGACTATCTGAACCTGATCAACATCCGCGATGGCGGGGTCAATGGCGTCAAGCTGACCTGGGATGAATGCGAGACGGAATATGCGGTGGAAAAGGGCGTCGAATGCTATCAGCGCCAGAAGAGCCATGCCGACACCGCCGCCTGGAACCCGCTGTCGGTGGGCATCGCCTATGCGATGATCGACGGGGTGACGGCGGACAAGACCCCGCTCATCACCATCAACCACGGCCGCACCGACACGACCGATGGCCGGGTCTTCCCCTACGTCTTCCCGCTCCTTTTGAACCCCTATTCGGAAACCTCGGGCATCATCAACTACATCGCGGGCAAGGAAGGCGGGCTGGAAGGCCTGAAGGGCAAGAAGATCGTCGTCCTCTACCACGGCTCGCCCTATGGCAAGGAAACCATCCCGATCTACGAGCTTCTGGCCGCGAAATACGGCTTCACGCTGGACCAGATCGAGGTGCCGCATCCCGGCAACGAGCAAAGCGCGCAATGGCTGCAGATCCGGCGCGAGCGGCCCGATTGGGTCGTGCTGCGCGGCTGGGGCGTGATGAACCCGGTGGCCCTGACCACGGCGCAGCGCAACGGCTTCCCGGCGGATCATATCGTGGGCAACGTCTGGTCGAACTCGGAAGAGGACGTGCGCCCCGCGGGCGATGCGGCGATCGGCTATACTGCCATCACCACCCAGGCCTCGGGCAACCAGTATCCGGTGCTGCAGGACATCATCAAGACGGTCTATGACGCCGGCAAGGGCAACCTCGAGGACAAAAGCCGCATCGGCTCGGTCTACCACAACCTAGGCATCGTCAACGGCATCCTGAACGTCGAAGCCATCCGCATCGCGCAGGAGAAGTTCGGCCACCGGACCCTGACCGGGGACGAGGTGCGCTGGGGCTTCGAACACCTGCAGCTCGACCCGGCCCGGGTCAAGGCTCTGGGGGCCGAGAACCTCTTCCACTCGATCAACGTGACCTACGACAACCACGAGGGCGACGGTTACGTCACCTTCCAGCAGTGGGATGGCCAGAAGTGGAAGGTCGTCTCCGACTGGATCGCCCCGGATTGGGCGCTGTTGCGGCCGATCATCGAAAAGTCGTCCGAGGCCTATGCCAAGGAAAAGGGCCTGCCGATCCGCACCGCGGAAGAGGCCGACAAGGTCACCCAGTAAGCCCACCAAAAGATCAGGCCGGCCCCGATCCGGGGCCGCCTTCCCCCGAACCGGAAGAAGAACATGTCCCAGGTCATCCTCGCATTCGAAGCGGTCTCTGCCGCGTATAACGGTGCCATCAAGGCGCTGCATGGCGTGAGCCTTGAGGTCCGCAAGGGCGAGATCGTGGCCCTCCTCGGCGCCAATGGCGCGGGCAAGACCACGCTTCTGAAAGCCGCCTCCAACCTTCTGCCGGCCGAGCGTGGCCGGGTGACGGCGGGCCAGATCACCTTCAAGGGCCGCGATGTCACCTCCGACAGCCCGGCAGAGCACATCCGCAACGGGTTGGTGCCGGTGCTGGAGGGGCGGCGCTGTTTCAAATCCCTCACGGTGGAAGAGAACCTCACCACCGGCGCCATCGGGCGCGGTCTGGACCGGGCGCAGATCGCCCAGGGGCTGGAGCAGGTGTACGACCTCTTCCCCCGGCTGAAGCTGCGCCGCCGGTCGCTCGCCGGCCTCACCTCGGGGGGCGAGCAGCAGATGGCCGCCATCGGGCGCGGCCTGATGGCGCGGCCCGAGGTCTTCCTTCTGGACGAACCCTCGATGGGCCTCGCGCCCCTCGTCGTGGCCGAGATCTTCGAGGCGCTGGCCCGGCTGAACCGCGAGACCGGGCTGACCCTTCTTCTGGCCGAACAGAACGCCGCGATCGCGCTGAAACATGCCCACCACGCCACGGTCATCGAAAATGGCCGCTCGGCGCTGGCAGGCCCCGCCTTCGACCTCGCCGCCCGCGCCGACATCCGCGCGCTGTACCTCGGCGGCAATCAAACCCAGGACCTGGAAAGGATCTGACATGACCATCCATGACACACCGAAAACCCCCGTCCCGCCGGTGGCCCGCCCCGAGGGCTTCGCGCATAACATCAAGAGTGACGCGGAAGCCATTGAGATCGCCCACAAACTCGCCGAAGTCTTCGCCAGGGGCGCCTCGGAGCGGGACCGTGGCCGGATCTGGCCGCAGGCGGAGCTTGACGCCTTCTCGCAATCCGGCCTCTGGTCGATCAACGTGCCCAGGGAATACGGCGGGCCGGGCCTGTCCTATGTCACGCTGAACCGGGTCATCGCGATCATCTCAGAGGCCGACCCGTCCCTGGGTCAGGTGCCGCAGAACCATCTGGGCGTGGTGGCCGCGATCAACACCGTGTCGGACCCGGCGCAGAAGGCGCTTCTCTTTGGCGAGGTGCTGAAGGGCACCCGCTTTGGCAATGCCTTTTCCGAGTTTGGCTCGAAGCGCGCGGTGGATTTCGAAACCAAGTTCACCGACCACGGCGACCATGTCGTGGTGACGGGGCGCAAGTTCTATGCCTCGGGTGCGCTTCTGGCGCATCTGGTGCCGATCGTGGCCTTGGATAATCAGGGCCGCGCCTGGTACGCCATCGCCGACCGCGGGGCCGAGGGCCTCAGCGTCATCGACGACTGGTCGAGCTTCGGGCAGCGCACCACCCTCTCCGGCACGGTGATCCTTGACCATGTGAAAGTGCCGAAGACCCATCTGGTGCCGGGCTGGAAGGGCTATGCCGAACCTTCCGCCGATGGCGCGATCTTCCAGGTGATCCAGGTTGCGGTGGACCTTGGCATCGCCCGCGCCGCGATCAAGGACACGCGGGAGTTTGTCCTGCACCGCAGCCGGGCTTGGGTCGATTCCGGCCTCGATCACGCGTCGCAGGACCCCTACACGATCCAGGCCTTCGGCGATCTGCAACTGCGCGCCAATGCGGCGGCGGCGCTTCTGGACCTCGCAAGCCTTGCGATCGACGAGGCGGTGGCCCGGCCCACCGCCGAAAGCGTGGCCAAGGCGCAGATCGCGACGGCAGAGGCCAAGGTCCTGTCGACCGAAATCGCGATCCTCGCCACCAACAAGCTGTTCGAACTGGCCGGCACGCGGTCAACCCTCGGCGAGCACAACCTCGACCGCCACTGGCGCAACGCCCGCACCCATACGCTGCACGACCCGGTGCGCTGGAAATACGCGATCCTTGGCAATTATTACCTGAACGGGGTCAATCCCCCCTTCCACGCGTGGAGCTGACATGACTATTCCCAGCAAGATCAACGTCCTGTGGTTCATCCCCACCCATGGCGAAAGCCGCTACCTCGGCACTTCGGAGGGCGGGCGCCAGGTCGATCTGGCCTATCTGACGCAAGTGGCCAAGGCTGCTGACAGCCTCGGCTTCTACGGTGCGCTGCTCCCCACCGGCAGAAGCTGCGAGGACAGCTGGGTCGTGGCCTCGGCCCTGGCGCCGCAGACCGAAAGGCTGCGGTTCCTCGTCGCCGTCCGCCCCGGGTTGCAATCGCCGACGCTGGCCGCAAGGATGACGGCCACGCTGGACCGCATCTCCAACGGCAGGCTTTTGATCAACGTGGTGACCGGGGGCGACCCGGCCGAGAACCGCGGCGACGGGATCAACCTGCCCCATGCCGAACGCTATGAGATCACGGAGGAATTTCTCGGCATCTACCGCGCCCTCCTGCGCGGCGAGACGGTCAACCACAAGGGCAAGCATTTCGACATCGCCGAAGGCCGGGTGCTTTATCCCACGGTGCAAAAACCCTATCCCGACCTCTATTTTGGCGGCTCCTCCGAAGCAGGCTTCCGCGTCGCGGCCAAACATGTCGACAAATACCTGACCTGGGGTGAGCCCCCGGCGCTGGTGGCCGAAAAGATCGCCACCATGCGCGCCCATGCCGAACGCGAGGGGCGAGAGGTCAGCTTCGGCATCCGCCTCCATGTCATCGTGCGCGAGACCACGGCCGAGGCCTGGGCCGCCGCCAACCGCCTGATCTCGCGCCTCGATGACCAGACCATCGCCGAGACGCAAAAGGTCTTCGCCCGGATGGACTCGGTCGGTCAGGCAAGGATGAGCGCGCTGCATGGTGGCCGCCGCGACAGGCTGGAGATCAGCCCCAACCTCTGGGCCGGGGTCGGCCTCGTCCGCGGTGGGGCGGGGACGGCGCTGGTCGGCGACCCCGCCACGGTGGCCGAGCGGATCGACGAATACCGCCGCATCGGCATCGACAGCTTCATCTTCTCGGGCTACCCGCATCTGGAAGAGGCTTACAGCTTTGGCGAGCAGGTCCTGCCGCTGCTGCCGCTGAACCACCCGATCCCGCGCCGCGATCTGCAGGTGAACATGGGCCCCTTCGGCGAGACGGTCGCGGGCGATCACAAGCCCAAGCTGCAGGCCGCGCAATGAGCGGGGTCCCGACCCTTGCCGTGATCGGCGGCGGCCTCTCGGGGGCGGCGGTGGCCTATCACCTCGCCGCCCTGCTGCCGCCGGGTGCGGTGGACCTCGTGGTGATCGAACCGCGCGCGGAACTGGGCCGGGGCCTCGCCTATTCCGCCGCCGATCCCGACCACCGCCTGAACGTGCCCGACCACAAGATGAGCCTGCGGAGCGACCGGATGGACCATTTCCGGTGCTGGCTGGCCGCACCCAAGGCGCCGCCCCTGCCGCCCGGCGCGGCCCGGCTGAATGGCGAGATCTTTGCCCCGCGCGCCGTCTTTGGCACCTATGTGGCGGCCCAGCTGGCGCCGCTTCTGGCCTCCGGTCAGCTGCGGCATCTGCGGGCGGCGGTGACGGGGGTGGCGCGGCGCGGCGCCTATGATCTGCGCCTGTCGGATGGCACGACCCTGCGCGCCGATGCGCTGGTTCTGGCCGCAAGCCACCCCAAGCCCGCGCTGCCGCGCGAACTGGCCGCGCTGTCCGGCGACCCTGCCCTGATCGCCGATCCCCTGGCACCCGGCGCGCTGGCGGGGATCGGGCCGGAGGAACGACTGGTGATCATCGGCAATGGCCTGACCTCGGCCGATGTTCTGGCGACCTTGAGCGCGCGGGGCCATCGGGGCCAGATCACCGCCCTGTCGCGCCACGGCTGGCGCTCGCGCCCGCATGGGCCGTCCCAGGCCGAAACCTCGGCCGATTTCGCCCAAGCGCCATCCCGCACCGCCCTGCAGCTTCTGCAACAAGTGCGCCGGGCGGTGCAGGCGGATGCGGCGCAGGGCCTGACCTGGCATGCCGTCTTCGACCGCCTGCGCGCGCAGGGCCCGGCGATCTGGGCCGCCCTGCCCTTGGCCGAGCGGCGGCGCTTCCTGCGCCATCTGCGCGCGCTCTGGGATGTCCACCGCTTTCGCGTGGCGCCCCAGACCGAAGAGGCGCGCCTGCGGCTGGAGCGGCAGGGCCGCCTCGTCCACCTCGCCGCCCGGATCACGAGGCTGCGCCGCGGTGCGCCGGTCGAGCTGCGCGTGGTGGAACGTCACAGCCGGATCAGCTTTCCCGTCACGGCGGACCGGGTCATCCTCGCCACCGGCCCGGCGCATGGCCGGGTGATCGAGGCGACGCCGGTGCTCGCCGATCTTGCCGCCCTGGGGCTGCTGGCGCCCGACCCCCTGGGCCTTGGCCTGCACACCTCGCCCCTTGGCCATGCCATCCCGACCCGGGGCCAGCCCGATGGCAGCATCCTGATCGCCGGCCCCCTGGCCCGCGGCACGGTGGGCGAGCTGATGGGCGTGCCCGAGGTGATCACCTGGGCCGAACATATCGCCCGCGAGTTGGCTTCCCGCATCCTGCGCCGCCCAAGCCTTGCCGCGGCGGAATAGACCGCGCTGCGGGGCGCGGTGCCGCATGGCCGGGAAAGCAAGGAGGCGGAGGAGGCAGGACCCTGTGCGTTGCTTCAGCAACCCCCGAACGGCTTGGGTCCCGGCCCTCGCCAACTCGGTCAGCCGTTCTGGCCCGAATCGATGCGCGAAGCCCGGTTGAGGGTGCGGAGCTGCGGGAGGTCGATTTTGCGATTTCGGCTTCGTTACCGCCGGAGAGACCCAGGCTCCCGCCATCATGATCGGCGAGAAAGCCAGCGAACAGGCCTCGCAAGACCGTCGCGCCGGAAATCTGCTTGCCGTCCAAGTGGGGTCAGAAGAACCCCATTTCAAACTTTGCCAAGGGACAGAATGCCATTTCCCTGCATGGACCGAACATGGCCAGGCACATCAGACATTATTATTTATAATCAATTAGATAAACGTCAATCCTCACCTGAATTATCAAGAAGAAAAGCCGCACTTCACCTAACTTGACAATATCTACCAGATTAATAGAGATTTACGCCATACGCAGCAGGCAGCCGCGCCATACCCCTCCCAAAGGCGCGACCTGCAGAAGAATGGAGAGAAGAATGACCCGTCTCACTCGTCGCGCCTTCGGGGCCAGCGTGCTGGCCATGACGGCGGCCCTCGGCCTTCCCGCCCTGGCCGGGAAAGCCACCGTGTTGAAGGTCGGCTATCAGAAGACCAACCTGCCGGTGATCGCCAAGAAGCTGGGCGTGATCGAAAAGGCGCTGGAACCGCAGGGGATCAAGGTCGAATGGGTCGAGTTCCCGGCCGGCCCGCCGCTGGTCGAGGCGCTCAACATCGGCGCCATCGATGTCGGCTGGACCGGTGATGCGCCGCCGATCTTCGGCCAGGCTGCCGGAGCGGCGCTGGTCTATACCGCGGCCCTGCCCTCCAACGGCGCGGGCGAGGCGGTCTTTGCCAAGGAGGCCTCGGGCCTCAAGGCCATCGCGGACCTCAAGGGCCGGAAGGTCGCCGTGGGCAAGGGCACCAGCGCCCATAACGCGCTGATCGCGGCGCTGGAGAAGAACGGGCTGAGCCTGTCCGATATCGAGGTGGTCTACCTCGGCCCCGCCGATGCCGCCGCAGCCTTTGCCGCCGATCAGGTCGCGGCCTGGGCGGTCTGGGACCCGTTCTTCGCCATTGCCGAGACGAAGTACAAGCTGACCATCCTGTCGCGCACCTCGGATGTGCTGGCGGTCAACACCTATTTCCTCGCCAACCGGGATTTCGCGGCCGCAAACGGTGATCTGATCACCACGACCATCGCGGCCCTGGGCGAGGCGGCCGCCTGGGCCGACGCCAACCGCGACCAGGTGGCCGAGGCGGTATCGGGCGTGACCAAGGTGCCGCTCGATGCGACCAAGCTGGCGGTCAGCCGAGCGACCTTCGGCATCTATCCCCTGACCGATGCGATCGTGGCCAGCCAGCAGGCCACCGCCGACCGCTTCTTCAAGCTTGGCCTCATCCCCAAGGAGGTGAGGATCGCCGACGCGATCTGGAAGATCGGCTGAGCGCAGCCTGCCCCCTTACCCCCGGCCCGATCCCCCCGGCCTGATCCCCCCGGCCGGGCCATTCCAGGATGACTCATGATGACCTCTGTCCGCTTTTCCGCCGTCGCGGGCTGGTTGCTGCCCGCCGTGATCCTTGTCCTTTGGGAGGGGTTGAGCCGGGTCGGCTTCATCACGCCCAATGTCCTGCCCGCGCCGAGCCAGGTCTTCGCAGCCTTCTGGAACCTGCTTCTGTCGGGGGATCTTCTGGCCAATATCGGCATCAGCACTTGGCGGGCGCTGTCGGGCTTTCTCATCGGCGGCAGCATCGGGCTCGCCTTCGGCTTTGCCAATGGCCTGTCCAGCCTCAGCCGCGATCTGACCGACACCACGCTGCAGATGGTGCGCAACGTGCCGCATCTGGCCTTGATCCCGCTGGTCATCCTGTGGTTCGGCATCGACGAGGAGGCCAAGCTCTTCCTCGTCGCGCTCGGCGTGTTCTTTCCGATCTATGTCAACACCCTGCTGGGCATCCAGAGCGTCGACCCCCAGCTGATCGAGATGGGAAAGACCTATGGCATGGGGCGCGGCACCCTCCTCGCCCGGGTGATCCTGCCCGGCGCGCTGCCCTCGATCTTCACCGGCTTGCGCTATGCGCTTGGCATCATGTGGCTGACGCTGATCGTGGCCGAGACGATCTCGGCCAGTTCGGGCCTTGGCTACATGGCAATGCAGGCGCGCGAGTTCCTGCAGATCGACGTGGTGGTGCTGTCGATCCTGATCTACGCGCTGCTGGGCAAGCTGGCCGACAGCCTCGCCCGCGCGATGGAGCGTGCCAGCCTGCAATGGCATCCCGCCTTCCAGACCGTCTCAACCTAGAATGGGGTCCGACATGTCCTTGATCAGCGCCTTTCCCAAGGCCCCGTCCTTTGCCTTCCACGGCGTCACCCGCAGGTTCGGCGCGAAGTCGGTGCTGACCGGGATCGACCTGGAGGTGAGCCAGGGCCAGTTCCTCGCCATCATCGGCAAGAGCGGCTGCGGCAAGAGCACGCTGCTGCGGCTGCTGGCCGGGCTCGATGCCCCCGATGGCGGCAGGATCGAGCGTGCCGCGGTGCCCGCAGGCCAGACCGCAACCCGGGTGATGTTCCAGGAGCCGCGCCTGCTGCCCTGGGCGCGGGTGGTGGACAATGTGGCGGTGGGCCTGACCGGCATCGCCACGGGCGCCGAGGCCCGGACCCGCGCCCGTGCCATGCTGGCCGAGGTCGGGCTTTCGGGCCGCGACGCGGATTGGCCCGCCGTCCTGTCGGGCGGGCAAAGGCAGCGCGTGGCCCTGGCACGGGCGCTGGTCGGCCAGCCGGGAATCCTTGCGCTGGATGAACCGCTCGGCGCGCTCGACGCGCTGACGCGGATCGAGATGCAGCATCTGCTGGCCCGGATCTGGCAGGCGCAGAAATTCACCGCTGTCCTCGTGACCCATGATGTCGCCGAGGCCGTCGTGCTGGCCGACCGCATCGTCGTGCTGGAGGCGGGCAAGGTGGCGCTGGATGTCACCATCCCGATCCCGCGCCCGCGCCGCCATGGCTCGCCCGAGGTGGCGCATTACGAACAGATGATCCTCGCCCGCCTTCTGGAGGAGGAGCGCGCCTGAGCCCCGCCCAAGAAAAACGGGGCGCGCGGGGACCTTTCCCCCACGCGCCCCGCCCTGTCGCAACCCTGGTCTAGCCCCGGGCCAGCAGATCGGCGATCCGGATCGGGAAGTGCCGGACCCTTTGCCCTGTCGCATGCCAGATCGCATTGCCGATCGCGCCGACGGTGCCGGTGATGCCGATCTCGCCCACGCCCTTGATGCCCAGAGGGTTCACATGCGGGTCATCCTCGTGGACGGTGATGACCTGCAGGCCCGTCACATCGGCATTGACCGGGATGTGGTAGCCCGCGAGATCCGCATTCATGATCCGCCCGGTGCGCGGATCGAAGCGCGCCTCCTCGTGCAGGGCAAAGGAGATGCCCCAGATCATGCCGCCCATCAGCTGGCTTTCGGCGAGCTTGGGGTTGATGATCCGGCCTGCCGCAAAGGCGCCAACGAGTCTCGTGACCCGCATCTGGTAAAGCTCGGGGTCGATCTTGACCTCGGCAAAGACGGCGCCGTGCGAATACATCGCATGGCCTGCCGCAGCTTCCGGGCTGCGCCCGCCGCTGCCGCTGCCTTCGATCTGGAGGCCGCCGGCGCGGGCGATGATCTCGGCATAGCTGGCCGAGCGCGCCTCGTCACCCCGGACGTAAAGCCTGCCGTCGCGCGCCACCACCCCGGCATTGCCGGCCCCGAAGAGGGGCGAGGCCGGATCGGCGGTGGCAAGCTCGGAAAGCTTCCTGACCGCATCAAGACCCGCGGCATGCAGCGCGCTGCCCGCCGTCGCGGTATGGCCCGAGCCGCCCGCGATCCCGCCATCCGGCAGGTCGGAGGAGCCGGAGCGGAACTCCACCTTCTCCAAGGGCAGGCCAAGGCTGTCGGCGGCGATCTGGGCGAGTGCTGTCCAGGCGCCCTGCCCCATGTCGGCCGCCGCGGTTTCGACCAGGCCGGTGCCGTCGGGGCGCAGGGTGGCGCGGGCCTGTGCGGCAAACATCGGTGCGGCAAACATCGCCGTCCCCATGCCCCAGCCGGTCAGAAGCCCGTTCTCGTCGCGCATCTGGCCCGCCTGCATCGGCCGCCCGGCCCAGCCGAAGGCGCGGGCGCCCTGGGCATAGCATTCCCGCAAGGCTTTGGAGGAGAAGGGCCTGCCGGTGCCCGGCTCGGTCTCGGCATAGTTCTTCAGGCGGAAGTCGAGCGGGTCCATCCCCGCCGCCTCGGCCATCTCGTCCATCGCACATTCCAGGGCCGCCGATCCCGGCGCCTCGCCCGGGGCGCGGACCGGGCCAGGGGTGCCGGTGTCGACCCTGACCCCGCTGTGGGCCGAACGCAGCGCCGGCGTCGCATAAAGCCCCTGGCTGGCATTGGCGGCACTTTCGATGAAGTCATCGAAGGTCGAGGTGGTGGCCAGCGCGTGATGGTCCAGCACCGTCATCTGCCCCGCCGCATCGGTGCCGATCCTGACCCGCTGCCGCGTGGCCCCGCGGTGACCGACCGGGCCGAACATCTGGGCGCGCTGCAGCATCATCTTGACCGGCCGCCCCATCATCCGCGCCGCCATGATCGCCAGAACCTGCGGCCCGTTGACGATGGCCTTGGAGCCGAAGCCGCCGCCGAGATAGGGGCTGCGGATCAGCACATTCTCCGGCGGGATGCCGAAGTAATAGCCATAGACCCCGCGCGACATCACGATGGCCTGATTGGGCATGTCGAGCGTCAGGTGATCGCCCTGCCATTCGGCCACGACCGCATGCATCTCCATCGCGTTGTGGTAATGTTCGGGCGTCTCATAGGTCACATCGACCGACAGGTCCGCCGCTGCATGGCCCGCCTCGATGTCGCCATGGACCGTGGTGCTGGGCCGCCCGAAAGCGCCGATCTCGAATTCATAGCGGGTGCCGCCGTCCAGCCCGACGCGCGGGGCCAGGGCCTCGTATTGCGGGTTGAGAAGCCGCGCCCCTTCGGTGGCGGCCTCCAGCGTCTCGGCCAGGACCAGAGCGATCGGCTGGTTGGCGTAACGGACGGTATCGTCCTGCAAGACCTCGAACTTGAAGGCGAACATGAAGTGTTTGGAGCTGGGGTCGCCGGCCAGCGGCGGGCGGTTCTGCGGCGTCATCACCTCGACCACGCCGGGATGGGCCTTGGCGGCGGCCACATCCAGCGCGGTCACCCTTCCCCTTGCGATGGTCGCCGGGACATAGACGGCATGCAGCAGGCCTTCGGGGTGGTTGTCGGCGGCAAAGGTCGCGGTGCCGGTGACCTTGGCCAGACCATCCCGGCGCGAGAAGGACTGGCCGGAGTTCGAGCCGAAGCGGGTTGGAAAGGTCACGGTGTCAGACATGGGCGAGATCTCCAAACGGCGAGGCGGGGAAGGCCGGCGTCCGCGCCGGGGTGCCGGCGGCGGCCAGCGTCAGCACGCGGATCACCGAACGGCGGGCCAGTTCGATCTTGTAGACATTGTCGCCCGAGGGGGCTGCACCATCCAGGGCCACCTCTGCGGCGCGGGCGAACAGTTCCGCACTGGGTGTCTGGCCGATCATCAGCGCCTCTGCCGCGGCAGAGCGCCAGGGCTTGGCCGCAACCGCGCCAAGTGCCAGACGTGCCGCGACGATCCGTCCGCCTTCCAGCTGCACCGCCGCCGCCGCCGAGACGAGGGCGAAGGCAAAGGAGGTCCGCTCGCGCACCTTGAGATACCGCGCATGGGCCGCGAAATCGCGGGCTTCGGCGGGCAGGCGGATGGCGAGGATCAGGTCGCCCGGTTCCAGCGCCGTGACCTTTTCGGGGTGATCGCCGGGCAGCAGGTGGAAATCGGCAAAGGCGATCTCGCGCTGGCCTTGCGGGCCCTGCACCTCGACCACCGCCTCCAGCGCGGCAAGGGCCACGGCGAAATCCGACGGGTTGGTGGCGATGCAGGACGCGCTGAAGCCGAGGATCGCGTGGTTCTGCGTCTCGCCCCCGATGGCGCCGCAGCCCGAGCCGGGCGCGCGGCGGTTGCAGGGCGAATGCGGGTCCTGGAAATAGGCGCAGCGCGTGGCCTGCATCAGGTTGCCACCCACCGTCGCCGCATTGCGCAGCTGACCCGAGGCGCCCGACAGCAGCGCCTCGGCCACCAGCGGGAAGGCTCCGGCAAATTGCGGGTCATGGGCAAGGTCGGCATTCCTGACCAGGGCGCCGATCCTTGTGCTGCCATCGGCCAGGGTCTCGATCCCGTCAAGGCCGGGCAGGCGGTTGAGGTCGATGAGCCTTGCGGGTTCAGCCGCGCCGACCTTCATCAGATCGACCAGATTGGTGCCGCCACCGAGGAAAGCCGCCTCCGGCGACCAGGCGGCCAGCGCCTCGGCGACCGAGGCGGGGCGGGTATATTCAAAGCTTTTCATGCGGATACCTTCAGGTTTTCGGCGAGGGTCCGGCGGCTGGCGTCAAGGACGGCCTCGGTGATGCCGTGATAGGCGGCGCAGCGGCAGAGGTTGCCGCTCATCCCCTCGCGGATGCGGTCGGGGTCGGTTCCGGCCTGGCCTTCGGCGATCAGGCCCACCGCGCTCATGATCTGGCCGGGCGTGCAATAGCCGCATTGAAAGCCGTCATGGGCGATGAAGGCGGCCTGCACCGGGTGCAGCTGATCGCCCTGGGCCAGGCCCTCGATCGTGGTGATCTCGGCGCCATCCAGCGTCACCGCCAGCGCCAGACAGGAATTGACCCGCCGCCCGTCGACCAGCACCGTGCAGGCGCCGCATTGGCCGCGGTCGCAGCCTTTCTTGGTGCCGGGCAGCGTCAGACGCTCGCGCAGAAGGTCAAGCAGCGTGACACGCGGGTCGTCAAGCGTCACGTCGCGGGCCATACCGTTAACGGTCAGGCTGATGGAGTGGGACATGCATCCTCCATTGGCTTATGATAGGAATGGGGTTCCGGCCCTGCGCATCGGGGCCAGGTCCGGAGAAGGAACTTTCGAACTTTATCGTGAAACCGGGGACTCGAATCGTCCGTCCCGGTGTGTTATTGTTATACGGAGGCACCCTCCGTTTAGCAACAGGAATTTGGGCAAGTGGATCACGACCGGCGCAAGCCGCGATCAGACGGGCTGCGCAACCGCGAAAGGCTGATCGAAGCGGCCAAGGATGTGCTGGGCCAAGGCGGCCCCGGCGCAAGCCTCGAGGCGGTGGCGCGGCAGGCCGAAGTGGGCATTGGCACGCTCTATCGTCACTTCCCGACGCGGGAGGCGCTGTTTCAGGCCGTCTACCGGCATGAGGTGGAAGAGCTGATCAAGCTTGCCGCCGCCCTGGAGGCCAGCCCCGACGGGGTCGAGGCGCTGCGGTCCTGGCTGCGCGCCCAGGTGGCCCTTGTCGCCACCAAGCGCGGGCTGCTCGGCGCGCTGGCGGTGGTGCCGACCGATGAGTCGAAGGCGATGTACAACGAGCTTTCCGCCCG
This sequence comes from Rhodobacter sp. P1_C2, assembly GCF_056406375.1. Classification (NCBI taxonomy): domain Bacteria; kingdom Pseudomonadati; phylum Pseudomonadota; class Alphaproteobacteria; order Rhodobacterales; genus Rhodobacter; species Rhodobacter sp. P1_C2. The sequence goes on from NZ_JBFUAG010000002.1 coordinate 285,887, forward strand.
CCTGACCGAGGCCGTGGCCCGGCTTTTGCGCCGCGCGGCAGCCGATGGCCAGCTGCGCCCCGATGCGACGGCGGAGGATCTGTTGCAGACGATCTATGCCCTCTGCTACGCCCGCCCCCCCGAGGCGGGCTGGCAGGACCGGGTCCTGCGGCTTCTGGACATTTTCGTCGACGGGCTGCGGCTGCGCTGACGGCGCCCCCCGCCGTCAGCCCGCGGCCCGTCACCTCTGCGCGGCGGGGCGCAAGAGGAAAACCACGGCCAGCACCAGGCCCAGAACCTGCAGCCCGGCGGCCACCAGAAGCCCCGCGCCAAGCCCGCCCGCTGCGGCGGCGACGGCGGCGAGGCTCGCCACCCCCAGCGAACCACCGAGCTGGTGGGCGACATTGACCAGACCCGAGGCCGCCCCGGCATCCTTCGGCGCCACGCCCTGCACGCCGGCAATCGTCAGGGGCCCGAGGGCGCTGCCATTGCCGAAGCCCAGAACCAGCATCGGCAGGGCCACCGAAGTCAGATAACCCTGCCCCGGCCCGGCAAAGGACAGCCAGAACAGCCCCAGCGCCGACAGGGCAAAGGCCAGCACCGCCACGCCGCCATTGCCCAGCCGCCGCGTCAGCCGCGGCAGGCAGAGCGAGGCCACAAAGGTCATCCCTGTCATCGGCAAAAAGCCCAGACCCGCCTCCACCGCCGAAAAGCCCAGCTCGCCCTGCATCACCTGGGTGGTCAGGAAGAAGAACCCCATCATCGAGCCCACGAACAACATCCGCGCCAGATAGGCGCCCGACCGCTGCGGGCTGGCGAACAGCCGCAAGGGCAGCAGGGGCGCCGGTGATCGGGCCTGGCGCCAGAAGAACCCGGCCAGAACCAGCAGCCCCGCCAGGCCCGAAGCCCAGGTGACCGGATCGCCCGGCCCTGCCTCTGCGGCAAGGACGATGCCGTAGACGAGGCAGGCCATGCCGATGGTCGACGTGAGGGCGCTGAGAATATCCAGCCTGCCCCCCGTCCCCGCCGTCTCGGTCAGAAGATGCCGCGCCGCGAGATAGACTGCCAGACCCACCGGCATGTTGAGGAAGAAGCCGACCCGCCAGCTGAGCAGCCCGGCAAAGACCCCGCCCAGCACGAGGCCAAGGCTCGACCCGATCCCGGCGGTCGCGGCGTAAAGGCTCAGAGCGCGGGTGCGCTCCTCGCCCTCGGCAAAGTGGATCTGCAACAGGGCCAGCGTCGAGGGCGCCAGCACCGCCGCCCCCAGCCCCTGCACCGCGCGGGCGGCCAGCAAAACCGCGGCATCAGGCGCGGCCCCGATGGCGAAGGAGGCGAGCGTGAACAGCGTCAGCCCGGCCAGGAACACGCGCTTGCGCCCGAAAAGGTCGCCCGCCCGCGCCCCGAGCATCAGAAAACCGCCGAAGGCCAGCATGTAGGAGGTCTGAACCCAGCTGAGCATCACCGCCGAGAAGCCAAGCTCCGCCCGGATCTCGGGCAGGCCGGTGATCACGATCGAGGTGTCGAGCAGGATCATCAGGTAGCTGGCCAGCACGACGATCAGCACGGCGCGCTGCTGCGCCCCGGGGGTGGAGCGGGGGGCCGCCATCTTCGTCTTAAACGCCATACTGGTCATCACGCACCTGCTCCATCCAGGTCACGGTCACCCCGTCCAGCGCCTCCGCGATGGCGATATGGGTCATGGCGACGCTGGGGCTGGCGCCGTGCCAGTGGCGCAGGTTCGGCGGGAACCAGACCACATCGCCGGGGCGGATCTCCTCGACCGGGCCGCCCTCGATCTGGACGCGGCCCAGACCGGCGGTGACGATCAGGGTCTGGCCGAGCGGATGGCTGTGCCAGGCGGTGCGGGCGCCGGGCGCGAAGGTGACGATGGCGCCGCCCGTCCGTGCCGGCGCCTCGGCGCGGAAGGGGCTATCGATGCGGACCTGTCCGGTGAAATACTCTGCCGGGCCCGGGGCGGAGGCCTGGGTGCCGTTTCTGGTGATGGTCATCTGCGTGCTTTCAGCTTTTGATGTCCGGGCGAACCTAGCCCTGCACGAGACCCGCGATTAGCCACTGAATATTGGATGCAGTCATACGTCTGATTCATCAATCGGCCACCGCGCCGCTGTCGGCGAGGCCCCGCGCCGCGCCCGAAGGCAAGCCCATTGATCACACCCCAAGGCCGCCCTACCTTGCACCGGCAGGTCACGCGCGGGGAACACAGATGCGGCAGGTTGGGCTGATCCTCGAAGACGGGTTCCAGTTGATGGGGCTCGCCGCCCTGTCGGCCTTTGAATTTGCCAACCAGGAGCTGGGCGAGGCCGGCTATCAGCTGACCCTGATGTCCGAGGTGGGCGGCACGGTCCGCTCCTCGATGCAGGCGGGGATCGAGACGCGGCCCTTCGACACGATGCCCGATACGCTGATGGCGGCGGGCGAGCTTCGGCCCAAGGCGCCCTCGCCGGCGCTGCGCGCCTATATCGCGCGTGCCGGGCGCGAGGCGCGGCGCGTGGCGGGGCTGTGCACCGGCGCCTTCCTTCTGGCCGAGGCCGGCCTGCTCGACGGGCGCAGCGCCACGACCCATTGGGCCCATGCGCAACGCCTGCAGGCGCGCTTTCCCAAGGTGCGCGTCGATGTCGACCGCATCTATATCCAGGACGGCAATATCTGGACCTCGGCGGGGATGTCCTCGGCCATCGACCTGACGCTGGCGCTGATCGAGGAGGATCACGGCGTGGCCCTGTCGCGGCTGATCGCGCGCAAGCTGGTGGTCTATCACCGCCGCCCCGGCGGCCAGTCGCAATTCTCGGCCCTCCTGGAGCTGGAGCCGCGCTCCGACCGGGTCAAGCGCGCCCTGACCCATGCGCGGGAGAACCTGCGCAACCCCCTCTCGGTCGAGGAGCTGGCCGAGGCGGCGAGCCTCTCGCCGCGCCAATTCAGCCGGATTTTCCGAGAGGAGACCGGGCAGTCCCCGGCCAAGGCGGTGGAATCGCTGCGTCTGGAGGCGGCCCGGATCATGCTGGAGGATGGCCGCCACCCGATCGAGACGGTTGCCCGCGACACCGGCTTTGCCGACCGCGACCGGATGCGCCGCGCTTTCCTGCGCGCCTACGGCCACCCGCCCGCCAGCCTGCGCCGCAGCCTGCGCCTGATCGAGGGCGACCCGGTCGCCTGACGGGGCGGCGCGGGGCGGCGCCTTCCGCCCGGGAAATGTCCGGAAAAGCCGCGTCTTCGTCTTTTGAGCTTCGGCTTCTATCGCCTATCTCTGCTGTCCAGAGCAGGCCCGCCAGGGCCCGCCACGACCACAGGCAGACCCGTCCGATGTTGACCCCGCTTCCCGCGCAGGCCTGGCCTCGCGTCCTGCCGCTTTGGCAGGGCATTGGCGGCGCATGGGCAAAGTGCAGCGCGGCCGGGCCCCACAGGGGCGCAAGACCACAGCATCGTCAGCCTCCCCGCGCCACATCGGCGGCCCGCCTGCGCGGCATCCGGGGCCTGATGACCGAAACGTCACAGATGCCATGACGGTGTAAAAGGTGAGTTTCCGACCGGGCCAGAAGGGTTTCCGCCCCAAGGCCCGCCCCAGTGCCAGACGTTGCGGAACGCGAAAAGACCCAAGAAGACCAGAGAGATGACCACACAGACCCTGATGGAGACCGAAGTGAAACCCTGGTGGCGTCAAGGCCATGCCAGCCTTGCGGCGCTTGTGGCGCTGACCCTGCTGGCCCTGGCCTTTGGCGCGCATTTTGTCACGGCGCTGTCGGGCGCCTCGGTCCTTTGCTTCGCGCTGGCCTCCCTTGTCGGGGCGCAGCTTCTGCCGCGCAAGGGGGCGCTGTTGCTTGCGGGTCTGGCGGTGGCACTGGCGCTTGGCGCGGGCGCGATCGGAAGCTTTAGCCCTGCCGCGGCGGCCTTGCGCCTTCTCCTCGACCTTGCCGCCATCGGCCTGCCCCCGGCGGCGCTGCATCTGGGCGAGCGCCTGCGCCCGAAGCCCGCCAAACCTCCGTTCTGGACCGAGGATATCAAGGCCTTCGCCGATGCGGTGCCGCTGGTCCTCTGGGTGGCAGAACCTACCGGCAAGCTTTTGTACCTCAGCCGCCGCTTCAGCGAATGTACCGGGCTTGATGCCGAAACGGCGCTGCGCACCAACACCTGGCACGCGCCGATCTGGCACGAGGACCTCGCCAGCTACCGCGCCTATTGGGAGGAGGCGCGGCGCAGCGGGGTCGAAGGCCATACCAACATGCGGGTCCGCCAGACCGACGGCACCTACAAATGGATGCACACGGTCGGCACGCCCGTCCGCTCGCCCGAGACCGGCGAGATCATCTTCTGGGTCGGCGGGCTTCTCGATGTGGACGAGGAAATCCGCGCCCGCGAGACCATCGACGGGCTGGTCGAAAAGCTGCAGAAGTCCGAACAGATCCGCACCCAAAAGCTGGAACAGACCGAGTGGCGCCACCGCGTCCTCTACGACGACAAGAACTTCGGCGTCGCCGAGCAGGATTTCAGCCGCTGCCTGCCGATCCTGGCCGAGATCCGCGCCAAGGGCGTCACCAACCTGCGCGATTACCTTCTGGCCAATCCCGAGGTGATCGCGGCCTGCGCCGCCGTCTGGACCACGATCGACGTCAACGACACGATCCTGCGGATGCTGCGGGCGGAAAGCCGCGAAGAGGTGGTGATGCGCCCGCCGCCGGAATCGGTGGCCAATGGCATCGAAGTGTTCATCCTTCAGCTGGAAGCGATCTACGAGGGCCGCGAGTCGGCCAATGGCACGACCGTGCTGCTGGGCGCCGATGGCAGCCGGGTCCATGTCGCCTTCTTCGTGAACTTCCGCCCCGATGGCATCGCCTATTCCACCCTTTTCGACATCGGCGTGCAGGCGCGCACCCATGAGTTGATGCTGGGCGTCCAGAAAGAGCTGGCCCGGGTCAACCGCGCAGCCACGGTGGGGGCGCTGTCGATCTCGATCGTGCATGAGCTGAACCAGCCGCTGACCTCGATCGCCGTCGATGTCGACAACCTCGCCCGCGCCGTGGCCGGCGAGGCACCCGACCTCGCCCTTCTGCGGCGGCTTTCGGCGCGGCTGACCTCGACCACCGAGCGGCTTTTCACCCTCGTTCAGGCCACGCGCAACAAGATCACCCGCCGCAAGGGCGCCGAAGAGCCGATCGACCTGCGCAGCCTTCTGAACGAAACCCACGGCCTTCTGTCGGACGAGATCAACCGCCGGCAGGCCGTGCTGCAGATCGACTGCCCCGATGCGCTGCTGCCCCTGGTGGTGGAACGCGTGCAGCTGCAGCAGGTGATCATCAATCTGGTGATGAACGCGCTGGAAGCAATGGAAATCCTGCCACCCGACCAGCGCCGCGTGGCGATCACCGTCGCGCGCAGCGAGGACGGCTATATGCGCTTCGCCGTCGCCGACACCGGCCCCGGCATCGACGCCGCCCTGCAGGAGAAGATCTTCGAGCCGCTTTTCACCACCAAGTCCGGCGGCATCGGCATGGGGCTGCAGATCTGCAAATCCTCGGTCGAGGAAATGGGCGGGCATCTGTCGGTGCGCAACGGCGCGACGGGCGGTGCGGTCTTCGAATTCAGCCTGCCCCTGAGCGGCGGCTGAGCGAGGGCTGAGCGAAAGACGAACGGAAACCGGGCGTTGCGCCGTTTGGGGGCCGGGCAATACCAACGTATGGCATGACCATAAGCAAACCCGTTGGACCGCTGCGGGCAAGCTTGCTAGGGTTTACCGGTGCAGGTCTTGCCGATGCGCCCGAAGTGAAGACGCCACACAGGTGCCCGTCCGGGCCCTCGACGTGACAGGAGATGCGGAGTGGGAATGAAACAGAAGACCTCTCCCGAACCGCGGGGGGCGGGCGAGACGGAGCCGCAGGGCGAAAGGCCCATCGTGCTTGTGGTCGATGACGACCCCGATGTGCGCGACAGCCTGCGCGACCTTTTCGCCTCGATCCAGCTGGAAACCGCCACCTATGGCTCCACCGCCGAGCTGCTGGCGGCGGGGCTGCCCGACCGGCCAAGCTGCCTTGTCCTCGACCTGCGCCTGCCCGGATCGAGCGGGCTGGAGCTGCAGAAGACCCTGGCCGACAGCGACACCCATCTGCCCATCGTCTTCATCACCGGCCATGCCGATGTCTCCACCTCCGTCCGGGCGATGAAGGCGGGGGCGGTGGATTTCCTGCCCAAACCCTTCCGCAATCAGGAACTTCTGGATGCGGTGACCCATGGGATCGAGGTCGACCAACACCGCCGCAACGCCAATCTGGCGGTGGGCGAGCTGCGCGAACTGGCCAAGCAGCTGACTCCGCGCGAGATCGAGGTGGTGCTGGGCGTCCGCCGCGGTCTTCTCAGCAAGCAGATCGCCTACGAGCTTGGCATCGCCGAGATCACGGTGAAGATGTATCGCAGCAGCGCCGGGCGAAAGCTGAAATCCCGCTCGGTCGCCGAAATGATCCGCAAGGCGGAGATCCTGGGGCTTTAACCGCCCTCCCCCCTTCCCGCCTCCCCCTTGACGGCCCTGTGACATGGGGCCGGCCCGCTCTTGCGCGCCCCATTCTGTCATGGCCGTTTATGACGCTTAATTGACATTTGAGCCATGCCGCCCCTGGCCTATTCTGGCCGCAACGATCCTCCCCAACCGATCAGCAGGAGATTGATCATGACGAAAACCACAGCCCTCGTGACGGGTGCCTCCTCGGGCATCGGGGCCGTCTATGCCGACAGGCTGGCCGCGCGCGGCCACGACCTGATCCTTGTCGCCCGCAATGAAGCGCGGCTGAAAGCCCAGGCCGAAAAACTCTCTGCCGCGCATGGCGTGCAGGTCCGCATCCATCTGGCCGACCTGACCGAGCCCGCCGACCTGCGCGGGGTCGAGGCCCTTCTGGCAGAGGACGCCAGCATCGGCATCCTCGTCAACAACGCGGGCTTTGGCGGCGCGGGCACGATGGCGCAGTCGAAGGTCGACGAGATGGAGAAGATGATCGCCGTCAACGTCACCGCCGTGATGCGCCTGTCCTACGCCGCAGCCCCGGCCTTTGCTGCGCGCGGCAAGGGGACGATCATCAACATCGCCTCCATCGTCGCGGTGGCGCCTGAAATCCTGAACGGCGTCTATGGCGGAACGAAATCCTTCGTGCTGGCTTTCAGCCGGTCCCTGAAGAAAGAGCTGGAGGGCTCCGGCGTCACCGTGCAGGTCGTCTTGCCCGGCGCCACCGCGACCGAGTTCTGGGACATCGCCGGCATGCCGCATTCCAACCTGCCCGAGGCCTGGGTGATGACGCCCGCCACCCTGGTCGATGCCGCCCTGGCCGACCTGGACGCGGGCCATTTCGCCTCGATCCCCTCCTTGCAGGACGAGGCGCAATGGCAGGCCTGGGAGGCCGCGCGCGAGGCGATGATGGGCGGGCTTTCCTCCCGCGAAGCCGCGCCGCGCTATCGCAAGGCCAAGGCCGCGTAAGGCATGAAAAGACCGGGGCCACGCTTTGTGGCCCCGGTTGCTTTCGTGCAAAAGCCGGTGACTAGAGCGCGTCGTAGGCGTCCAGCGCCCGGGTCGAATAGACCAGCGCCGCCCCGGCGTTGAGGCTGACGGCCACGCCCAGGGCCTCGGCAATCTCTTCCTTGCTGGCGCCGTTCTTCACGGCGGCCTGGGTGTGAACGGTGATGCAGCCATCACAGCGCAGGGTGACGGCGCAGGCCAGGGCGATCAGCTCGCGGGTCTTGGCATCCAGATGCCCGGTCTTCTCGCCCGCGCCGCCCAGCGCCACATAGCCGCGCAGGGTGTCGGGGCTGAGCTTGCCAAGGCCCCCCACGCCTGCCATGATCTGGCTCCGGTAAGTGTTCCAATCCATCATCGACATAGCCGTCACTCCTTGGGTTGCGGGTAGATGAGGGCGATCAGGGCAAAGGCGATCAAGGCGCCCGCCCCTTCCGCCAGAAGGAAACCGGGCACCACGCCCGGCGAAAGGCCGAAGGGGCTGGCCGCCATCAGCGCGCCCAGCACCACGGCCGGGTTGGCGAAAGAGGTGGTCGGAAAGGCCAGGATCGCGGCGATCAGCCAGGCGCCGACGGCAAAGGGCGCGATGTCGCCACGCTGGCCACGGCCGCAGCCAAAGACCACGATCATCAGGCCAAGGCTCGCCAGCAACTCGCTTTCAAAGCCGCTCCAGGCCGGGGCGGGCGGGGCGGCGACACCGCCCCCCCAAAGCTGCGCCCCCAGAAGCCCGCCGAGCATCCCGCCGAGGATTTGCGCCACCACATAAGCCAGGGTGCAGGTCAGCGTCCGCTCCCGCCCGAGCCATTGCAGGAGGGTGATCAGAGGGTTGAAATGCCCGCCCGAGACCTTGCCCAAAGCCACGATCAGCCCGACCAAGGCGCCCGCGATGATCACCGCCATCATGGGCAGCACCAGCCCCGGCAGGGGCGCAAAGGCCCGCGCCGCGGCCATGCCGCCCGAACTGGCGGCGAGGACCAGAAGACAGGTCCCCAAAGCCTCGGCCCCGGCGCGGCGCGGCAGGGCAAGGCCGGGGTCATCCTCGTGAAAGCAGGTCCAGGCCACGTCAGCGGTCCTGACAGGGGTCGGCAAAGCGGGCCTCGACCTCGGCCATCTTCTCGGCGAGTTCGGAGGGGGTGAAGAAGCCCTTGGTGAAGCCGATATTGGCGAAGGCCACGATCCAGCGTTCGTAATAGGGCAGCTTGCCGATCAGGGCTTCCCCAAGCGCCTCGACCCCTTTGCGCTTTTCCTCGGTGTTGATCAGCTTGGTGAAATCCAGCACATCGGCCAGCGCATGGCAGCGCTTTTCCCAGGGCTCCAGCACATGTTCCTCGCGCAGGACCGAGCCTGCCGCGAAACCGCCAATGTCATTGGGCAGGCGGCTGACGAAATCGGCGGTGCTCATGCGGCTTCCTTCCGGGTCAGGGTCACGGGGATGACGCCGATCATCGCGTCGCGGGTGACGAGGGTGGCGAGGTCGGCCTCGCTCCAGCCGTCGGTGCCTTCGGGGCGCATCGGCAGGACGAGGTAGCGGATCACGGCGGTGGAATCGCTGACGCGGACCTCGACCTCTTCCGGAATCACGGTGCCGAATTCGGCCAGAACCTTGCGCGGTTCGATGACAGCGCGGGCGCGGAAGGGTTTGAGCTTGTACCAGTCCGGCGGCAGGCCCAGCACCGGCCGCGGGTAGCAGGAGCAGAGCGTGCAGACGATCAGGTTATGCACCTGGGGCGTATTTTCCAGCACGATCAACTGGGTATCGTCGTAGAAGGTGATCCCCATCTCTTCACAGCCCTTGCGGCCATCGGCCAGAAGCCGGGCCTTGAAGGCGGGATCGCTCCAGGCATGGGCCACCACGGCGGCACCGAGCGCGGGGCTGCGGGAATCCAGCACCTCGATCTGGTGGCGGATGTCGTTGGCGGCGAAATAGCCCTTGGCGATCATCAACTCGCGGACGGCGGTTTCCATGATGTCGTAATAGCCCGGCATCCCATCTTGGGTGATCGGGGCGTGGGGGTGGTCGTGATCGTCGTCGTGTCCGTCATGCGGCATGATGGGCCTCCAGCCAGGTTTCGATGACTTCGATGCGCAATTCGTCCCGGGGCGCGCCGCCGTATTCGGGCCAGAGCGCCGTCATCGGGATCGAGATGCGGTAGTAATGCTTCCGGCTTCCGGCATTGCGGCCATAGGCCTCTTCCTCGTTGTCGATCAGCATCGCGGCGATGACCTGTTCGACCCGCGCCACCTTGCCGCGCAGATAGAAGGGCACGCGGTAATGGCCGATCGGCGCACGGGTGCCGACGCGCACCATGTCGCCCACGGCAAAGGCCGGGGTCTCGCCCAGGGCGGGCACCACGGCGCGCATGATCGCGTCGGGTGCTGCCGCCTCCGGCCTCTTGGTTCCTGTGTCACCCATCTGGTCCTGCCTCCGATCCTGTTCGGGACCATGATGGCGGATGGGGCGGGGAGGCTCCATCGCACGAAGGGGAGTGTGCCCCATACCCAAGTCTGCCCCGCCCTGCGCCCCCCGCCCTACCCCGGTATGGCCGAAAGCCCGCCCGCGTATGATTCCCTCAAGGGCGTGCGCGCCTTATCCAGAAGGGCGTGCTGCCGCAGGTCCCGACCGCTCCGCCCTTCAGGACCAAGCCCGCGGCAGACGATGCGAGACACCCACAAGCAACAGCCAAGGGGTTGAAATGACAGACGACACCGAACGTTTCCCCACCCGGCGCGACACGCTCTTCTGGGCGGCTGGCCTTGGTCTTGCGGCCTTTGCGCCGCCGGTCTTCGCCTCACCCACCACGCCGGGAAAAACCCATAGGAAAGGAACCGACATGCTGAACTATATCGAGGCCGCCGAGGGCGTTCACATCTTCTACAAGGACTGGGGTCCGCGCGATGCGACGCCTTTGGTCTTCCACCACGGCTGGCCGCTGACGGCGGACGAGTGGGATGCGCAGATGTTCTACTTCCTCGACAAGGGCTACCGCGTCATCGGCTTTGACCGGCGCGGCCATGGCCGCTCGTCCCAGACCGACCACGGCAATGAGATGGACACCTATGCCGCCGATGTCGCAGCCCTGACCCATGCGCTGGACCTGAAGGGCGCCGTCCATATCGGCCATTCGACCGGCGGCGGCGAGGTGGTGCATTACGCCGCCCGCGCCAAGCCGGGCCGGGTGTCGAAGCTGGTGCTGATCGGGGCGATCCCGCCGGTAATGGTCAAGAAGGACAGCAACCCCGAGGGCACGCCCATCGAGGTCTTCGACGGCTTCCGCACCGCCCTGTCCCACGACCGCTCGCAATTCTACCTCGACGTGGCCTCCGGGCCCTTCTACGGCTTCAACCGGCCCGGCGCCAAGGTCAGCCAGGGCCTGATCCAGAGCTGGTGGCGCCAGGGCATGGTCGGCAGCGCCAAGGCGCATTACGACTGCATCAAGGTCTTCTCGGAAACCGACTTCACCGAGGACCTGAAGAAGATCCCCTATCCGACGCTGGTGATGCATGGCACCGATGATCAGGTCGTCCCCTACAAGGACGCGGGCGTGCTGACCGCCAAGATCATGAAGAACGCCACGCTGAAGCTGTTCGAGGGCTATCCGCACGGCATGGCCTCGACCTTCCCCGATGTCATCAACGCCGAGATCCTGGGCTTCCTCAAGACCACGTGAGGCCCGGCGCTTCAGGCCCGAAGGTGCGATCCGCCCGGTGCGTCCCCGCCGGGCGGGTCTGGCCTGAAGCGGCTTCTGGTGGCGGATGCTCCCGCCGCCACCAGAAGCTCTTTTCTTTCCGACGTGAAAGACCCCGCCAATCCGTGTGATTGGCGGGTTTCTTGCCGGGTCGGAGGCCGCTTAGAACCCATGCAGCCTTTGCGCCCATTGCAGGGCGATCATCATGCCCTTGATCCGCGGCAGGATCAGCAGTGAGGCCAGGATCACGAAGACCGAGGCGCAGAGCGCAAGGGTCAGGGGCGCCGGATGCCAGGTCTCGAAGCCAACAGTGACGAAGACGCCCGCCAGATGCCCGACGATGAGGATGGTCAGATAGGCCGGGCCATCATCGGCGCGCTGGTGGAACAGCTTCAACCCGCAAGAGGGGCAGAGGCGGTTGACCTTGAGGTAACCGCAGAAGAGATGCCCCTGCCCGCAGCGCGGGCAGCGCAGCCTGAACCCCTTGCGCAGGGCTGGCTTCAGGGCACGCTCGGGCAGCAGGTCGGCGCTCTCTGCCTCCTCGGACGGGCGCAGATCCTTCATGGCCGCACCCGCCGGTTCAACCACAGGGCCACAACCTCCACCGCGGCGGCGAGAAGCCCGATCGCCCAGATCAGCTGCGCCGACAGGACCAAAGCGCCAAGCCCGCTGCCAAGGGAAAAGCCCAGATACATCGTCGAGGTGTTGAGCGCGAGCGAGACCGGGGCCTGGGCCGGATCTACCGCCACCAGCCGCGACATCTGGGCGGGAAAGAAGCTCCAGACCGTGAAGCCCCAAAGTGCGATTGCTGCCAGCACCGTGTAGAAGGCGAAGGAATGGCTGATCCCGGTGCTGACCGCCAGCGTCAGGAAGGACAGGGCCAGAAAGGCCAGCGACCAGCGCACCACGGGGTCGGCGCCGATCCGGTCGTTCAGGGCGCCGCCGCTGATCACGCCGATGGCGGCAAAGGCGCCCCAGATCGAGATGCTGGCGCCGATCTCGGCCGGGGTGAAGCCCAGCACGGCTTGCAGGTAGATCGCGATATAGGGATAGGCGGTATAGGCCCCGACCGACCAGAAGAAGGTGACCCAAAGCAGGCGGCGGGTCCTCGCGTTGCGCAGGACCGCGAACCTTTGCGCCAGGCCCGCGACCGCGCCGGTCCGCCCGGACCTGCGCGGAATGCCGGTGACGATGCCGAGCATCGCCAGCGCCGACATCACCGCCACGCCCAGAAAGGTCGCGCGCCAGCCGAAGGCATGGCCGATCAGCGCGCCCAGAGGCAGACCGAGCGCGATGGCGATGGTCATGCCGCCGCTGACGATGGCCAGCGCCCTGCCCCGCCGCGCCGGGCTGACCAGGGTGCCGGCCAGCGCATTGGCCCCCGGCGTGTAAAGCCCTGCCGCCATCGCCATCAGGACCCGCGCCAGCATCAGCGTGGCAAAGCTGGGCGACCAGGCGGCCAGCAGATTGCCGGCAAAGAAGAGGCCGATGGCCAGCAAGAGCACATCGCGCCGGTTCAGCCGCGCCGTGGCCACCGTGGTCAGCGGCGAGGTCAGCGACAGCACCAGCGTGAAGACCACGACCAGCGTCGCGATCTGCGGCACCGGCAGGGCGAAGTCGCGCGCCATGTCTGGCAGAAGCGGCGCGATCATGAAGCCCTCGGCCCCGATGGCAAAGGTCCCGAGCGCCAGAAACCCCGCCGGGATCAGCGAATCCTGACCTGCGCCCAATGCCTTGGACAGGCGTGAAACCGTCATCGGAACGTCCTTTCTCACAAAGCTGGCCTCAGGCGAGGAAGCGGTTCACTTCTGCGGTAAAGTCATCGAGGTACTGGAACAGGAAGCCGTGGCCGGACTTGGGGTAGATCACCAGCTTCGCATTCGGCGCCTCCTGCGACAGGATCCAGGAGCGGTGCGTGGGGATCATCACATCAGCATTGCCATTGGCCACCAGCATCGGCAGGGCCAATTCCCCCAGACGCGGCCTGACCCCCGGCCAGCGCGCAATCGCCTGCATCTGGGCCATGAACCCCTCGGTCGTGGTCGGCGGCCCCTTGGGCTCCACCGCCGCGATCCGGTCGATCGAGGCCTGTCCGAGGGTGCGGCCGATGCCATCCACGGCATAGAAGAGGAAGAGGAAATCCCCCGCGTCATTGGTGCCGCGCGCCATCTTGGCCGGGACCCGCGGGTCCATCTGCGGCCCCTCGGGATCAGGCCCGAAGCTGGAGCCTGCGATGATCAGCCGGCGCACGAGGTCGGGGGCGGCCAGCGTCGCCTCCAGCGCCACGGTCCCGCCGAGGGACCAGCCCAGAAGGTCGAACTGGCGCAGCCCCAGCGCGCGGGCGAAGGCCAGGGCGACCTCTGCCATCTCGGGGATGGTTGCGGGCACCTTGCCCCCGGTCCTGCCGATCCCGAGGTTGTCGAACCGGATCACGCTGCGCCCCTCGGCGAGGCGGGCGATGAAGGCGGGGTCCCAGTCATCCATCGTGCCGCGAAAGCGCTGGGTCAGAAGCAGGGGCACGCCCGGCCCCGCTCCGTCGATCCGGCAGGCGATCGGGCCAAGGGGCGTCGGGACGAGGTGGATTTCCTGGCGCGGCAAGTCGGTGAGCATGGCGGGTTCCCAAGACTGGCGGCAGGCTGGCTGCCGGATTGGTTTGCAGGCCGGGCCAGGTGACTGGCGCCGTCCGATCCCTGCAGGATAGGAAGAAGCGGCCGCGGGCGAAGGTTCTACATGGGTAACCCCGGAGGATACCGGAGTATGGGACGGCACCCGCCTCCCCGCCGCGCAACCGACCCCATACCGCAGTCTTGTTGGCGCCAAGCCCGCCCATCGCCTATGCTTTCCGCCAAGGCTTCAGCATGGGAATCGGGCCGTGACACAGGGAACTTACGGCACGGGAACCTACGGCAGGGCATCCGCCCGCCGGCACGCGGGGGCGCTGATCGTCCCCGATGCGCGCCGGTGCGGAAGGGTTGCGTGATCGCGCTGGAACATTCGGAGCTCTTCCATGTCTCGCCGCTGCCGATCCTCTGCGAGGATTGGTCCCAGGTCCGCCTGCGGGTGATGGAGGTTCTGGCCTCGGGCGTCACCGATTTCGACGCCTTCCTGCGCGAGAACCCCGATTTCGCCTATGAGGTGCGCAAGGTGCATCGGGTGGTGGATTCCAACCCCGCCACCCAGAAGGCCTTCGGCGTGGCCAGCCACGCGGATCTGATGGCGCTGGTGCCCAAGCTTCTGCCCGCCAATCCCGCCAGCAACAACCAGGTCCTGCGCGCCATCGCCCGGGGCGAAACCGACTGTCGGGGCGAGCGCATCCTGACCGGGCAGAACGGCAAGCGCATCCCGATCCTGTGGCGCACAAGACTGCCTAAGACGCAGGAAGGCTTTGAAAAGCTTTACTTCTTCGCCATCGACATCAGCGAACAAAAGCAGGTGGAACAGGACCTTGCCGAGGCGCGGGCCGCCCTGCACCATGCCGGGCGCATCTCGATCGTGGGGGAGCTTGCGGCCTCGCTCGCGCATGAGATGACCCAGCCGCTCAGCGCGATCATCACCGATGTCCATACCGCCTCGAACTTTCTGGCGCGGCCCGAACCGGATGTGACGCGCACCCAGGCCCTGGTCCAGCGCATCGGCAAAAGGGCGAGGCATGCGGTCGACACCGTGCGCAACATCAAGAAGTTCAGCCAAAGCAAGACCGCCGCCCTGACGCCCAGCGACATCTTCGGGCTGATCAAGGAATCAGTGGCCCTCGTCGAACACAGCGCGATCCGCGCCGGGGTCGCGATCGAGATGCAGATCGGCCCCGACCTGCCCCGCGTGCTTTGCGATCCGGTCCGCATCCAGCAGGTCTTCGTCAACATCATCCTCAACGCGATCCAGGCCATCGAGAGCAGCGGCCAGGACCAAAGGGTGATCCGCCTGACCAGCGCGGTTCAAGCCGGGCCCTGGGTCATCTTCACCATCGAGAACTCGGGTCCGATCATCCCGCCCGACACGCTGGATGCGATCTTCACGCCCTTCTTCACCACCAAACCCGAGGGCGTGGGCCTTGGCCTTGCGATCAGCAAGCGGATTGCAGAGGATCACCAGGGCCATCTCTGGGCGGAAAACACCCCCCATGGCGCGCAGTTCCATCTGCGGCTGCCGATCCTCTGACCGGGCCAGCACCATACGAGGCGCTCAGGGGGCGCTGGCGATGGCCTTGGCGATGGCCGACAAAAGCTCCACCGGGTCGAAGGGCTTTTCGATCAGCCGAAACACGCGCAGGCGGTCGGCCTGACGGCGGATCGCCTCGGTCGCGAAGGCCGAGATCAGGATGACCGGGATCGGAACGGCCAGCGCCACCAACTGCCCGGTCATTTCCAGACCGCTCATCCGGGGCATCTGGATGTCGCTGACGATGCAATCGCAATGCAGATGCAGCGGGTCGGTCAGAAAGGCATCGGCGCTGTCGAAGACCTCGACCTCATAGCCCGAACTCATCAGGAGGTCCCGAAGCGAGGTCCTGACCCCTTCATCGTCGTCGACCACGGAAACCAGACGCTTGCACTGCACGGGGCACTTGTCCTGAATGACGACGGAACCTCCGTCAAGTTACATAAGAAACCTGCCTGAAAGGCAAGCATACCCGGGTATCCTTGCCGCCTTCGGCCTCGGCCCACCCCGCGCCACAACCTGAAGCAGAGCGCGGGCGAAATCAGGCCCTACCCGGGTAGGGTTCGCGGATTTTCGGCAAGGCCCTATACTGAAACCCCCGAGATCCGGAGACAGCATGGCCAATTCCTTCCCCCCGCACCCGCGCGAAAAGCAGATCTTCCCGCGCCTGGATGCCGCGATGATCGCCCGCATCCTGCCCTTCGGCACGGTCGAGACGCCCGAGGCGGGCGCGCTGCTCTTTGCCCGTGGCGACACCGCCGCCGATTTCTTCGTGGTCCTCGATGGCGAGGTGCAGCTGCTGGATGACGAGGACCCCGAGGCGCCCTCTGCCCTGCGCAGCTATGGCCCGGGCGAGTTCACCGGCGAGCTTCACCTCTTCAGCGAACGGTCGCTGCTGGTCTCGGGCCGGGCCGGGGCTGCGACGCGGGTCCTGCGGGTCAGGCGGCAGGACTTCCGCCAGATGGCCGCGACCCAGGCCGATCTGAACGAGCTTTTGATGCGCGCCTTCATCCTGCGCCGGATCGAGCTTTTGGCGCTGGGGCTGGGAGGCTGCGCGCTGATCGGGCCGGCGGCGGAGGCCAGGGTGCATCTGATCCGCACCTTCCTGACCCGCAATGCCCATCCTTTCAAGCTTTTCGACCCCGAAGAGGCGAGTGGCCGCGAATTCGTGCAGGCCCTGCATCTTACGGAAGCCGATCTGCCCGCCCTCGTGCTGACCAATGGCGAAGTGCTGCGCAACCCTGAGACGACGCAGATCGCCGATGCGCTTGGCCTGTCGGGCGAAGGGCTGGGCGATCAGGTCTTCGATCTGGTCGTGGTCGGGGCCGGTCCCTCGGGCCTGTCGGCGGCGGTCTATGGCGCCTCCGAGGGTCTGCGGACCCTCGTCGTGGAGCGCGACGCGCCGGGCGGGCAGGCCGGAACCTCAAGCCGGATCGAGAATTACATGGGCTTTCCGACCGGGATTTCCGGTCAGGCCCTGGCCAACCGCGCCCTGATCCAGGCGCAGAAGTTCGGCGCGCAATTCGCCATCTCGCGCGGGACGGTGGATTTCGACTGCTCCGGCCTGCCCTATGGGCTGCAGCTGGACGGGGCGGCCAAGGTGCGGGCCAAGGCGGTCGTCATCGCCACCGGCGCCCGCTATCGCCGCCTCTCGCTGCCCGATTACAGCCGGTTCGAGGGCGCGGGGATCTTCTACGCCGCCACCTCCGCCGAGGCGCAGCTTTGCAAGGAGGCGACCGTCGTCATAGTCGGCGGTGGCAATTCGGCGGGGCAAGCGGCGGTCTTCCTGTCGCAGTCCTGCCGCCATGTCCACATGCTGGTCAGGGCCGAGGGTCTGGCCGCCAGCATGTCGGACTATCTTGTGCAGCGCATCATGAACTCGGCCCATATCACCCTGCATTCCCGCAGCGAAATCATTGATTTGCGCGGCGAAGCTCATCTGGAACATGTGGTGTGGAAGAGCCTGGTCACCGGCGAGGTGACCGAGATGCCGGCTCAAGGGTTGTTCGTGATGATCGGGGCCGATCCGAACACCGAATGGCTGAAGGGATGCGTGCCGCTGGATGACAAGGGCTTCATCCGCACCGGCGAGGGTCAGGCCGCCTCGCCCTTCGCCACCCAGCTTCCCGGGGTCTTTGCGGTGGGCGATGTGCGCTCCGGCTCGGTCAAGCGGGTTGCCTCGGGCGTTGGCGAAGGTTCGGTGGTGATCGCCGCCGTCCACCGCTATCTGGCCGACCTGCAGGAGGAAGCCTTGCGCGCCGCCTCAGGCGCCCCACTGCCCCGGCGCGCTGGCTGTTAGGCCGCGAGGTTCGGGCTTTGCAGCTTGTCCACCTGCCAGGCGTCGATCTCGGCCTCGGGCAGGCCGAGCGCCTCGAGCACGGCGCGGGCCACCTGGGCCTGCGCCCCGGCCTCGCCCTCGACGATGGCCACCAGCCCCAGCGCGGTGAGTTCCGCCGCTTCCAGATGGTCGGGCACCACGGCGAGGGTCTGCAGCGCCTCGAACCGGCCACGCGCCAAGGGGGCGAGTTGAGCTACGGCCTCCATGTTAGGCTCGGTCAGAAGCAGGACCTTGCGCCCCTCCATCGCCAATGAGGCCCAGATGCGCGGGTCGCGCAGATCGCCGAAATAGACCTTGTAGCCATCGGCCAAGGCCTCGCGAAAGCGGGTGAGGTTCTCGTCGATCGCGGCATAGGCGATGCCCAGATCCATCAGCGCATCGGCCACGGCGCGGCCATTGCGGTTCATGCCGAAGATCAGGACCGGCCCCTCGAGCATCAGCGGCACCAGCTCGGCCTCGGCGCGCTTGGTGCGCAGGGCGCGCAGGCGGCCGGCGATCTTGCGGCCCATGTCGGCCACATTGGGCGTGGCGGCCAGCGTCACCGTCACCGCCGCGATCAGGACCGAGGCAACCTCGACCCCCACGACATGGCGCACCGCCGGCAGGTTGAAGATGACCAGCGCAAACTCCGACCCCTGCGACAGAAGGAAGGCGATCTGCAGCGAGCCGGGCACCGACCAGCGGAACAAGAGGCTCGCCCCGGCATTGGTGGCGATCTTGACCAGGGTCAGCACCACCGCGACGACGAGGACAAAGGGCCAGAGCCGCGCCAGCGTCGGCACATCCAGCGACAGGCCGACCGAGAAGAAGAAGAAGCCCAGCAGCAGGCCGCGAAACGGCTTGACCTCGGACTGGATGATCGGGCGATAGGGCGTGTCGGCCAGCATCGCCCCGCCGAGGAAGGCCCCCAGCGTCACCGACAGCCCGATCGAGCCTGTGGCCCAGCCCGCGCTCAAGGCCACCAGAATGGCGATGGCGGTGAAGACCTCTTCGTTCTGCGAGCGGAAGATCAGATGCAGCACCGGCTTGACCACATAGGCCGCGAGCAGCATCGAGATCCCGAAAGCCGCCCCCGCCTTGGCCAGCGCCAGAAGGACCGAGGGGAGGAGGGCCGCCCCCGTCTCGAGCGAGCCTGCGACGATCAGGATGAAGATGGCGACGATGTCCTGAAAGATCAGGATCGAGGTGGCGGTCAGACCGACCGGGCAGCCCTGCTGGTGGCGCGCCGCGATCAACTGCGCCACCACGGCGGTCGAGGACAGGGCCAGCGTCGCCCCGACCAGAACCGCAGGGCCCAGCGCCACCCCGGCCAGCATCGCCACGGCCGCCAGCGCCAGCGTGCCGCCGACCACCTGCGCCATGCCGAAGCCGAGGATATCCTTGGCATGCGACCGGATCTGCCCGAAGGAAAAATGCAGCCCGATGTCGAAAAGCAGGAACAGCACCCCAAGCTCGGCCAGGATCTGGATCGTCGCCTCCGACGGGCCGACGCTGATCCCCAGCACGCGGTAGACAAGGCCCAGCGCGAGGTAGCCGACGATCGGGCTGAGCCGCAGCAGGCGCGAGGCGATGGCCGCCAGAATGCCGAAAGCCAACAGGAAGTTGACCGGCAAGAGCGCATCCAGAAGGTGCTGGGTATCATCCATGCCGGTCATCCTGTCTTGTGTCGAGATGGCCTGTCAAGCAAGGCCGCGTGAGCCGGGCTCAAGACCCAGAGGCGCTGGCAAGATAGGCCAGGACATCGGCGATATCCGCCTCGGATTTCAGCCCGGCGAAGGTCATCTTCGACCCCGGCCGCGCCGTCTTGGGGTTGGCGAGGAAGGCGCCGAGGCTGGTCGCATCCCAGACCTCGCCCGTCGGCTGCAGCGCCTTGGAGTATTTGAAGCCCGGCACCGAGCCGATCTGCCGCCCCATCACGTTGTTCAGCTCGGGGCCGATGCCGTTCTTGGCACCCTCGCCGACCTGATGGCAGCTTTTGCATTTCTTGAAGACAGTGGCGCCAGCCGTGGCGTCGCCGGCGTCCTGGGCCAGGACCGGGGAGGCGGCCAGAAGCCCTGCGAGGGCAAAGGCCCAGCGCAGCGGGGAAATATGGGTCATCGAAAGCTCCTCAGGAGAAGGACAAATTGGCCAGGGGCAGGCTGCGCGGGCGGGTGCCGGTCAGGGCCGCGACGGCATTGACGACGGCGGGGGGAACGCCGGGCAGGCCGGGCTCGCCCACGCCCCCCATCGGCGCACCGCTTTCGACGATGCTGACATGGACCTTCGGCATGTCGTCGCGGGTCAGGATCTGGTAGGTGTCGTAGTTCTGATCGCGGCGCAGGCCCTTCTCGTAGACGACCTGTTCGTAAAGCGTCGCCGACAGGCCCAGCGCCGCCGCCGATTCCACCTGGCGGGCGATGATCGCCGGGTTGACGATGCTGCCGGGATCGAAGGCCACCCAGATGTTATGGACCTTCACCGCGCCCTTCTGCAGCGAGACCTCGGCCATCGTCGCTGTCTCCGACCCGAAGGGCGAGGCCATCGACACGCCCCGCGCATAGGTCACGCCATCCTTGGTGTAAGGCCCGCGCTGCCAGCCGCCCGACAGCTTCTCCACCGTCTCCAGAAGCTTGAGGTGGCGGGGGGAGTCCTTGACCAAAAGCTTGCGCAGGGCGAAGGGGTCCTGCTTGCCGGCATCGGCCATCTCGTCGAAGAAGCCTTCATAGAAGAAGTCGTTCATCGAATGCCCGACCGAACGCCAGAAGGCGATGTTCACCGGATGCGGCACCTTGCCATAAGAGACGCGGCCATTGGCGATGGCATAGGGCTTGGCCACGATGCCCTCGACGGCGGAGGAATCCACCCCGGCCTTGTCCAGCCCGAAATAGCGGCCGATCGGCCCCTCGCCCACCGTCACGACATCCAGCGCCACGGGCATCCCGTCCTTGTCGAGTGCCGCGCGGAATTTCGAGGTGCTGAGCGGGCGCACCGCGTCGTTGAGGAACTCTTCTTCCCGCGACCAGACCACCTTGACCGGCTTGCCCGTGGCCTTGGCCAGAAGGATCGCCTGCGGGAAGGGATTGGCCGGGCCATAGATGAAGTGGCGGCCGAAAAACCCGCCGAGCATGGGGGAGTGGATGTTGACCTGCGCCGGTTCCAGCCCGGCGACCTTGGCCGAGACGGACTGGAAGAACTCTGGCATCTGGTTGGGCAACCAGACATCCAGCGTGCCGTCGGCATTGAAGCGCGCCGTGGCCGAGGGGGGTTCCAGCTGGCCATGGGCGAGGTAGGGCGCGTCATAGCGCGCCTCGATCACCTGGGCGGCCGTGGCGAAGGCGGCATCGACATCGCCCCTGGTTTCGGCGGGCACGGTGGGGCCAGTGTAATCGACCAGCGATTTCAGCATGGCCGCGTTGCTGTATTCCTCCGAGATCGTGTCGAGCCCGGTGGCGGCAGGCTTGGACCAGTCGACCACCGCCGCCTCTGCCGCCATGCGGGCGCGCCACCAGCTGTTGGCGCAGACCGCCACCGCATTGTCGAGCAGATGGACCGAATGGACCCCCGGCATCGCCTTGACCGCATCCTCGTTCGTGATGCTCAGGGGTTTGGTGCCGAAATACTTGCCATGCTGGACGGCGGCGAAGAGCATGCCCTCGACCGCGTGGTCGATGCTGTAGCGCGCCTTGCCGGTGGATTTGTCGCGCACGTCCAGCCGGGCCATCGGCTGGCGGATGTAGCGGAAGGTCGCGGGGTCGCGCAGCGCCACATCCTTGGCCGGTTCCAGCGCGAAGGCTTCGGTCGCAACCTCGCCATAGCCAAGGCTGGCCTTGGTCGCGGCATGGAGGATCCTGCCGTTCTCGGTGGTCAGTTCGCCTTGCGGCACCTTCATCTTGGCCGCGGCGGCACGCAGCAGCATCTCGCGCGCGGTGGCGCCGAGCTGGCGCATCACCGGATAGCTCGACCGGGTGGAGAAGCTGCCGCCGGTCAGGCGCATGCCGCCCATGACCAGGTAATCCGGCCCGGGCGGGGCGCAGACGACTTCGAAAGCCTCGGGGTCGACGTCCAGCTCTTCACCGACGGTCTGCGCCATGCCGGTGGCGATGCCCTGCCCGCCCTCGACAAAGGGGCTGAGGAGGCGGACATGGCCCTCGGGCGAAATCTCGAGGAAGGCCGGAATCCGCGTACCCGGCACCACGGCGGCCGCGGTCTCGGCCATCGCCGGGTCACGGCTGACGGGCAGCATCACCGACAGGGCCAGAGCCCCGGCGCTGACGCCCAGAAAGCGGCGGCGCGACATGTCGGTCAGTTTTTGCGGGCGGGCCAGTTCTTGCGGGTTGGCTTTTGTGGTCTGCATCGCGGCCTCCTTACAGTTCGACCTGACGGATCGCGTCAGCAATGAAATTATAGGTGCCGCAGCGGCAGAGATTGGTCATCGCGGTGGCGATGTCGTCGTCGGTGGGCTTGGGTGTCTCTTTCAGGAGCGCGGTGGCGGCCATGACCTGACCGGACTGGCAATAGCCGCATTGCGGCACCTGAAGGGCGACCCAGGCCTCGACCACCTTGGCGCCCACTTCGTCCTCCTCGATCGCCTCGATCGTGGTGATCTTGGCATCGGCGATCGAATCGACGGTCAGCTGGCAGGAGCGCACCGCCTGGCCATCGACCAGCACGGTGCAGGCGCCGCATTGCGCGATGCCGCAGCCGTATTTGGTGCCGACCATGCCCAAAGTATCGCGGAGCACGAAAAGCAGCGGGGTCTCTGCCTCGACATCGACGGAAGTCATCTTCCCGTTGATCGAAATCTCATATCCCATGGCGGAACCTTTCCGGTTGCAGACGATTTGAGCCAGTGTGCCGCCATTCCCCCCCGCAGGCACAGACATACCACCGTATATGTGGCTGGTGCTGATGGTAGGTCTTTGCATCTGATGCGGGCTGCGCGGCCTCTGCCCAGAATGGGGCGCGGTCCCGGTCAGGCGTCAAGCCCGACAGTGGCCTCGCCGCACCCGTGACGAGGGCCAAAGGGCGCCCTCGGGTCCTGCATGACCTGCGGCGCCGGGTGGAGGCCCCCCTCCCCGGCGCGGCGCAATGACTGGTCGGAGGGGCGCCGCTTGGGCACAGGGCGTCCTCGCCACGGGCCGTCCGGTCCCGGCACCCTTGATCGCCGGGACGGCAAGTCCTGCCGCCCCGGGGTTCGGCATCGCGTCAGAGGCTCAGAAGCCCTCGATGACGATCTTGCCGCGGGCCTTGCCGGTTTCGATCGTGGCATGGGCCTGTTTGAGGGTGGCGGCAGAGATCGGCGCGAGGACCTCGGTCACCGTGGTCTTGATGCGGCCCTCGTCGATCAGCCTGGCCACGGCATTCAGAAGCTTGCCCTGTTCCGCCATGTCGGGCGTGCCGAACATCGGGCGGGCGAACATCATCTCCCAATGGATCGAGACGGCCTTGCGCTTCAGCCCCATGATGTTCAGGCTTTCCGGGTCGTCAATCAGGCCGAAGCGGCCCTGCGGCGCGATCAGGCTGGCGATCTCGCCGATGTGGCGGTGGGTTTCGGTGGTCGAGAAGACGAACCCCGGGGCGCCAAGGCCCAGAGCCTCGACCTGGGCCGCAAGGGGCTTTGCATGGTCGATGACGTGATGGGCGCCAAGGCTGCGGACCCAGGCCTGCGTCTCGGGCCGCGAGGCGGTGGCGATCACGGTCAGATCGGTCATTGCGCGGATCAGCTGGATCGCGATCGAGCCGACACCGCCCGCCCCGCCGATGACCAGAACCGCAGGCGCGGCACCCGGCACCGGACGGCGGATGTCGATGCGGTCGAAGAGCATCTCCCAGGCGGTTATCGCGGTCAACGGCAGGGCCGCGGCCTCGGCATTGGACAGGCTGGCCGGCTTCTGGCCGACGATGCGGGAATCGACCAGGTGGAACTGGCTGTTGGCCCCGGGCCGGGTGATCGAGCCGGCATAATAGACCGCATCGCCGACCTTGAAGCCCTGCACCTCGGCGCCGACCTCGACCACGCGGCCGGCGACATCCCAGCCCAGGACCTTGTACTGGCCCGCCTCGGGGGCGGCATTGCGCCGGACCTTGGTATCCACCGGATTGACCGAAATGGCCTTCACCTCGACCAGAAGGTCATGGCCCGATGCCGAGGGGCGCGGCAGGTCGATGTCTTCCAGGGCTTCGGGGCGGCTGATCTCGCCCGGGGTCTTGTAACCGATCGCTTTCATCTGAACTTCTCCGTTTGGCCTGTTGCCGGGACAAGATCTGTGCTTAGATACGCATCGACGCAATACAGACAAAGATTGCACATAGTATCAAAAAGGGTACCGTAAAATGGCCAAGGCGCGCTTCTCCCGGTTCGACTGCAACCCCGGCTGTTCGGTCGAGGCGGCGGTCGGGCTGATCGACGGAAAGTGGAAGGCGATCATCCTCTGGCACCTTCTGGCCGGCACGCTGCGCTTCAACGAGATCCGGCGCGAGACGCAGGATTGCTCGCCCCGGATGCTGACCAACCAGCTGCGCGAGCTGGAGCAGGACGGGCTGATCACCCGCAAGGTCTATGCCCAGGTGCCGCCCAAGGTCGAATACAGCCTGTCCGACCTTGGCCGCACGATGGAGCCGATCCTGAGCGCCCTCAAGGCCTGGGGCGACGCCCATATCGGGCTTTACGGCAAGCCCCGCGGCCATGACCCGCGCGAGGCCGACCCGCAGGAAGATGCCGCCGTCACAGGCTGACGGCGGCGAGGGACACAGGGGAAGCAGACCTATTCGGCCGCCACGCGCGCTTGGCCAAGCAGCGCCTGCACCGCCTGATCGGTCGTCCACAAGCCATTGGCCAGCCAACGGAAATTGAGCAGCGCCGCGGCATAGGCATCGCCTTCCGGGATCTTGCTGCCCGCCGTCGCATCGCGGATCACCACGACCTCGAACCCTTGTTCGACGAAATCGCGCAGGTGGGATTCCACGCAGAAATTCGCGGCCATCCCGGCGAGGATCACCTGGTCGACCCGCTTCTTGCGCAGCTGGAAGATCGTGTCATTGGTCTGCGGCCCGGCAATCTTGTGCGGCGAACAGACGATGGTCTTGCCGTCCTGGATGATGTCCTTGAACTCGGGCATCCAGTCGGCACCCGAGCCTTCGAAGCCTTCCAGCGACAGCGGATCGCGGCGGTCGAACATCTTCAGCTTGTGCATCAGCTGCTCGCCCGGGGCGGCGAAATCCCAGTGGTCGTCGTGCCGGTAGTAGTAATGGGGCGAGATCACGACCGGAATCTCCGCCGCTTTGGCCGCAAGGAACAGCCGCAGCAGGTTGGGCACGGTGCCGATCTCTTCGATGCTTTCGCCAAAGGCGCCGTAGGCCGCCCCTTTGGGGCTGAGGAAATCGATCTGCGGATCGGTCACGACCAGCGCCGCGCGCGACAGGTCCAGCCGGAAGGTCGAGGGCGGCAGGGCGGGGTTCTCGGGGTCGGCATAGGGGGAGCGGCCGGGTTGGGATGCCATGGCAAAGGTCTCCGGATGAGGGGGCGATGGATGCCGGCGCTGCGGGCCGGCCAGAGCCAAAACTGCCATGGCCGGAAGGTCCGCCGAAACAATACCGCGGTATCGCGCGGGACCTGCCTTGTGGGGGGCGGCCCCTGCCCCCGGACGGCGAAGGCCCCCGGATCACCTCCGGGGGCCTGTAAATCGAGGCAAAAGACCGGGCAGGTCAGAGATTGCTCATCCCGCCATCGACGATCAATTCGCTGCCCACGGTAAAGCGCGACTCGTCCGAGGCGAAGTAGAGGAAGGCATCCGCCACCTCGCGCGGGTCGCCAAAGCGGCCGACCGGCAACTGGCCGAGGATCGCAGTCTGCATCCCGCTCAGCTGTTCGGCGGTCAGGCCCAGCTTGCCATAAAGCGGGGTGGCCACCGGGCCGGGGCTGACGACATTGGTGCGGATGCCGCGCCCGATCAGCTCGCCCGAGAGGGTCTTGGCCAAGGAGATCAGCGCCGCCTTGGTCGCGGCATAAAGGCTGGAATTCGGCATGCCGATATGGGCGTTGATCGAGCCGTTCAGCACGATCGAGGACGGGTTGCTCAGGATCGGCAGCAGCGCCTGGACGAGGAAGAACGGCCCTTTGACATTGATCGCGAAGGAACGGTCGAAGGCGGCCTCGTCAAAGCCCTCGACCGGGCGGAAATCGCCGATCCCGGCATTGATGACCAGAACGTCGAGATGGCCGAACTCTGCCGCGACGCGGGCGGCGATCTCGGCCTGGGTGGCGACATTGCCGGCATCGCCGAGGATGGTGATGACGCCCTCGCCCAGCTGGGCCTTGGCCTCGGCCAGGGTCTCGGCCCGGGTGCCGGTGATCGCGACGCGCGCGCCCTCGGCCAGGAAACGTTCGGCGGTGGCCAGGCCAATGCCGCTGGTGCCGCCGGTGATCAGGACCGTCTTGTTGTGAAGTCGTGCCATTTTGTGAACTCCTGTTGCGATGTGGGGCCAATCTTCTTGGCTGTCCTGAACATGGTCTTGCTCAAAACTGGCACCAATGGCACAATCCTGTTCAGAACATTCAGCTTTCCTGAATCAAGGCTTTCTCTTGGACCGGTTGCGCGCCTTCGAGGTCTTTGCCGCGGTCGTCGCCCGCGGCGGATTTGCCCGCGCGGCCAAGGATCTGGGCACCTCGCCGGCCAATGTGACGCGCTATGTCGCCGAGCTTGAGGCGCATCTGGGCACGAGGCTTCTGAACCGCAGCTCACGCCGGATTTCGCTGACCGAGGCGGGCAGCGCGCTGAGCGACCGGCTGAAACAGGTGCTGGACGACATTGCCGAGGCCGAGGCCGCCGCTTCGGCCAGCGGCATCCCGCGCGGGCGGCTCAGGATCAACGCGCCGCTCAGCTTCGGGATCACCCATCTGGCGCCGCTCTGGCCCGCCTTCATGGAACGAAACCCCGAGGTCGATCTTGACATCACCCTGTCGGACCGGGTGGTCGACCTGGTCGAGGAGGGCGTGGACCTTGCGATCCGCATCTCGCGCGGGGGGTCGCAGACCCATGTCGCGCGCAAGCTCGCCACCTCGCGCAACGTGCTTTGCGCCGCGCCCGCCTATCTGAAGCGTCACGGCACCCCGCAGCACCCGCAGGATCTGACCCGGCACCGCTGCCTGATCTACAGCCTTGGCCAGACGCCCGAGGACTGGACCCTGACCGACGCCGAGGGGCGCGCGCACCGGGTTCATCTGGCGGTACGCTCCAGCACCAACAATGGCGATACGGCGCGGGCGGTGGCGCTGGCGGGCCAGGCGATCATCTGGCAGCCGACCTTCCTGATCGGGCAGGATCTGCGCCAAGGGCGCCTCGTGCCGCTTCTGCCCGGCTACAGCCTGCCCGACATCGACATCCTCGCGGTCTATCCCAGCCGGCGGCATCTGTCGGCCAAGGTGCGGCTGATGGTCGATTTCCTCGCCGATGCCTTCAAGGGCGTGCCCCCCTGGGATGCCGCCTGACAAGGGCGCAAGGCCGCTTTGCCGCTTGTCCAGGCCCTGGATCGGCCGCACATTCGGGACAGGGTGGCCACCCCCAGGCGCCGCCCGCCAGCGATCCCGCAACGCCAACCGGAGGATCACGGATGCCGCAAATCCCCGACTTCGAGGCCTGGGCGATCTTCGCCAAGGTCGCCCAACGCGGTTCCTTCAGCCAGGCCGCGGAGGAGCTGGGCCTGGCCAAGACCACGGTGTCCAAGGTCGTCACCCGCCTGGAAGAGCGGATGCGCACCACGCTCCTCCACCGCACCACGCGGCAATTGTCGCTGACCGAAAGCGGGCGCCTCTCGCTTGAACGGGCGGCCCGCATCCTCGAAGACGGCGCCGCTGTCGAGGCGGAGATCCTCGAGGAAGCCGCCATCCCGCGCGGGCTGATCCGGCTTGCCTGTTCGATGGCCTTTGCCGCCACGCAACTGGCACCGCTGCTGCCGGGCTTCATGAAGCGCTATCCCGAGATCGAGCTGGATCTGGAGATCACCGACCGGCGGATCGACATGGTGGCCGAAAGCTTCGATCTGGTGCTGCGCGTCGGGCCGGAGCCGGATTCCTCGCTGCGCATCAGCCGGCTCTTCTCGTTCCGGGTGCCGGTCGTGGCCTCGCCCGACTTTCTGGACCGCCACGGCCGCCCGCAGCACCCAACCGATCTGGCCCGCTATCCGGCCCTGATCTTCACCCATATCGCCGGCGCCGATGTCTGGCGCTTTCACCACGCGGTCGAGGGCGAGGTGTCGGTGCGGGTCGACGGGCCGCTGCACATGAACTCGGCCGCGGCGGCGGTGCCGCCCCTCGTCGCGGGTCTGGTCCTGACCGCCCTGCCCGAGGCCTATGTGGCGCAGGAGCTCAAGGACGGGCTGCTGGAGGAGGTGCTGCCGGATTGGCCGGTCGTTCCCGCCGCCTTCCATGTCGTCACCCCGCCCGGACGGGCGCGACCGGCCCGGGTGCGGGTCTTTCTGGACTACCTACGCCAGCATTTCGCCAGCAAGAGCTGGGCCCAAGGGATCGAGACGTGAGGGCCGCTCAGGCAAGGCGCAGCCCGATCTCGAAATTGCCGCGCAGCGCGGCGGAATAGGGGCAGGCTGTCTGGGCCGCGCTCAGGACCCGCGCGGCGGTTTCGGGGTCAAGGCCGGGCAGATCGACCGCAAGACCGACATCAAGGTCAAATCCCGTCCCGTCGTCGCGGCGCGACAGGCCGACCGTGGCGGTGACATTGGCGTCGCGCGCGATGGAAACCCGCAGGCGGCGCGCAACGAAGCGGATCGCCGAGAGGAAACAGGACGCATAGGCCACAGCAAACAGCTGTTCGGGGTCGGTGCCGGGATCGCCCGTGCCGCCAAGCGCCTTCGGTCGGCGCAGCCTGACGCGCAGGGCGCCGTCCACGCTGGCCGCCGATCCGATGCGCCCGCCGATGGCGGTGGCTTCAGTCTGGTAGATCAAGGACATGGGGGCTTTCAAAGGGGGGGGGCGCCTCAGGCGGCTTTCAAGGCGGCAACCGCGCCGGGCACCGCGCGAAAGCCGATGGCAAGCCGGTTGTAGGTGTTCATCAGCCCGATCGCGATGGTCAGATCGGTCAGCGCCCTGGGCTCGAAGACCCTGGCGGCGGCCTCGTAATCGGCATCCGGCGCGCCGGTCCTTGCAACCAGCGTCAGGCTTTCGGCCCAGGCAAGCGCCGCCCGTTCGGTCGCAGAGAACAGCACCGCAGCCTCGCGCCAGACCGGCAGCAGGGCGACCTTCTCGGCCGCAACCCCACGCTTGGCGAGATCGCGGCTGTGCATGTCGATGCAATAGGCGCAGCCGTTGATCTGGCTGATGCGCAGATAGACCAGATCCACCAACCCGCCCTCGAGGCCGGATTGCAGGATATGACCATAGACCTGGCCCAGCGCCTTGATCCCGGCGGGGCTGGCGGCGGCATAGTCGATGCGGTGGGACATGGGAGTTCCTTTCCGGGGTGATTGGCGCTGCCGGACCATTCCGGCGTCTGACGCCCTGCCAGAAGCCTAGTCCGGTTCCGCCCCGCCGATTATCCGCCTTGGCGGCATCACTGAGGTGGCGCAGAGATGGATAATCGCAGCGGCGGACCAGAGATGCCGCTCGGGCGGCCCCTGCCCCGCGCAAGCACCGCCAGCGCGCAAGCACCGGCGGCCATTGCGGTTGTCGGACCGGCACTGTTACGTGGACCGGGGCCGAACTTGGTTTCGGACGATTGATATTGAACGCGGCCGGAAAGACCCCAAACTCACCCGGCAGTCAGAAACAAGTGACCAATCCGTCAACAAGGGGGAACGCATGAACTTTTCCATCACACGCAGGGCAGTCCTTGGCCTCGCCATCGCCGCAGGCCTGATGCCGGGCCTGGCCTTGGCCGACACGCTGGCAGACATCACCAAGGCCGGCGTGATCAAGGTCGGGATTTTCGAGGATTTCCCGCCCTTCGCCTCGCTCAACAGCGCGATGAAGGTCGAAGGCTATGACACAGAGGTGGCCGACAAGCTGGCCGCGGCCCTTGGCGTCAAGGCCGAGCTGGTCGCCATCACCGGGCAGAACCGCATCCCCTTCCTCACCGAAGGCAAGGTCGATCTGCTGCTCAGCATCGGCTATAGCGACGAGCGCGCCCAGGTGGTGGATTTCACCGATGCCTATGCGCCCTATTACATCGCCGTCATGGGCCCGAAGGACCTGGACGTGAAGGATGCGGCAGGCCTTTCGGGGCAGACCATCGCCGTGAACCGCGGCACGCTGGAGGATACCGAGGTGTCCAAGATCGCCCCGGCGGATGCGACGATCCAGCGCTACAGCGATTACAGCGGCGTCATCTCGGCCTTCATGTCGGGTCAGGCCACGCTGATGGTGGTGGGCAATGACGTGGGGGCCACGATCCTCGCGCAGAATCCGGCGATTGCCCCGGTCGAGAAGTTCCAGCTGCTCTCCTCGCCCTCGCAGATGGCGGTGAAGAAGGGCGAGACCGCGCTGAAGGACAAGCTGAACACGGCCCTCGCCGCGATGAAGGCCGATGGCAGCCTGAACGAGCTGGCGGTCAAATGGCTCAAGGCGCCGCTGGCTGCAGGTTTCTGACCGCCGATGGGTTATGTCTGGGACTATACGGCCATTCTGGACAACGCGGGCCTGCTCCTTGAAGGGGCAGGCCTGACCTTGGCTCTGGCGGCGATTGCGGGGGCGATCGGGATTGCGCTCAGCATCGGCGGGGCGGTCACGGCGCTTTGGGGTCCGGTCTGGGCGCGGCGGGCGGTGCTGGCCTATGTCGAGCTGATCCGCAACACGCCCTTCATCGTGCAGCTGTTCTTCATCTTCTTCGGCCTGCCGAGCCTTGGCGTGAAGATGCCGGCGCTGGCGGCGGCCTCGCTGGCCATGGTGA
This sequence comes from Rhodobacter sp. P1_C2, assembly GCF_056406375.1. Taxonomy (NCBI): domain Bacteria; kingdom Pseudomonadati; phylum Pseudomonadota; class Alphaproteobacteria; order Rhodobacterales; genus Rhodobacter; species Rhodobacter sp. P1_C2. The sequence continues at coordinate 316,430 of NZ_JBFUAG010000002.1, forward strand.
TCAACCTGACCGCCTACGGGATCGAGATCATGCGGGCCGGCATCCAGTCCGTCCCCCCCGGCCAGCGCGAGGCGGGCTTTGCCCTCGGCATCAGCCCGGTGGTGGCCTTCGTGCTGATCATCCTGCCGCAGGCGATCACGACGGTCTATCCGGCGCTGGTCAGCCAGATCATCATCACCATGCTGGAAAGCGCCGTCGTCAGCCAGATCGCCGTCACCGACCTGACCCATGCCGCCGATTTCATCCAGTCGCGCAGCTACCGCGCCTTCGAGACCTATGGCGTCGTGGCGCTGATCTACCTTGCGATGGCCCTGGCGCTGCGCTGGGTCTTTGGCCAGATCGGCCGCCGCTATTTCACGGTGAGGCGCGCATGACCCTGTCCCTTGCCCAGATCCTCCCCTTCCTTCTGATGGCGGCGCGCTGGACGCTGCTTCTGGCCGCGATTGCATTCATTGGCGGTGGCATCGGGGCGACGCTGCTTCTGCTCTGGCGCTATGCCTCGCCGCGCTTTGGCAGAAGGTTCACCTCGGTCTATATCCAGCTTCTGCAGGGCACGCCCCTGCTGCTGCAGCTGTTCATCGTCTTCTTCGGCCTGCCAATGCTGGGCGTCGATGTGGCGCCCCTGATGGCGGCCAGCATCGCGCTGACGCTTTATGCCAGCGCCTTTCTGGCCGAGATCTGGCGCGGCTGCGTCGATGCCATCCCGCGCGGGCAATGGGATGCCAGCGCCAGCCTGGGGATGAATTACCTCGTGCAGATGCGCTATGTGATCCTGCCGCAATCCCTGAAGATCGCGATCCCGCCGACGGTGGGCTTTCTGGTCCAGCTGCTCAAAAGCACCGCCCTCGCCTCGATCGTGGGCTTTGAAGAGCTGACGCGCGCCGGGCAGATCGTCGCCAATGCCACCTTCAAACCCTTCGTGGTCTATGGGCTGGTCGCCTTGATCTACTTTGCGATGTGCTACCCGCTGACCCTCGGCTCGCGCTATCTGGAACGCCGGATGCGGAGCACGCGCTGAATGGAAACCCCGATGAACCCGGAACTATCTATGGCCCCGGCCCCCGCGCTGACCCCCGAACCCCCGATGATCGAGTTGCGCCATGTCGACAAGTGGTATGGCCCGTTTCAGGTTCTGAAAGACGTGTCGCTGACCGTGGCGAAGGGCGAGCGCGTGGTGATCTGCGGGCCCTCCGGATCCGGCAAATCCACCGCGATCCGCTGCATCAACCGGCTGGAAAGCCACCAGAAGGGCCAGATCTTCGTCGAAGGGGTCGAGCTGACCGATCAGGTCAGGAACATCGCCCATGTCCGGCGCGAGGTGGGCATGGTCTTCCAGCAGTTCAACCTCTTCCCGCATCTGACCGTCTTGCAGAACCTCACCCTCGCCCCGCGCCGCGTCCGCCATCAGGCGCGGCGGCAGACCGAGGAGCTGGCGATGCATTACCTCGCCCGGGTCCGGATTGCCGAACAGGCGCATAAATACCCCAGCGAGCTGTCGGGCGGCCAGCAGCAGCGCGTCGCCATCGCCCGCGCCCTCTGCATGGAGCCGCGCATCCTCCTGTTCGACGAACCGACCTCGGCGCTCGACCCCGAGATGATCAAGGAGGTGCTGGATGTGATGATCTCGCTGGCCGAGGATCACATGACGATGGTCTGCGTCACGCATGAGATGGGCTTTGCCCGCACCGTGGCCGACAAGGTGATCTTCATGGATCACGGCCGGGTGGTGGAGACCGCCCCCCCGGCGCAGTTCTTCTCACACCCTGAACACGAACGCACCCGGCTGTTCCTGTCGCAGGTCCTGTCGCATTAGGCCGTGACCGCCGCCCGCCCGATGGGCGCCGGCTTGCGCGCGGCATGGACCTTGCGCAACTCCTTCAGGAAGACCGAAAGCACCGGCTTGGTCGTCTCGGCCTTCCGCGTCGCAAGATAGACCGGGTTGGGATAGCCCACGGCGCTTTCCAAAAGCGGGCGCATCAGGTCCTGCGCCACCCAATGGGCGGCGACATGGGCGGGCAGGAAGCCCACGAACTGACCCGACAGGACAAAGGCCGCGACCGCCTCCATCAGGTCGGCCACCGCGGTCGAGGTGGTCTTGACGCCCGCAGGCAGGCGGTCCGGCGCGGCATAGGCGCGGCGGACGAACTGCTGGTCTTTCAGGTCCGCCACCCGGATGTCGCGGCGTTCGAAGAGGGCATGGCCCTTGCCGCAGTAGAGAACCTGCCGCTCCTCGAAGATGTCTTCATAGTCGAGATAGGGCGAATGCTGGCCGCAGGTGCCAAGGCCAAGGTCGCAGCTGCCCTCCAGCACCACGCGCTCGATCTCGGAAGGCGAGGTGACGCGCAGGGTGATCTGCACCTCGGGAGCGATCTGGTTGAAGCTGCCGATGGCGGCATGAAGCTTGCAATCGGGGTTGGCGATCAGGCTGTCGACGATGCCCACCACCAAGGACCCGGTCAGGCAGTTGCGCGCGGCCCCGGCATCGGAACGGAACTCGTCGATCGCCGAGAAAAGCCGTTGCGCCGCCTGATAGATCAGCTGCCCCCGCTCGGTCAGCTTGAAGCCCGAACGACCCCTTTCGCAAAGCCGCAGGCCAAGGCGCTGTTCCAGCGCGGTCATATGGGTGCTGATGGTGGACTGGCTGACATTGAGGTCGATCTGCGCCGCCGAAAAGCCCCCGGCATCCACCACGGCGGCAAAGACGCGAAGCAGCCGGATATCGGCTTCGGACAGATTGCTGAGCATGGGACCTCTCCTTACCGCGCCAGATTACGCCCTGCCGCCCGGTTTCGTAACCCCGATACATCGACCAAAGGCCAACCCAGCTTTCACAGGTCGATATTGTTCGGTCCCCGGGCATTTTTTAACCTTTTGCGCAAGGACAGCAGATCCAGAACCAACAGCAACGGGGAACGACATGACCAGATTCACCAGACGGCAAGCCTTGCAGACCGCAGCGGCGACGGCGGCCTTTTCGTCCATCGGCTTCATGAGCCGGGCCGCCACGACCGAACTGACCGCCGTCGAATGGGGCGGCGGCGTGGTCGATGCGATGAAGCAGATCGCGGCCAAACAGGATGCGGTGACCTTCAACTGGGTGCTGCACCAGGGCGGCTCGGGCGCGATCCTGCCCAAGATCAAGGCGACCTGGCCCACGGCCGATTACGACTATGTCGCCGGCTGGGAAGGCTCGTTCAACGGCATGCTGAAAGAGGATTGGCTGGTGCCGGTGACGGTGGAAACGGTGCCGAACCTCGCCGACATTCCCGAAAAGATCATCGTCAAGAACGCCAAGGGCGAGTGGATGGCCGTGCCGCGCGCCGTGGGCGGGATCTATTTCGCCTACCGCTCCGACATCAGCCCGATCGAGATCAAGAGCATCGACGACCTGCTGAACCCGGCGCTGAAGGGCAAGCTCTGCTGGCCGGGCCCGACGCAAAGCATGCTTTTGCAGCTGGTGGCGCTGGCCTTGCACGGCGGCGGTGACGAGAACAACCTCGAACCGGGCTGGGAGTTCATGAAGAAGCTCGCCGCCTCGGGCAATATCGGCCGGGTCGCGGTCACAGACACCGACTTCACCACCTCGCTCACCAGCGGCGAGACGGTCGGGGGCTTCTACTCCGAACCGCAGCTGACCGAGGTCGCCAAGGCCTTCCCGCTGGTGCGCCTGACCAAGACCGAGGGCATGCCGGTGTTCCTGTATCAAAGCGGTTTTGCGGTCTTCAAGAACCGCCCGAACCTGCAGGCGACGCTCGATTTCATCAACTTCGCGATCAGCCCCGAGATGAGCGAGCTTTACGCCAATGTCGCAGGCGAGGCGCCCCTGAACGTCAAGGCCAAGACCCCGGACGCCCTCAAGCACCTGGCCTTCACGCCGGAAGAGTTCGACAAATACGTCTATGTGCCTGACTTCAATGTGGTTCTGACCAATCAGGACGCCTGGGCCAAGCGCTGGGAAGACGAGATCGCCCCGCTCTTGTAAGCGCTGCGGCTGTCGAAAAGGGAGACAGGACGATGACCACAAGACGACCCTTCGTCCTGTTCCTGCCGGGCGGCGCCTTGTTTCTGGCGCTGTTCGTGCTGCCGATGGCGGGGCTTCTGATCCAGAGCCTGCGCTACTATGAACCCGGCAGCATCGGCTCGGCCGCCGATGCGCCCTTCACGCTGGCCAATTATGGCGAGCTCTTCAAGACCTCCTTCGTGGCCTTCTTCCTGCAGACGCTGCGGATCAGCCTTCTCGCCTCGGCCGCGGGGGTGTTCTTCGCCTTCCCCTTGGCCTACTGGATCGCCCGCCGCCTGTCGCCACGGGGGCGGATGCTGGCCATCGGCTTCTTCGTCGCGCTGATGTTCCTCAGCGTCCTCGTGCGCACCTATGCGCTGGAGCTGACCTTCGGGGCCACCGGACCTTTCGGGCCGTTGCTGCGCAACCTGGGCATCGCCACCAACGGGCGGCCCTATATCGAGACCTTGGTCGGCATGGGCCTCCTGCATTATGTGATTCCGATGTCGGTGCTGACCCTGCTCGCCACGATCCAGAACGTCGACCCGCGCCTGACCGATGCGGCGCAGGTTCTGGGCGCACCCAGCTGGAAGGCGCATCTGACGGTGACCCTGCCCCTCTGCATGCGCGGGATTCTGGCGGCCTTCCTCTTCGGCTTTACCTTCTCGATCAGCGCCTTCGTCATCCCGATGATCCTGGGCAAGGGGCGCGTCCTCTTCATATCGAACCTGATCTACACCCGCTTCAGCGAGATCGCGAATTACCCCAGCGGGGCGGCAATTTCGGTCGTGCTCTTCGTGCTGGCGATGGGGATCGTCTACGCCATGACCGCGCTGATCAACAGAAGGTGGCCGCAATGAGCAAGCATCTCGCCGATGACCTGATCCGGCTCGCCTGCAAGGTGATGAACTGTCTGGTGGTGCTGTTCCTGCTGGCGCCCATCCTCGTCACCGCCCTGATGGCCTTTGACGCGCGGGCCTTCCTTGGCCCGCTGCCGCCGCCGGCCCTGTCGCTGCGCTGGTTCACGGCCTTCTTTTCGGACAGCTATTTCCTGACCGGGCTTGCGACCAGCCTGAAACTGGCGCTTTGCGCCACGGTGATCTCGCTGCTGATCGGCCTTGTGACCGCCTATGCGCTGGACCGGGCACAGTTCGGCGGCAAGGACCAGCTGGTGGCCTTCTTCCTGTCGCCCTTGGTCGTGCCCCCGGTGGTGATCGGCTTTGCGCTTTTGTTGTTCCTCAGCCAGATCGGGCTGATCAACGGCTTTGCCCGGCTTCTCTGCGGCCATGTCATCATCACCGTGCCCTATACGATCCGCGCCACGCTCGCCTCGATGCAGCAGATCGACCGCAGCTATACCGAGGCGGCGCTGGTCCTTGGCGCGACCGAGCGGCGGGCCTTCTGGGGCGTCACCCTGCCCCTCGCCCGCGCCGGCATCCTGTCGGGGGCGATCTTCGCCTTTGCCGTGTCGATGGATGATGTCGCCGTGTCGATCATGCTGACCGATGCGCATACCTATACCCTGCCGATTGCCCTGATCAGCTCGATGCGGGCGAATTTCGACCTGACCATCGCCGCCGCCTCGCTGATGCTGATGGGGCTGACCGTGGTGCTGATCCTGGCGCTGGAGAAGGTCGTCGGCCTCAACCGTGCCATCGGCGAAGGCGCCTTCCGTTGAAAGGACCCACATGCCAACCGTGATCAAATTCGAGAATGTCCGCAAAAGCTTTGGCGCCATGGCTGCCGTCGATGGCATCAGCTTTTCGGCCGAGGCGGGGGAAACGGTGGCCCTCCTTGGCCCCTCGGGCTGCGGCAAGACCACAACGCTGCGCCTGATCGCGGGCTTCGAGGAGCCCGATGCCGGCGTGATCGAGATCGGCGCGGAATCGGTGATCGGCAAGCGCCCTTATGAACGCAACGTGGGCCTTCTGTTCCAGCATTACGCCCTCTTCCCGCATATGAGCGTCGGCGAGAACATCGCTTACGGCCTGAAGCAACGCGCCTTCCCCAAGGCCGAGATCGCCCCCCGCGTGGCCGAGATGCTGCGCCTTGTGCAGCTGGAGGGTGTGGCCGACCGCCGCCCCCGCCAGTTGAGCGGCGGCCAGCAGCAACGGATCGCCCTCGCCCGGGTTCTGGCCACGAGGCCGAAACTGGTGCTGCTGGACGAACCCCTCTCCGCACTCGACGCCAAGCTGCGCGAGGAACTTGGCGCCGAGTTGAAAGAGATCCTGACCGCGGTCGGCTCGACCACCCTCGTCGTCACCCACGATCAGGACGAGGCGATGAGCCTTGCCGACCGCATCATCGTGATGAACCGCGGCAGGATCGACCAGCAGGGCGCGCCGGCGGAGATCTATTCCCGCCCGGCCAACCGCTTCGTCGCGGGCTTCATGGGGCGCAGCAACTGGCTGGAGGGCACTTTGAAGCTTGGCAAGGGCAGTTTCGCCACCGTGCTGACCCAGGGCGCGGTCCTGTCGGCCACGGCGCAGGGTCTGGGCGATGACACGCCGGTCAGCCTTGGCATAAGGCCCGAGCGCATCACCATGGCCGAGGTCGCCGACAAGACCCCGGCGATGGGCGCCAACCAGTTCGATGCCGAGGTCCTGCAGGCCCGCTACATGGGCGCCGAGATCCATTATCAGCTGGGCAGCGCGCTTGGCCCCCTGATGGTGGTCGAACCCAGCACCCGCAGCGCGCCTTTCGTTCGGGGCGCCCGCGTCAAGATCAGCTTTTGTGCCGAGGATTGCCTCGTCTTTGCCTCAGGCACCGGAACCGGAGGATAAGATGACCCATTTCAACCAACCGCTTGGCGGCAACCAGATGCCGCGCTTTGGCGGCCAGGCCACCATGATGCGCCTGCCGAGCCAGCCGACGGCTGCCGGCCTCGATGTCTGCTTCGTCGGCATCCCGCTCGACATCGGCACCTCGAACCGCCCCGGCACCCGGTTCGGCCCGCGCGAGATCCGGGCGGAATCCTGCATGATCCGGCCCTACAACATGGCAACCCGTGCCGCGCCGTTTGAATCGCTGCAGGTGGCCGATATCGGCGATGTGGCGATCAACACCTTCAACCTGCTGGATTCGGTCCGCATCATCGAAGCGGCCTATGACGAGATCCTGTCGCATGGTGCCAAACCCCTGACGCTCGGCGGCGATCACACCATTCCCCTGCCGATCCTGCGCGCGATGCACAAGGTTCACGGGCCGGTCGGCGTGATCCATGTCGATGCCCATGCCGATGTGAACGACCACATGTTCGGCGAGCGCATCGCCCATGGCACCCCCTTCCGCCGCGCCATCGAGGAAGGTCTGATCGACCCCAAACGCATGGCGCAGATCGGGTTGCGCGCCACGGGCTATGCCGCCGACGATTTCGACTGGGCGGCCGACCTTGGCGTCCGCGTGGTCCCGGCGGAGCAGTGCTGGTACAAGTCCCTCACCCCGCTGATGGCGGAAATCCGGGCCCAGATGGGCGACGGGCCGGTCTATCTGACCTTCGACATCGACGCTTTGGACCCCGCCTTCGCCCCCGGCACCGGCACGCCGGAAATCGGCGGCCTGACCACCATCCAGGGCATCGAGATCATCCGCGGCTGCCGCGGCCTCAACCTCATCGGCGCCGATTGCGTCGAGGTCTCGCCGCCCTATGACACCACCGGCAACACGGCGATCACGGCGGCCAACCTGATGTACGAGATGCTCTGCGTCTTGCCCGGCGTGCAGTACCGGACATGAATACCTGCGGAGAGGTTCTGGTCGAGATCCTGGAAAGCTACGGCATCGACACGGTTTTCGGCATCCCCGGCGTCCATACGGTCGAGTTGTACCGCGGCCTGCCCAACACCAAGATCCGCCACATCACCCCGCGCCACGAACAGGGCGCGGGCTTCATGGCCGATGGCTATGCAAGGGCCAGCGGGAAGCCTGCGGCCTGTTTCATCATCTCTGGCCCCGGCATGACCAATATCCTGACCGCGATGGGCCAGGCCTATGCGGATTCGGTGCCGATGCTGGTGATTTCCAGCGTGAACAACAGCCATGAGCTGGGCCTGGGCGAGGGCCGCCTGCACGAATTGCCCGATCAGCGCGGCCTCGTGCGCGGCGTGTCGGTCTTCAGCCATTCGGTCCTGCGCGCGGCGGAACTGCCGACGGTTCTGGCGCGGGCCTTCGCGGTCTTCGATTCCGCCCGCCCCGGCCCGGTCCATATCGAGCTGCCGCTGGACGTGATCACCGCCCCCGCCGATGGCCTGACCCGCCACGCCATTCGTCCGCGCGCCCTGCCCGGGCCCGATCCGAAGGGCATCGCGGAGGCTGCCGCCCTGCTGCGGCAGGCGAAATCGCCCTTTGTGGTCCTGGGCGGCGGCACCTCGCAAGCGGCCCCGCTTGCCCAGGCCCTGGTCGAACGTCTGGGCGCGCCCACCGCCGTGACGATCAACGCCAAGGGGGTGCTGCCGCCGCATCACCCGCTCTGCCTTGGCGCGACGCTGCCGCAGCCGCCGGTTCTGGCCGCGCTGCAATCCGCCGATGTGGTCCTGGCCATCGGCACCGAATTGTCCGAGACCGATACCCTCCTCTTCGAGCGGAGCCTCGACATCAAGGGCCGGGTGATCCGCATCGACATCGAGGCGCAGCAGCTGGTCCGCAATGTGCTGCCCGAGGTCGGGATCTGTTCGGATGCCGGGCTGGCGATGGCGGCGCTTCATGCGGCACTCGAAGGCTTTGCCCCCGATCAGACCAAGACCCGCGCGCGGGTAGCCGCGATGCGGCAGGAGCTGGCGCAGATCCTGCGCGCCGATTACCAGCTGCATCACCGCTTTCTGGACGCGGTGGCCGCGGCCCTGCCCGATGTGATCATCGTCGGCGACAGCACCCAGCCGGTCTATGGCGGCAACCTCGCCTATGAACCTGCAGGGCCGCGCAGCTATTTCAACTCCTCCACCGGTTACGGCACTCTCGGCTACGGCCTGCCCGCGGCGCTTGGCGCGAAGCTCGGCCAGCCGGACCGCCCCGTGGTGGCGCTGATCGGTGACGGAGGGCTGCAATTCACCATCGCCGAGCTGGCCACGGCGGTCGAACTGCGCCTCGCCGTGCCGATCCTCGTCTGGAACAACCAGGGCTATGGCGAGATCAAAAGCTACATGGCCGACCGCAAGATCCCGCAGATCGGCGTCGATATCTACACGCCGGATTTCCAGACCATCGCCCGCGGCTTCGGCTGCCAGGCGGTCAAGCCCGACAGCTTTGCCGCCCTGCACACCGCCCTGCAGACCGCAGCTGTTGCCGCAGGGCCCACGGTGATCGAGATCGACGATCCGGCCATCGCCAGCTGGGCCTGACCCGCGGCTTTCCCAGGCCGCTGCCTAGGCGGCAAAGGCCTGGGTCTGCAGCCAGATCAGATGCTCCTCGCGCACCCAGTCGAGGAAGACCCGCACCTTCTTGTAGCGCAGATGGTCGGGCGGGCAGACGATCCACTGGGTCGTCAGCTTGATCGTCGGTGTGTCCCTGACCGGGCAGACCAGACGGCCATCGTGCAATTCGCGCCACATCATCAGATTGCTTTCCAAGGCAATCCCCATCCGGTCACAGGCGGCGTCGATCGCCATATGGCTGCGGTCGAACTTCACGCAGCGCCAGCGGTCGGTCAGCACCACGCCCGCATCGGCAAGCCAGCGCGACCATTGCGCCTGCGACTTGACCGACTGGATCAGCCGGTAATTCAGCACATCGCGCGGCGAGAGGCTGTCCTTTCCGGCATAATCCGGCGAGGCGACCGGGAAGAAGGTCTCCTCCCCCAGACCCTCGACGAAAAGCCCGGGCCAGCGGCCATCGCCATGGCGGATCTCGATATCGACCAGCTCGCGTTTGAAATCGGTGGGCTCGTTGGTGCCGTCGAGGCGGATCTCCAGCTCGGGATGGGCGTCCAGAAAGCTGCTGAGCCGCGGCAGAAGCCATTTGTTGGACAAGGTCGGCGTGGCCCGGATGTTCAGCGTGGTCACGTCACGGTGGCCACGGATGATGTTGGTCGCCTCGGCGATGCGTTCGATGTCATCCGAGATCATCGCGAAATAGCGCTCGCCCGCCTCGGTCAGCACGATGCCGCGGCCCATCTTGCTCATCAACGACACGCCAAGTTGCACCTCAAGCGCCTGAATCTGCTGGCTTACGGCAGAGGAGGTCACGCTCAGCTCCTCGGCGGCCTTGCTGATGCTGCCGACACGGGCGGCGGCATGAAACACACATATGGCTTTGATCGGCAACTGCACCCAAACCCTCCCCCGCACCGGATTCCCTGCCCGATCATACAGCGCGCAATGCCCGGCGCCATCGCTTAGAATTTCTAACTGGAAGGGAAGGCAATCTAATTTGTGCCTAAACAATCATCTGCATAGGCTTGCGGGGGACACATTGGCGCATGTGCCTGGACCTTTGCGAACATCACCGCGGACGGCGGGGGAAACCCCGGCGCCAGAGACGCCCGGCTGCTGGGAGGCTGACGGGCGGATGGCAGAGGGCCGGGCCGGATCCAGCGCCGCGGATGTCATCAAACCCGGCGCCGAAACGCCGCGCCGGGACAACACGGGAGGAATGAAACATGACCAGAAGGACAACCATTCTCGCAGCGACCACGGCGGTTTCGGCGATGCTGGCCGGGGCGGCCTTTGCCGCCGACACCTGCACGGCCTATCCGACGGCCGCGACCGACAAGGTGGAATCGGCCGATCTTGCCAAGACCTTCGGCGCCGTGCCCGCGCCCACCAAGCCGCTGCATGTGGTCTATGTGACCAAGACCCTGATCAACGAATTCTGGCAGGACGTGGCGGCCGGGGTCAAGGACGAGGCGGCCAAGTACAAGGACATCACCGTCGATGTGCAGGCGGCCAAGGACGAAAGCTCGCTGATCGAACAGTTGAACCTCGCGCAGACCGTGCTGTCGCAAAAGCCCGACATCCTGCTTCTGTCGCCGCAATCGGACACCAACCTCGCCCCGGTGATCGCCGCGGCCAAAGAGGCCAATATCCCCACCATCATCATCGACGACGCCCGCACCGAGGGGGCGACGAGCTATATCGGCACCGATCAGGTGGCGATCGGCGCCAAGGCGGCGGATTACCTCAACACCCGCTTCCCCGAGGGCGGCAAGGTTGCCCAGATCGAGGGCGCCGCAGGCTCGCCCAATGCCCGCAAGCGCATCCAGGGCTTCGAGGATCAGCTGAAGACCTATCCCAAGCTGCAGCTCGTCGCCTCGCAGCCCGGCAACTGGGACCGGATGACGGCGATGAACGCCACTTCGACCATCCTGCGCGACACGCCCGACCTGGTCGGCGTCTATGCCAACAATGACGGCATGGCGCTGGGTGTGGTCGAGGCGGTGCGCGCCGCCAATGCGATGGCGCAGGTCGCGGTCGTCGGCACCGATGGCATCCGCGATGCCAAACGCTCGGTCGGGGCCAAGGAGATGGCCGCCACCGTCGCCGAGTTCCCCTTCGCCGAAGGCCAGCTGGGCGTCGAGGTCGGTCTGCGCATCCTCGGCTGTCAGGCGATCCCGGCCTGGGTCGTCTCGCCCCAGGCGGTGATCACGGCGGAGAATGTCGCCGAATTCCCCGATCCCGCCGTCAAGTAACCCCGCCCCCTCTTCCAAGAGCCGCGCTGTCCGGGCATCGTCCCGGTCAGTGCCCCGTTTGCAGAGGCCGCGCCATGACCCTTCCCCGCCCATCCCCCGATCGCGGCCCGCCGCTACTGGCGCTCACCGCCATCGAAAAGCGCTATGGCCCGGTCGTGGTCCTGAAAGGCGTCGACCTGACGCTGCGGCCCGGTGAGGTGCATGGCCTTCTGGGCGAGAACGGCGCCGGGAAATCGACGCTGATGCGGATCGTCTTCGGTCTGGTCCAGCCGGATGCGGGGACCATCACCCTGGCCGCCAAGGGCGCGGTCCGGATCGACAGCCCGCGCCATGCCCTGTCGCTGGGCATCGGCCTCGTCAGCCAGGAATTGAGCCTCGTGCCGCAGCTCGATGTGGCGCAGAACATCTTTCTGGGCAGCACCCCTGCCCTCAGCACCATCCCCCGGGCCGAGCTGCGCCGCCGTGCTGCGGCACTCCTCGCCGAACTTGCCCCCCATATCGACGGCAGGGCGCTGGTGGCGGACCTCGGCATGGCCGACCGCCAGCTGGTCGAAATCGCTCGGACCCTGGCGCGCGGCGGCGAGATTATCGCCTTTGACGAGCCGACCTCCAGCCTGACCCCGTCCGAGCGCGACAACCTCTTCAAGGTGATCGCCAAGCTGCGCGATGCCGGAAAGGGCATCATCTACATCTCGCACCGGATGAGCGAGATCCAGAGCATCTGCGACACGATCACCGTGCTGCGCGACGGCCGCGTCATCATGTCGGACCGGACCGAGGCGCATGACGCCGACAGCATCAACGAGATGATCACCGGAAGACACCTCGCCGCGGCCCTCGCCCACCGCGCCGGGCCCCTGGGGCGCGAGGGCCCCGTGGCGCTGGCGCTGGACCAGGTGACGACGGACCGCATCAGCGAGGTCTCGCTGCAGGTCCGCGCGGGCGAGATCCTCGGGCTGGCCGGGCTGGTCGGCTCGGGCCGCTCCGCCGTCCTCCGCGCGATCTTCGGCATCGATGCGATCCGCGCCGGCCGCCTGTCGCTGGCGGGCACCGAGGCGCGGATCACCCAGCCCGCCGATGCCATCGCCCGCGGCGTGGCCTATATCCCCGAGGACCGCCGCGGCAAGGCCGTGGTGCCGATGATGAGCATCGAGGCCAACTTCGGCCTGGCCAACTTCTCCCGCTTCACGCGCGGCGGCTTCACCGATTTCACCCGGCGCCGCGCCGCGATCCGGCGCCTGTCGGAAGAAATGTCGATCAAGCCCGCCGATATCGCGGTGCCGCTCGGCAACCTGTCGGGCGGCAACCAGCAGAAGGTGGTCATCGCGCGCTGGCTTGGCACCAAGGCGAAAGTCTACCTCTTTGACGAGCCGACGCGCGGCATCGACGTGGGGGCCAAGGCCGAGATTTACGATCTGTTGCAGAACCTTGCGGCACAGGGGGCGGCGGTCGTCGTCGTCTCCTCCGAACTGCCCGAGGTGCTTTTGTTGGCCAACCGCATCGGCGTCATGGAAAACGGACGACTGACAGCGCTTTTGGACAATGTCGAAACCCTGACCGAGGAACGCCTGATGAAACACATGTCCGCCGAGGTGGCCCGATGAGCGCCAATCCCCACAGCGCGCGCCCGGCCCCCGCCAAGGCCCCGGCCAAAACCCCGGTCGACCGCGCCGAGCTGTTGCGCAGCGCCTCGGTCCTCTCGGGCTTCGTCGTGCTGTTCGTCGTCTTCTCGGCCCTGTCGCATACCTTCTACCAGCCCGCCAACCTTCTGGACATCCTGCTGCAATCCTCGATCAGCGCGATCACTGCGGTGGCGATGACCCTGGTCATCATGACCAAGGGCATCGATCTATCGGTCGGCTCCATCGCCGGATTGTCGAGCATGGTGGCCGCCGATATCGCCACGAGCCAGGGCGTCACCCTCGCCATTCTGGCGGGCATGGCGACCGGGCTCATCTGCGGTTTTCTGAACGGGGTGATGATCGCCAAGCTGAAACTGCCGGATTTCATCGTCACCCTCGGCACGCTGAGCATCTTCCGGGGCGCGGCGCTGATCTATACCAACGGCCAGCCGATCTATGGCCTGCCGCCGCTGTTCCGCGACATCTTTGCCGGGCAGCTTCTCGGCCTGCCGACGCCGGTGCTTCTGGCCATCGGCATCGCGGCGCTTGGCTTCGTGGTCATCGCCTATACGGGCCTCGGCGAACGGATCATCGCGACCGGCGGCAATGAAGAGGCGGCGCGGCTGTCGGGCATCAACATCGACGCGATCAAGATCACGGTCTACACGATCTCCGGCCTGCTTTCGAGCATCGCAGGCTTTGTCCTGATCGCCCGCATCGGCGCGGCAGAGCCGATCGGCGGCCAGGGGTTCGAGCTTCAGGCCATCGGCTCGGCGGTGATCGGCGGCGCCAGCCTGTTCGGCGGCATCGGCAACCCGCTCGGCTCGCTGGTCGGGGCGGTGACGTTGGGGGCCCTGCAGAACGGGTTGACCCTGATCAACGTGCCGTCCTTCTGGCAATTCGTCGCCTCCGGGGCGGTGGTGATCCTTGCGGTGCTGGCCGACCGTCTGACCCGAAAGCAGCGCTAGATGGTGCCGGAGCCTGTCGTCGATGCCCATCAGCATTTTCAGGACATCCGCCGCCACAGCTATCCTTGGCTCGCGCCGGGGCGACCGCAGGCGCTGGAAGGCGATCTGACGCCGATCCGCCGCAACTTCCTGCCCGGGGATTACCGCAAGGCGGTGGCGGGGCAGACTGTGGTCAAGACCGTGCATGTCCAGAACGGCTGGACCCCCGAGGACCCGGTGGGCGAGACGCTCTGGCTCGCGGGCCTTGACCCCGCAGGCCTGCCCAGCGCCATCGTCGCCCATGCGGACCTGTCCCATCCCGATTGCCCCGCCGTTCTGGCGGCGCATCGCAAGGTCCCCCAGGTCCGCGGCATCCGCCAGATCCTGAACTGGCACGCGGACCCGAGGCTGCGGGTGGCCCCGCGCGACCTGATGCAAAGCGACGCCTGGCGCCGGGGCTTTGCCGCCCTGGCCGCGCGGGGCCTCAGTTTCGATCTGCAGATCTACTGGCCGCAGATGGCCATGGCGCGCGAACTGGCCGAGGATTTCCCCGCCACGCCCTTGATCCTGAACCATTTCGGCATGCCGATCGACCGCAGCGCGCAAGGCCTGGCCGATTGGGCGTCGGCACTCAAGGACCTCGCCCGGGCCGGGAATGTCGCGGTCAAACTCTCGGGCTTTGGCCTTGGCCATCCGCGCTGGACCCTTGCCGACACGGTGCCGATCCTGTCGCAGGTGATCGGGATCTTCACCCCCGACCGGGTGATGTTCGGCAGCAACCTGCCGGTCGATCTGCTGTTTGCCGGGACCGCGCAGATCTTTCAGGCGCTGGAGGCGAGCCTTGCCCCCCTTTCCGCCGCCGACCGCGCCCGGGTGCGCTGCGGCACGGCAGAGCGGATCTACCGGATCTAGCCCCCTCATTCCCTCGAATGACGCCCCTTGCCCGCCACCGCGGGCGGAGGGCTTTGCGCCTTGCCTTGGCAAGGCTTCTGCGCTCCGGTGATCGCTTAGATAAACTAAGCATTCGCCCAAATAAGTTAAATTGTTCTGCGGAATGAATTGCGAAACACTGGGCGCATCGGGGACGACGAGGTCGTGACCGATAGGGAGGAACTTGCCTGCTCGTCACGACACTGACCGCGCCACCCCTCGGGAGGCGCGCGGGCCTTGATCTTCTCTTTCCGCGAACTTTCCGGGTCGAGACCCGCTTTGGCCCCGCCTGGGGCCCCCTGTGGAGATAAGACATGAACCTTTACGCGATGCTGTCCGCCCGCAACGAATCCGGGCGGCCGATCCGGGTCGGGCTGATCGGAGCCGGCAAATTCGGCTCGATGGTCCTGGCGCAGGCGCGCAAGATTGCCGGCTATCACATCGTCGGCGTGGCCGATCTGAACGCCGGCAAGGCGCGGGCCTCGCTGGCGCGCACCGGCTGGCAGCAAGACGAATATGCCGCCACCTCGCTGGGCGATGCGATGGACACCGGGCGCACCTTCGTGACCGAGGATGCCGCCGCCCTCTGCGCCTTTGAGGGCATCGAATGCATCATCGAGGCCACCGGCCACCCGATCTTCGGCGTGCGCCATGCCCTGATGGCCATCGACGGCATGAAACATATCGTCATGGTCAATGTCGAAGCCGATGTGATGTGCGGCCCGATCCTCGGCCGGATGGCGCGAGAGAAAGGTCTCGTCTATTCCATGGCTTACGGCGACCAGCCCGCCTTCATCTGCGAGCTGGTGGACTGGGTGCGCTCCTGCGGGTTCGAGCTGACCTCGGCCGGCAAGGGCATGAACTTCCGCCCCGAATACCGCTATTCCACCCCCGATACCGTCTGGGGCTATTTCGGGTGGAGCGATGAATTCGTCGCCAAGGGCGATTTCAACCCGAAGATGTACAACTCCTTCACCGATGGCACCAAGGCCGCCATCGAGATGGCCGCCGTCGCCAATGGCACCGGGCTCGATTGCCCCGACGATGGCCTGGCCTTCTACCCGACCGGGCTGCACGACCTGGCCCAGGTCTTCAAACCGGCCTCGGAGGGCGGGCGTCTGCCGGGCAATGGCCTCGTCGACATCGCCGCCAGCATGGAGCCGGACGGGCGCAAGGTGGTCAACAACATCCAGTACGGCATGTTCGTGACCTTCCGCGCCCCCGACGACTACACCAAGGCCTGTTTCGAACAATACGGGCTGCTGACCGACAAGTCGGGCTGGTACGGTTCGATGTGGCGGCCCTTCCACCTGATCGGGCTGGAAACCTCGGTCTCGGTCCTCTCGGCCGTGCTGCGCAAGGAACCGACCGGCTCCTCGCGCGAGTTCCGCGGCGATGCGGTGGCCACGGCGAAATCGAACCTCAAGGCCGGGTCCTATCTTGATGGCGAGGGCGGCTTTGCCACCTGGGCCAAGGCCATCCCGGCGACGATCTCCACCGCGATCGACGCGCTGCCGATGGGGCTTGCCCATCATGTGAAGCTGAAGAACGACATTCCGCGCGATCAGATCGTGCGCATGTCGGATGTCGAATTCGTCGATGACATGGATGTGGTCACCCTGCGCCGTGAACAGGTCGCGAGCATGGGCCCCAAGGCGGCAGCCAAGGCATGAGCTTCGTCGTCCTGCCCGAATTTCATGTCGCGCCAGAGAAGCTCTCCGCCTTTCTGGCGGCGGCGCGGGCCGATGCCGCGGCATCGCTGGCCGATGAGCCCGGCTGCCTGCAGTTCGACGTGATCGTCGCGGCAGAGGAGGCGCCGGCCAAGGTCCTCTTCTACGAGGTCTATGCCGACCGCGCCGCCTTTGACGCCCATCTGCAGACCCCGCATCTGGCGGCCTTCCGCCAGGCGCTGCACCTCTGCGACGAAAGGCCGGTGCGGTTTCTCGACCGGGTGGCGCCGTGACGCAGGAAAGGCGGATTGCCGTGCTGGGCACCGGGCTGATGGGCGGGCCGATGGCCGCCAATCTGGCCCGGGCCGGGCATGAGGTCCGGGTCTGGAACCGCACCCCCGCCAAGGCGGAAGGGCTGGGCGAAGGGATCATCCCCTGCCCCACGCCTGCTGCCGCCGTAGCAGGCGCCGGGGCGGTGATCGTCATGCTCTCCTCCGGTCCGGTCTGCGACGCGGTGCTCTTCGGCCCCTCGGGCGCGGCGGCGGCGATGGCGCGGGGGGCCAGCCTGATCGTGATGTCCTCGATCGGGCATCAGGAGGCGAAGGCCATGGCGGCCCGCGCCCGCAAGCTCGGGCTGGTCTGGGTCGATGCCCCGGTCTCGGGCGGCACGGTGGCGGCCAAGGCCGGCAACCTGTCGATCATGGCGGGCGGACGGGAGGAGGAGATCGCGGCGCTCGACCCGGTCCTGCGCCCGATGGGACGCGTGACCCATGTCGGGCCGGATGGCGCCGGGGCGCTGACCAAGCTCGTCAACCAGCTTCTGGTCGCCTCGACCATCTGCGCCGTTTCGGAGGCCCTGCTGCTGGCCCGGCAGGGTGGCGCCGATCCGGTGCAGGTGCGCCAGGCCCTGATGGGGGGCTTTGCTGCCTCGCGCATCCTCGATCTGCATGGCGCGCGGATGATCGCGGGCGATTTCGCCCCCGGCGGCCCGGCGAAATACCAGATCAAGGACACCGGCGCCGCAAGGGCGCTGGCTGAAAGCCTCGGGCTGGACCTGCCGCTTCTGACGCTGGCAGACCAGCTTTTCACCGATCTTGTCGCCCATGGAGGGGGCGATCTGGATCATTCGGCCCTTATTCTTGAACTCGAACGACGCAACGGCCTGCGCCCCGCGGCGCTGGCCTGAGAAGACACGACAGCTTGACGTCTTATGGGAGGAACCAGATGACACAGACCTTGACCCGCCGCGCCCTGCTTCAGGGGGCCGCAGCCTCGACCCTGATCGTTTCGGGGGTGATGGCGCCCCGCACCGCAAGGGCCGCGACCCAGCTGCGCCTCGCCGTGCCCGACCCGGCCGAAAGCGCCGTCGGCCGCGCCGCATCGCATTTCGCCGAACTGGTTTCGGACAAGACCGGCGGCGCCGTCGCGATCCAGGTCTTCCCGGACGGCATCCTCTACGGCAAGGACCAGAATGCCGCGATAAACCAGATGGGGTCGGGCGCGCTGGACGGGCTGATCCTCGCCTCCTCGGTCTATGCCTCGTTCGAGCCGAAGATGAACGCGATTTCGCTGCCCTATCTCTTTTCGAACTACGACCAGCTGAAGGCCTATCTGGCCGGCGCGCCGGGCCAGGACTTGCTGGCGGCGGTCGATAGGCTCAAGATCAAGGGCCTCGGCTTCTTCCTGCGCACCTTCCGCAACGTGACCACGCGCGAGACCGCGATCACCACGGTCGAGGGCTTCAAGGGGCTGAACCTGCGCACCCCCAACAACCCGCTTTTCGTCAGCCTGTTCCAGGCGCTTGGCGCCAATCCGACGCCGATGGCCTTTTCCGAGGTCTATTCCGCGCTGCAGCTGAAGGCGATCGACGGGCAGGAAAACCCGGTGGAAGTGGCGCTCAACAACCGGCTTTACGAGGTGCAGGGCCATCTGAACATGACGCGGCACCTGGCCGACAGCTTCCTCGTCGGCCTGTCCAGCGCGGCTTGGGAGAAGATCCCGGCCGAACATCAGGCCGCCGTCCAAAGCGCGGCCACCGAGATGATCGCCGACCACGACGCCGGCGAGATCGCGCAGGAGGCAGCGATCATCGACAAGCTGCACGCGGCGGGCATGCAGGTGAACCAGCTGGCCGAGGGCGAGCTGGCCAAGATCCAGGCCATCGCCCGCGGCATCTATCCCCAGTTCGAAGCGCAGATCACGCCCGAGTTCATGAAGAAAAGCATCGACTTCGTGGCCGCCTGACCCCAGTGCAGGGGCGCCGCGCGCGCCCCTGCCCCGCGCATCCCTTGCGCGGACCTGCACCAATGACATGGGAGGATTCCTGATGAATTCCATCGACAGATGGATCTGGCGGCTTGTCGATGCCGTCCTTTTGCTTGCCATCCTTGGCATGATCGTGCTGATCGCCGTTCAGGTCATCTCGCGCCAGACCGGCCATTCGGTGCCCTGGACCGAGGAATCCTCGCGCTTCCTCTTCATCTGGACGATCTGGTTCGGCGTGGCGGCGAGTTTCCGCAACGGGCAGCACCCGGCGGTCACGCTGCTGACCGACCTCGTCCGCCACCGCGCCACACGGCGGGTGCTTGACCTGCTTCCGGCGCTGGCGGCCGCACTTCTGTTCTTCCTCGTCGCCTATCACGGCTGGGACCTGATGCTGCAGCAGATCCGCTTTGGCGAGACCTCGCCCATCCTGCAGGTCGGCATGTGGCTGGCGACGCTGCCGCTCGTCCTCGGCTCGGGCCTCGCGGTGCTGGGCGCGCTGGTGCATGGCCTCGGCGGCGGCACCCCTTCCAATTCGATCGAGGAAACCCTGTCATGAGCCTGACCCTCATCCTGTGCTTTGCGGGCCTTGCCGCCCTTGGCGTGCCGCTCGCGGTGGCGCTGGGGCTTGGCACCGTCATCACGATGCAGCTTTACGGCCTGCCCCTGTCGATGATCACGCAGACCCTTGCCACCTCGATCAATTCCTTCCTGCTGATCGCGGTGCCGCTGTTCATCCTCGCCGGCCAGATCATGGAGCGGGGCGGCCTGTCCGAACGGATCTTCGATGCGGCCGAGTCGCTGGTCGGGCGCTTTCGTGGCGGGCTGGGACATGTGAACATCGTGTCCTCCTTCGTCTTCGGCGGCATCTCGGGGTCGTCGGTGGCCGATATCGCCAGCCTCGGGCCGATCACCATCAAGTCGATGACCTCGCGCGGCTATCCTTTGTCCTATGCGGCGGCGCTGACGCTGATCACCTCGACGCTGGCCACGCTGGTGCCGCCGTCGATCCTGGTCATCGTGGCGGCGGCAGCGGCGGGCCAATCGGTGGGCGGCGCCTTGGCCGGCGGCCTCGGGCCGGGCATCCTTCTGGCCGTGGCGCTGGCCATCTACAACTATGTCATCTCGCGCAAGCATGGCTATGGCAGCGTGGTCAGCTTTGACCACAAGCGGATCACCCGGGCCATCCTGCGCGCGATGCCCTCGGTCGGTGC
This sequence comes from Rhodobacter sp. P1_C2, assembly GCF_056406375.1. Classification (NCBI taxonomy): domain Bacteria; kingdom Pseudomonadati; phylum Pseudomonadota; class Alphaproteobacteria; order Rhodobacterales; genus Rhodobacter; species Rhodobacter sp. P1_C2. Next base: position 336,696 of record NZ_JBFUAG010000002.1, read on the forward strand.
GCCGATCATCATCCTGACCAGCATGTTCTCGGGCATCGTCACCCCGACCGAGGGCGCCGGTCTGGCGGTGCTTTACACCATGCTGGTCGGCGGGCTGGTCCACCGCGAGATCGGCTGGCGCGACGTCATCACGCTGTCGATCAAGGCCGGGCAACTGGCCGGCACGGTCCTGCTGATCCTGATGGTGGCCTCGGCTGCGACCTTCATTTTCACCGTCGACCTCTTGCCGCAGAAGGCGGCGGGGCTTCTGTCGCTGATCAGCGGATCGCCCTTCATCACGCTGATGATGATGGGGCTGATCTTCCTGATCGTCGGCATGCTGATGGATATCGTGGCCGGCGCACTGATGCTGATCCCGGTCCTGATGCCTGCGGCGGTTGCGGCCGGGGTCAACCCGATGCACTTCCTGATCTTCATGGTCACCTGCCTCGCCATCGGTCTTGCGACACCCCCGGTCGGCACCTGCCTCTTTGCCACCGCCTATGTCGCCAAGATCCCGACCGAGCGCCTGGTGATCGCGAGCCTGCCCTTCTATGCGATCAACATCGGGGTGGCCGTCCTCGTCGCGGCCTTCCCGCAGATCGTGATGTGGCCCATAGCGCTTCTGACATGAGGGCGAGGCGGATCGTCGTGATGGGCGTGTCGGGCTGTGGCAAATCCACCCTCGGGCAGGAACTTTCGCAGCGCCTTGGCTTTGGCTTCCTCGAGGGGGATGGCTTCCATCCCCCCGCCAATATCGAAGCCATGGCGGCGGGCAGGCCGCTGGATGATGCGATGCGCGCGCCCTGGCTTGCCGCCCTGGCCGAGGCGCTGCATGGGGCGCCCTCCGGCGTGGTGGCAAGCTGTTCCGCCCTGCGCCGCAGTTACCGCGATGCCTTGCAGAGCGGCGGGCCGGTGGTCTTTGTCCACCTCGCCATCGCCCTGCCCGAGGCCCGCGCCAGGATGGAAGCCCGCCCCAGCCATTTCATGAACCCCGCCCTCGCCGAAAGCCAGCAGCAGAGCCTCGAGCCGCTGGAGGCGGACGAGACCGGCTTCACCCTCGATGCCACCGCCGCCCCCGCCGCCCTGCTGGCCGAGATCCTGCGCCGCCTGGGCTGACGCGCCCCGATAAGCCCCCCGAAGGCCGGCCCGGTTCAACCAGACGCAGAGCGGGCGCTTTTTCGGACAGCCTGAAGATAAGTTTGTTGCGAAATGTCGCGAACCTGATCAGGTAGGCGCAAGGGTTTTGGTTGGAACGAGTCTTGCGAGGAATAAGTGATGTCGACGCTTTACACCCATGGCAAATGGGCGGTCATTTCTGCGGCGAAATTCGACACTTACGACACCATCCAGGTCTCGAGCAGCGACAGCCTCTCTTCCGTGCGCCTGGCGCTCAGCACGGCGGGCACGATCGATTTCACCACGAAGCTCGGCCTGCGCGCGGCAGAGATCTACGGCACCGCGGGGCGCGACAACATCACCTCGGGCGATGGGGCGGACACGATCTGGGGCTTTGGCGGCAAGGATACCCTGGCGGGCGGCAATGGCGATGACCTTCTGTTCGGCGACTCGGGCAACCCCACGGTCCTCGGCGACGATGTGCTTTACGGCGGTTCGGGCAATGACATCCTGGTCGGCGGCGCCGGGCGTGACGGGCTTTATGCCGGAGCGGGCGACGACTTCTTTCTGATCACCAACCCCACGCCGGGGCAGGATTCCTTCTTTGGCGGCACCGGTCGTGACATCCTGGTGGTCAGCGACGACTTCAATCTGGGCTATGACAAGGTCGTGTTCACCTCCCTGATCCTCGATTCCGCGGCATCGGTGGAATATTTCCTGATGGACCTGACCAAGCCGGTCACCCTCTTCGGGACGGCGGAGAACAATTTCTTCGACCTTTCGGGCACATTCGTCGGCAATACCGGCTCGGGTGGTCTGGGCGTATCCGTGCTGTTCGACCTGAGCACCGGCAGCGACACCCTGTTTGGCGGCGACGGCAAGGAGACGGTCGTGCTGCACGACGGCAACGACCGGGTCGAACTGGGCGACGGCGACGACAGCCTGATCGTCGCCGATGGCAATGTGGCCGGCGATACGCTGAACGGTGGCGGCGGCAGCGATCTGATCATCTTCCAGACCACCAATCCCGGGGACGAGCTGATCTTCCAAAGGCTCGACCTCTCCTCCGGCGCGGGGTTCGAAGGCGCGCAATTCGCCACGGACTCCCTCTACGGCACCGCCGGGGCGGATGTCTGGGACATGACCGGCCTGGTGTGGAGCGGAACAGGGACGGGCTATTTCGTCTATGGCATCGAACTGCGCGACGGCAATGACCTGTTCAAGGGGGCGATGTCCGGCGAACATGTCGAGGGCGGCGCGGGCAATGACACGCTCTACGGCAATGATGGCAGCGACGGGCTTGACGCCGGCACCGGGATCGACGCGCTTTATGGCGGCGATGGCGACGACTGGCTGTCCTTCGACGACTGGCAGGTCGGCGACACCTTGGATGGCGGCCGCGGCAACAACGGGCTGACCATCGGGCGCGCGCTTCTGCCCGGCGGCACGATCACGACCCTGAACTATGAAGCGATCCGCGGGTTCTCTGCGGCGCATATCAGCGCGCTGACGGTGCTGGGCGATATCCGCATCATCGGCACGGCCGCCTCCGAACAGATCGACCTTTCCTTCATGACCCGCCTGCGCATGGAAAGCGCCATGCAGCTGCTGGAGGGCAACGACCGCTACACCGGTTCGGCAGATGGCAACAATGTCGACGGCGGGGCGGGCAATGACACGCTTTACGGCGGCGCGGGGCTGGACACGCTGCTCGGCGGCGCGGGCGACGATCTGATGGTCGGCGGCGAGGGCGGCGACACCTACGAGGTCAACTCTGCCGGCGATGTGATCATCGAGACCGGGACCCAGGGCATCGACGTGATCCGCACCCCCTTTGCGACCTGGAAGATCACCGGCCCCTTCGAAGGCGTGCAGGCCGAAGGCCCGGGCGGCCTGCGCGCCACCGGCAATGCCGAGAGGAACTGGATGGCCGGCGCCGAAGGCGATGACAAGCTGATCGGGCTGGACGGCATGGATACGCTGGTCAGCAGCGGCGGCCATGACACCCTGATCGGGGGCGAAGGCCGCGACCTTTATATCCTAAGCAACCTTGATGCCGTGATCGTCGAAGTGACGGGCGGCGGGCGCGACACGGTGTCCACCTCCATTTCGGGCTATGTTCTGGGCAAGTATCTGGAAGACCTGATCGGCGGCGCCGACGGGCAGGATTTTTTCGGCACCGGCAATGGGGCTGCCAACAAGCTGATTGGCGGCGCGGGCAATGACACCCTGGTCGGCATGGGCGGCGATGACACGATCGACGGCTCTGGCGGCGATGATGTGATGAAGGGCGGCTGGGGCGACGACGATTACTATGTCTGGCAGACCGGAGACGTGATCGTTGAAGCGGCAAATCAGGGCATCGACAAAGCTATCGTCCGAAACGCACCCAGCTATGTCTTGCCCAACTTCGTCGAGAACGCCGAACTCGGGTCGCGCTATGCGGAAAATGACACGTTCCACGATCACCCGCTCGGCGTCGCCCTGACCGCAAACACGATGAACAACTTCATCAGCGGTTCGGAGGCGGCAGACACCATCGATGCCAGGACCGGCGCGGACAGCGTCTATGCCGGGGACGGCGACGACCAGATCTATTTCGGCGACTGGACCCCTGGTCTTGACCTTCTCTACGGCGGCAATGGCACGGATACGCTGCATTTCGGCGATCCTTCCGGCCAAGGCGCGCCGGTGACCTTGGTGCTGCACGATCTGGCCTTCCTCGAGAAGTCCAGCATCGAGCGCCTTGTCATTGAAGACAATGTCGTTCTGACCGGCACGGAGGGCAATGATGGCTTCTATTTTCCCAGTGTTTCGGGAGAGGTCTTGGCCTCTACAATCGATCTTCTGGGCGGCAACGATGGCTTCAGCGGCGGAGCGGGGGATGACAGGGTGGACGGAGGGGACGGCAATGACGTTCTTGGCGGCAATGACGGCAACGACCTGCTGATCGGTGGCGATGGATACAATACGATCTTCGGCGGCCAGGGCAACGACACGCTGGACGCCAGCGCCGCGGACTGGGACCAACTTTACGGCGGCAATGGCGACGATGTGTACATCGTCGGGCCCGGTACGGTGCAGATTTTGGAAAGCTATTCGGGCGTCGGCGACACGAGCTTTGACACTGTCGTCACCTCACGCAGCATTTTCAGCCTGAGCGACGGGCTGGAGGCGGTGGTGGCCGTCGGCTCGGGTGGTTTGTACTCCTGGGGCACGTCTTTCGACAATCTGATGCAGGGCGCCGAGGGCAACGATTACTTCAGATCGCTGGAGGGCACCGACACCCTGATCGGGGGAGAGGGTCAGGACAGCTTGTTCAGCGGCGAGGGCAACGACATCTGCGAGGGCGGTCTGGGCGCCGACCTGTTCGTCTTCGACACGGCGCCGGGCAGTGCCAACGTCGATCACATCCGCGACTTCACCCATCTTGAAGACAAGATCGTGCTCTACGCCCCGATCTTCACCGCTCTTTTGACCGGAGCCACCCTCGCCTCCTCCGCGTTCCGGAACATCTCCGACACCGTTCATGCCGGGGCCGACAGCCGTATCCTTTACGAGGCGACATCGGGCAGGATTTTCTATGACAGCGACGGCAGCGGCGCGACCCAGCGCATCCTGATCGCGGTGCTGGACACCCACCCCACCCTGTCCGCGGCGGATTTCGTCGTCACCGACAGCACTTTCGACTGACAGTCGCGACCGAAGGCGCCCGCGCGCAGCAGGCGGGCTTTCTTGGGCTCCGGACTTGCGGCGTGAGCAGGCGCAACAATCCACATCCTCTGGTGGAAATCATTTGCCTTGCAGGCCCTTGCTTCCTAACCTTCCCCCATTCCACGCCTGCGGGCTGGGGGCGTTTTCATCGGGGTTTGCATGCCTGTTCTTTACACCTATGGCGCCACGATCACCGCCAGCATTGCCGAGTTCCAAAGCTATTCCGCCATCCGCTATTCGCCCACCGACAGCACGACGCCCGTCTCTCTCGTGGTGACCGGCACCGGCTGGATCGATCTCTCCAAACTGCTGGGCCTTCAGGCGGCCCATATACAGGCCGGCGAGGGCGTCTATACGATCACCGCGGGCGGCGGCAATGACGTGATGGTCGGATCCTCGGGTTTTGACGACCTGCGCGGAGTTGATGGCGACGACAGGCTTTATGGCGGCGAATGGCAGGACTTCCTGAGGGGCGGCCTCGGCAACGACCTGCTTTACGGCGGCGCGGGCAACGACACGCTGGATGACAAGGATGGCTCCAACCGGCTGTTCGGTGGCGAGGGAGATGATCTGCTTTTCGTGGGCGAAGAGGCCGGTCTTCTGCGCGGCACGTCCACGCTTTATGGCGGTACGGGCAACGACCGGATCTCGATCACGCAGGCATATGGCTCGCTGGATCACATTTTTGGCGGCAAAGGCTGGGACACGGTGACCCTCGTCGCCACCCACGAGCCGTGGCATGGCTTCGTGGTGCCTGCGGGGATCGACATCGAGGTCTTTACCGGGGGCTTGTCGGGTTCCGCCGAACTGGTGAACGATGTCTACGACTTCAGCCGGACCATCGTTGACCACATCATCGTTTCCGGCGGAGGCGGCGACGATGTGATCCGTTTTGGTCGCGGCTATGGTTCGGCCTATGGCGGCGATGGCAATGATACGATTTTTTGCGCCGATGAGGGCGGCGGCATTGATCCCGGTGCCGGGCGGGACGTGATCCACGGCGGCGCGGGCAACGATGACCTTTACGAGACTGTCAGCGACTTTCTCGAGGACAGGTTTTACAGCGGTGGCGGTCACGACATCCTTTATATCTCCGGCAGCGAGACGATCCTGACCGGATTCGACTTCGGCAGGCTTGGTCGCTGGTCCGAGATCTGGATGAACGGGCGGCACCTCGGCGACGAGAATGCCAATCTGATGGATGCTTCGGCCGTACACAGCGAAGGCGACGAGCTTTGGATTCTGGGGAATGGCGGCAATGACACCATCACAGGCTCGCGCTATGACCATAACGCGCTGAACGGCGGCGACGGCGACGATGTGCTGACGGGAGGACGCAGCGACGATTTCTTCTGGGGCGGCACCGGCGCGGACCGGATGGCCGGCGGCAGGGGCGAGGATTCCTATGTTGTGGACAATTCCCGCGACGTGATCATCGAAACGGCGCAGGGCGGATATGACATCGTCAAGATCTCGGCGAAGTTCTATCGCCTGTCGGCCAATGTCGAAGGCTGGAACCTGATCGGCGACCAGAACACGACCCTGATCGGCAATGATGGCGCGGAATATGTCACGCTGGAGTCCGGCACCGGATCTGACCTGATCCGTCTGGGCGGCGGCAATGACACCTTGATGAGAGGCGCGCGCGGCGGCGATGGCCTGGTGGCCTATGGTGGGCTCGGCGATGACCGGATGCTCGGCAGCCTCTCGGCGGCGACGCTGTATGGCGGTGGCGGCAACGATTCCCTCCTCGGCGGTGCGCACGACGCTTTGCTGTTCGGCGGGGATGGCGATGACACGATCGACGGTTCCGGCGGCAATGACGTGCTGCGCGGCGGGGCCGGTCACGACCTTCTCTACGGCGGAGGCGGAGATGATTTCTATTTTCTCGATGCCGACGACACGATCTTCACCGATTTTCCCGACCCCGGCATCGACACCGTAGAGGCCGATTTCCGCAGCTGGACCATGGTGGGGGGGATCGACAGCTTCATCTCGTCCGCGAAGGGTGCCGTCACCATCACCGGCAATGATCTGGCCAACCGGATCGAGACCACGAAATATGCCGATACGATCTTTGGCGGCTCCAATGACACGATGGCGGGCGGCGCGGGCAACGATTTCTATTACGTCAACGGCGGCGGCATCAAGGTGATCGAGGAGGCCGGGGGCGGCTATGACCATGTCGTGATCTCCGGCCCGGGCTACAGGATGAACCCCAATGTCGAATGGCTGACCTTCTCGGACTGGGCGCGGCCCGGCACCCGCGTCGACATCGTCGCGGGCAACCGGCTGAACAACCTGATCGAGATCCAGAACTGCGCCTTTCTCGTCAAGCTCGATGCCGGCGCGGGCAACGACACGCTGCAGATCGGCGTCGGAGAGGTGGAGATCACCGGCGGCGCCGGGGCGGACGAGATCGCGATCCTCGATCTCTTCGTGGACCAGATGCACTTCACCTTCACCGATTTCGAAACGGGCACGGACAGGATCATCCTGCAGGGCAGGTATTTCGGCTTGCAGAAGGGTCGGCTGGATTCCGACCTGTTCCACCTTGGCACCGGCACGCGGCATGGCTTTGTCTATGATCAGGACTCGGGCCTGTTGTATTTCAATTTTCCCGGCAATGACCCGGATTACAGCTTTGCCGTCGCCCAGTTCAGCGACCATGCGGCGCTGTCGGCTTCGGATTTCTCCGTCGTCTGACCGCGGGGGCCCTGCCCCGCTTGATTCGCAGCCACGGTGATTTGGCCTCGCCGCCCCGAAACATTGGCGCGGCGCGACGATAAATCAACCCATGCGCGAATTTCTCATCTGTTTCGACGATGCGGAAATGCGGAAATTAAGGAAAGTTAATGGGGAGCCGTGAGACTGCCCTTTCGGTTCGGCACCGCCGGAATTTCCCGGTTCATCCATTAAACCTGCCTCATGGAGATTTGGAAATGTTCACTAAAGTCCGCAGCCTCATGTCCCGCTTTCATCGCGACGAAGAAGGCGTCACCCTCGTCGAATATGGCATCGCGCTGGTCCTTGCCATCACCCTCGGCACCGGTGCCCTGATCGCCCTGTCCGACAGCGTCGGTGGCATCATGGGCACCGCCAGCGGCCAAATGGATACGGCCGTCACCACCGCTGCCGGGGGCTGATCATCGCCCGGATATCCTCACCCGCCGGCAACATCGCGCCCCGGATCGGCGATTGGAATTCTGGCGAAAGCCAGTACTTGACCGAAGCAAGGTGCGCATGACGGCTCTGAATAATCAGTTGGATATTTTAAGCTGTGATGTTCTGTCAATTTCGAACTTCCACCGACTGCCGGGGCGTGGCTCTGCGCCCCGGCAATTTCCACCAGAAGCTTGAGAGATCAAGCCTCGGGGCGAGTCTGTCCTGCCAGACCGCGTCAAAAGGAGACACAGCATGAATTTCCGCTCTTTCCTTGTCTCCGTGCTTGGCTTTGCAATTGCCGGGGGGTCGGCCTATGGCGCCCGGCAATATCTGGCCCAGCAATCGGCGATGACGGCCGCCCATGCCGCCCCGTCCAATCCGGCGATGGAATTGGTCAATGTCGTCGTGGCGTCGCAGGATCTCGGCTATGGCCAACTGGTCGAAGCCCAGATGCTGCATTACCAACCCTGGCCGCGCCTTGCGGTGCCGCCGGGGGCCTTCACCAAGATGGAGTCGCTCCTGCCCAAGGCGGGGGGCGAGCCGCGCCGGATGAAATTCCCGCTGGCGAGCGGGGCGGTGGTTCTGGCCTCCGAGGTCTCGGGCTTTGGCGACAAGGTGACGCTGGTGCAGAACCTTGGCCCCAATGCGCGGGCCATGGCGATCAAGGTCGATGCGGTGACGGCGGTGGGCGGCTTTGTCACCCCCGGCGACAAGGTCGATATCCTGCTGACCCAGGGCGCCAATGACGACCTGCGCTCGGTCACCATCCTGCAGGCGATCCGCGTGCTGGGCGTCGATCAGGACAGCGACATGCAGAAGGACAAGCCCACCGGCACTGCGCGCACCGTCACGGTCGAGGTCTCGCCCGAGGACAGCCAGAAGCTCGCCCTCGCGCAGAGGGCCGGCACGCTGAGCCTGACGCTGCGCACCCTGGACGGGGTCAGCGACAAGCAACTGGATTACACCAGCCTGCGCGACCTGATGCAGGACAAGAGCCCGGTGCCGGTGAACACGCCCAAGCGTACCGTCACCGTGCGGCGCGGCACCACGACCGAAGTGGTCGAAGTCAACAACTGAAGCGATCCGCCTTCGGGCCTGCCGCGGGCACCCGCCTGCCTTGGGCTGCGCTGCGGCGCTCAACCGGGAAAGTGTCATGCGAAGCCTGCGCCAGATCACAGCCATCCTGCCGGAGGAAGAGGGTGTCATCCTCGTCTTCTGGGCGGTGGCGCTGGTGGCGGTGCTGGGCATCGTGGCGCTGTCCTTCGATTTCGGCCAGAGGGCCGCGACCCAGTCCGAACTGCAGTCCCATGCCGACCAGGTGGCCCTGGCCGCCGCGGGAGAGCTGGATGGCAAGTCCGACGCAATCACCCGGGCCACGGCGGCGGCGGCCTCATTGATCGAGGACCAGCAAACCTTTGCGACCGGAAGCCGGGCGCTGGACTCGAGCGCCGATTACACCCTGACCTTTTTCAAGAGCCTGCCGGCCAGCGACAGCGCCAGCATGGCAGCCGGGGTGACCACCGACCCGGCCAAGGCCGTCTATGCCCGGGTGGTGATGACGCCCCGCACCGTGCCGCCGATGTTCCTTGCGGCCTTCGACGCACTGCGTGGCGCCACCACGGCCAATCCGGCACTTGGTGCCGCGGCGGTGGCGGGTTTCACGCAATATGCCTGCGACATCACCCCCCTGATGTTCTGCATCCCCTCCTCCTCGTTCAAGGCCAAGGACAATATCGGCAAGATGATCCTCTTGCGGTCGGGCGGCCAGGGCGCGGCCTGGGGGCCGGGCGATTTCGGCTTTCTCGACCTTGCCACGGCGGGGCTGGACAGCGCAGGCCCCTGCGCCGGGCTGAACGGGGCGCAGCAGACGCGCTGCCTGATCGGATCGCAGGGCGCCCTGACCCAGTGCTTCTCGCAGCGCGGGGTCGATACCGAGCCGGGCCAGAAGGTCGGGATCGAGAACTCGGGCTACAATGTCCGCTTCGACATCTTTGCCGGGGGGATGAGCTCGAAGAAGAACGACGCCAGTTATCCGGCGGCGCCCAATGTCATCAAGGGCATCGTGCCCAACGGCGGCGGGTCCAGCTGCATCGGCAACAATTCCAAGACCTCGCCCAATACCGTGGCGCTGCCGCGCGACGACTGCTTTGCCACGGCCAGCTGCGCCAATGGCAACCGCTTCGGCAATGGCGTCTGGACCAATGCGACGACAGGGCGGCCGAATTATGTGGCCAAGAACTACGGCGCCAGCGTCGCCGATCCGCATCCGACCGCGACCACCCGCTATCAGTATTACAAGGCCGAGATCGCCTCGGCCGGCGGCGGTGCCTCGACCACGGCGATCCTGCCCGCTGGCCGGGCCGAGACCGGCCGGCCGCAATGCACCAACAAGCAATCCTCCGATCCCGACCGCAGGGTGGTGATCGCGGCCGGCATCGATTGCAGCGCCAACCCGATCAATGGCCGCGCCAGCAACGTGCCGGTCAATGAATTCGTCCGCCTCTTCCTGACCGAGCCGGTCGGGGCCGGCACCGGCAACAGCTTCGACATCTATGTCGAGGTCGTGGGCTCGGCCGAAAGCGGCAGCAGCGGCAGCAGTGGCGCGGGAGGGATCTTCCATGATGTCGTCCAGCTTTACCGCTGAGCCCCTGTCCCGCCGCCTCGCCGCCTTCTGGCGCGACGAAAGCGGCGTGGCGCTGGTCGAATTTGCCCTGGTGCTGCCGATGATGCTTCTGGTCTTCGCCGTGATCATCGAGGGCAGCCGGATGATGCTGTCCTATCAAAGCACCATCATCGGCACCCGCGACGCTGCCCGCTACCTCGCCCGCACGGTCAATGCCGATATCTGCACCACCGGCGGCACGGTCGGTGGCTATGCCACCAAGCTCAGGACGCTGATCCTGCAGGGCGCCACGGCCTATTCGGTCTTTCCGCAGGATGTGGTGGTGGGCACCGTCACCCCCAGTTACCGCTGCGTCGCCGGCAGCTTCCGGGCAAGCCCGGTGGCCATCGCCGAAGTCTCGGCCGAGGTCACCATCCGCTTTCCCTTCGCCGGTCTCTTCATCCTGGCCGGGTCCAGCCGGGCCGACATCACGACGCGGGTCAGCAATCAGGCGCGGGTGTTCGGATCATGACAGGTCTCCCCCCCCTTCGCCGCAAGATCGTCGCCGCCGGGCAGCGGTTCCTGCTGCGCGAGGATGGCACCACGCTGGTCGAATTTGCCGTGGTCATGCCGATCTTCCTGCTGCTTTTCTTCGGCCTCATCGACTTTGGCCGGCTCGGTTATGAATATGTGATGGCCAACAAGGCGATGCAGATGGCCGCCCGCACCGCCGTCACCCGCCCGCCAGCCTGCCCCGGGGTGGCGCAGACCAATCTGCGCGGCGCGCTGGTCGCCGGGGCGGTGCCGCCCTATTTCGGCACCAACTGCCGCGCGGGCGCCACGGTCTGCGCCGATCCCGGCACGATCACCTGCGCCGGAAGTGCCGCCAATGCCACGGCGGCCGAGATCTGGGCGTCCATCTCGGTCCTGATGCCCAGCGATGCGAGCGTGGCCAACCTGCATTTCACCTATGCCTTCAACCCCGACCTCGGCTTTCTGGGCGGGCCTTACGAGCCGATGGTCACCGTCTCGATCCAGAACCTCGACTTCCAGTTCATCACGCCCCTCGGCGCGCTGGCCACGCTGGCGGGGGCCGTGGGCAATGACCTGCCCTCGAGCCTGCCCTTCCCGGCGCTCAGCGTCTCCTTGCCGGCCGAGGATCTGGCCCTGGGCGAGGCCGGATGATGGCGCCCGTTTTCCCGCATTCGTTTTTTGAGAGAAAGAGCCTGACATGACCGCGACGGACAAATCGATCCTGCTGATTTCCCCCGATGCTGCGGTGACCGATGAGATCGGCGTCTCGCTTGCCGGGATGGAGGGGGTGCATCTGCGCACCGAGCCGTCGCGTCTTGCGGCGCTCAATGGCAAGGCCGCGATCATGGCCGCCGACAAGGATGTCATCATCTTCGAGACCAGCGACGATGTCGGCGCCGACATCGCCTCGATCCGGGCGCTGAAGGCCAACCGCAAGGCGGGGACGCTGCTGCTTGCCGTGGCCGATGGCGAGATCACGCTGAGCCGGATGCGCGCGCTGAGCCAGGCCGGTGTGGATGACGTGCTCCCCAAGGAGGGCGCCGGGGCCGAGGTCGAGCTGCGGGTGGCCGAACATTACCGCGCAAGGCTGGCCGCGGCGAAGGACGCCGCACCCTTGCGGCGCGGGCGCATCCTCGCCGTGGCTCAGGCGCGCGGCGGTGTGGGCGCCACGACGGTGGCGGTCAATCTGGCCAACGATCTGGTCGGGCGCAGCGGGTTCCTGCGCCGGGTCGAGCCGAACGCCGTGGCGCTGGTCGATCTGGATGTGCAGTTCGGCTCGGTCGGGACCCTGCTGGACCTCGGGGAGCAGAATGCCCTGCACCAGCTGGCGCTGGATGGCACGATCCCGGATGCGACCTATCTGTCCTCGACCATGGTCCGGCTGCCCAACGGCTTGTCGGTGCTGGCCGCGCCGTCGAAATTCATGCCGCTGGATTCGCTGCAACCGCGCCAGATCGGCGCCATCCTGGATACGTTGCGGGCCGACAATGACTTCGTCGTGGTGGACCTGCCCCATGCGCTTGGCCGCTGGATGGAGCCGGTGCTGCACCGCGCCGACGAGTTGATCATCGTCAGCGATACGGCCGTGCCCTCGGTGCGCCATTGCCGCCGCCTGATCGAGTTCTTCACCGCCGACAATCCCGACCTGCCGGTGCGCATCGTGATCAACCATGAAAAGCGCGCGCTGCTGCAGACCGGCGCGCAGAAAGAGATCCAGAAGGCGCTGAACCGCAAGCTTGACCACTGGCTGCCGCATGACCCGGTCGCCGCCCGCACCAGCGCCGACCGTGGCCAGCCGCTGGCCACCGTCGCCCCGCGCTCGGGCCTTGGCAAGGCGATCGCCCGGCTGGCCCGCGACACGCTGGCCGAATTTCCTTCCACCCACGCCCCGGGGACCGGCAAGGCCCAGGCCCTCAAGCCCCCCATCCTGAAACTCGGCGCCCCCCAGGTCGCTGTCGCCCGCCTTGCCGCCCCCGCCGCGGCCTCTGGAAAGCTGGAGAAATAACCCATGTTCGGACAATTCACTCGGCCCACCAAACCCGCGGCGGACAATGTGATCGGGATCGGCAAATCCCCGGCCCCCGACCCCGCCATCGCCGCCAAGGCCGCCAGCATCGCCGAGGCGGAGCTGATCGCCCGGCTCGACCTCAAGAGCCGGCTGCATGACGTGCTGCTGGACCGGCTGAACCTTTCGGCCATCGACAAGGTCAACCGCGAGGATCTGCGCCGCGAGGTGGCGGGGCTGGTGACCCAGGTCCTGGCCCAGGAAAACACCGCGATGCGGATCGAGGAATTCAAGCGCCTCGTCGACGAACTGCTGGACGAGGTGCTGGGCCTTGGGCCCCTGGAGCCCCTGCTCGCCGACCCTTCGATCAACGACATCCTGGTCAATTCGCACAGCTCGGTCTTTGTCGAACGGCACGGCGTGCTGGAACGGACCAAGGTGCGCTTTCGCGACGAACGCCACCTTCTGCGCATCATCGACAAGATGGTGTCGCGCGTCGGGCGGCGGGTGGACGAATCCCAGCCCTGGGTCGATGCGCGGCTGGAGGATGGCAGCCGGGTCAATGCGATCATCCGGCCCTGCGCGATCGACGGCCCCTCGGTCTCGATCCGCAAATTCTCGGCCACACCGCTGACCATGGCGCGGCTGGTGGAACTCGGCGCGCTGTCGGCCCCGGCGGCGGCCTTGCTGAAGGGCCTCGTCGAGGCGCGGCTCAACGTGCTGATCTCGGGCGGGACCGGGTCGGGCAAGACCACGATGCTGAACGCGATTTCCTCCTTCATCGGCTCGCGCGAAAGGATCGTCACCATCGAGGACGCGGCCGAGTTGCAGCTGCAGCAGGCCCATGTCGTCCGGCTTGAGACGCGCCCCCCCTCGCCTTCGGGCACCGGGGCGGTCACCCAGCGCGACCTCGTGCGCAACGCGCTCCGGATGCGGCCCGACCGCATCATCGTGGGCGAGGTGCGCGGGGCCGAGGCCTTCGACATGCTGCAGGCGATGAACACCGGGCATGACGGCTCGATGACCACGATCCACGCCAACACCGCCCGCGACGCCCTGAGCCGGATCGAGCAGATGGTCACGATGATCGGCATGGATTTCCCGATCTCGGCGATCCGCCAGCAGATCGCCTCGGGCATCCATGTGGTCGTCCAGCTCAACCGCCACAGCGACGGCAGCCGCCGCGTCACCTCGGTCTCGGAACTGGTGGGCATGGAGGGCAACATCATCACGATGCAGGACATCTTCGTCTACCGCAAATCCGGGCGGGCAGCGGATGGCACGATCCTGGGCGAGTTCGTCGCCACCGGCATCCGCCCGCGCTGCACCGAGGCGCTGCTGCAGGCCGGGGTCGACCTCAGGGATGACATGTTCCTCAAGGAAAGGCAGAAGCCATGATCAGCATTCCGCAATTCGGCCTTGGCTCGATCCTTTATGTCGGCGTCTTTCTCGGCGTGCTCCTGGTCTTCGAGGGCCTCTGGCAGATGCTGTTCCGCGGCGAGGCGCGGGTCGATGCGCGCAACCGTCGCCTGCGGCTGATCGCGGGCGGCGCCTCGACCGAACAGGTGCTGCAGATCCTGAAACCGAAGGAGGCGGCCTGGGCCTTTCACGCCCTGCCGCTGATCGGCAGCCTGCCGCAGGACATGCGCCGCGCCGGTTACCTGATGAAGCCGGGGGTTCTGCTGACCCTTTGCCTTGGCGTCACGCTGACCCTGGGCATGGCCCTGTCGCTGCGGCTCAACCCGGCGCTGGCCGCCGCCATCGCCTTTGCCCTCGGGATCCTGCTGCCGGTCTTCATCCTGCGCCGCAAGCGCGACAAGCGGATCAAGACCCTCGTCGCCCAATTGCCCGACGCGCTGGACCTGATGGCGCGCGGCTTGCGCGTCGGCCATCCGCTCAACGCGACGATCTCGGCGGTGGCGCGCGACATGGT
This sequence comes from Rhodobacter sp. P1_C2, assembly GCF_056406375.1. Taxonomy (NCBI): domain Bacteria; kingdom Pseudomonadati; phylum Pseudomonadota; class Alphaproteobacteria; order Rhodobacterales; genus Rhodobacter; species Rhodobacter sp. P1_C2. Next base: position 351,747 of record NZ_JBFUAG010000002.1, read on the forward strand.
GGACCCGATCGCCTCGGAGTTCGGCATCATGGAGGACCAGATCGCCTATGGCGACGATCTGGTCGGCGCCTTCCGCGACTTCGCCGACCGGATCGGGGTGGAGGATGTCGCCTATCTGGCCACCGGCGTGGCGATCCAGAACGGCACCGGCGGCGATCTGGCGCGGATCCTCGGCACGCTGGCCAAGGTGATCCGCGGCCGGATCACCATGCGCAGACGTATCCTCGCGATTTCCGCCGAGGGGCGGCTGACCGCGGTCTTCATGTCGCTCTTGCCGGTCTTCATCTTCGGCATGACCTCGGTCACCTCGCCGACCTATTACATGGGGGTCAGCGATGACCCGATGTTCCGCCCCATCGCGATTGCCGTCATCGTGCTGGTGGTCAGCAATTACCTCGCCATGCGCCGGCTTGTCGCATTCCGGATCTAGAGAGGCTGCCGATGTTCACCTCCTTGCAAACCCTGCTCTCGGCCTATGGGCTGTCGATCCAGAGCCTGATGGCCATTGGCGTCGGTCTTGGCGTCCTCCTGGCGCTTTACGGCATCGCCGGCAGCTTCACCGCGCGCAACCCGGTGTTGAGCCGCCTGTCGCAGCAGGCGGTCCATCGCCCCGGTTCGGCCTTCGAGGCGGGCCTGCTGCGGCCTTCGGATGCCGATCCCACGGGGCTGATGCGCAGCCTGATCCCGGTGGACCGCAAGGAGCGCACCCAGATCCAGCGCCAGCTTGCCGATGCGGGGATGAACGGGCCGCATGCGGTGCGCAACTTCTACCTCGTCCGGCTTTGCATCGGCATCGTGCTGCCCTGCGCGCTCTTTGCCCTGATCGCCGCCTCGCGGGCGAGCCTGATCACCCTGCCCGCGCCCCTGGCCCAACAGTTCGGCGGGATGAGCCAGCTGTTCCTGTTGCAGATCCTCTGCGCCCTGGTCGCCGTCGGGTTCTTCGGCCCGGTCTACTGGCTGCGGGCCCAGGTCACCAAGCGCCAGCGCGCGATCGAGGAGGCCTTCCCCAATATCCTCGACCTCCTGCAGATCTCGGTCGAAAGCGGGCTTGGCCTTGACGCCGCGATGATCCGGGTCGCCAACGAGACCGCCGCCACCGCCCCCGCCATCTCGGAGGAATTCACCATCACCCAGCGCGAGATCCAGGCCGGGCGCAGCCGCGACAAGGCGCTTTTGGACATGGCCGCGCGCACTGGGGTGGCCCAGGTCAATTCCTTTGCCAATGTCGTGCTGCAATCGCTCAATTACGGCAGCAGCATTTCCGATGCCCTGACCGTCTATTCCGAGGAAATGCGGCAATGGCGGGAATTGCGCGCCCAGGAAATGGCCAACCGCCTGCCGGTCAAAATGTCGGCCGTCATGGCCACGCTGATGCTGCCCGCGCTTTTGATGCTGGCCCTTGGTCCGATCGTGATTCGCTTCATCCATTTCATGCACCGCTGAGCGCAAGACGCCTGTCGGCATTGGTTTCATTTGCGAAACAATCCGGCATCACCGGGCCGGACGTCGATCCACCGGCACCGCGGGCTTTTCGCGAACTCCCCTTCAGATTGTAATTTCAAACGGAAGATGGCGAAAATATGACATTCTCTTGACTAAATTTGAGGCTGTGGAAAAGTTTGAATTCCAAGGTGCCGGCAAAGAGCACCCCTGTTTTTGGTCGTCCGTCTGGTAGCTGGTCGAATTGATTGGGGAGGATTGAAGGATGCGGCGCGAGATTGAATGCGACAGTGAGGGCCATTTCGGCCACGGGATCACCAATTCCAGCATCATCCACGCCATCGTCACCTGGTCCGAAGCGCTGAACGGCAAGATCTCGCTGCAGGACGCACTGGTCGACCTCGCCACTGGCCTCGGCGCCGAGGTCGCCACCATCGTGCGCACCCAGATCGCCGATCAGAAACCGGTGCGGATTGCGGCCTGCGATCTGGCGAAGGATGTGGCGGGAAAGCGGCCGCTGCGCCGCACCTTTGCCGATGCCTTCTTCGGCGCCCCGATCCTGCATGCCCGCGCCGCATCGCTCTGGCAGGCCAGCAGCCATCTCGACGATGCGACCGGCGATCCCTCGCTGTCCGAATGGCAATCCGCGCGCCGCCTGAAAGAGTTCCTCGTGCTGATCCTCGCCTCGGGGCAGAAGACGCGCGACCATATCGAGCTGCATTTCCGCGAACCCCTGGCCCCGCAGGCCGAGGCTCTGCTTCACGCGATGCTGCCCGACATGGCGCGGGTCTGGTCCAACCGCAAGGTCGGCCTCATCACCCGCACCATTCTGAACCACCGCAGCGACCCCTGGGAATTCCGCCACACGACCAAGGCCAGGATCCTCGATTCCGACAATCCCCTGCGGTTGAGCCGGGCGGAGTTCCGGGTTTGCCTGCTGCTCAGCCAGGGTCTGGTCATTCAGGCCGTGGTGCGCGAACTCGGCCTGTCCGAGCCGACGATCCGCACCCATCTGCGCAACATCTATGCCAAGGTCTCCTGCGGTTCGCTGGCCGAACTGGTCTTCCACCTGATGGACAGTGACAAGAGGCAGGACGCCCCCTCCGTCCGCTTCGCCTGAGGAGGAGGCCATGACCCTGCTGCCGCTGATCCTTCTGGCGCCGGTGCTCTTCGCCGTGGCCTATTGCGATCTGCGCTTCATGCGGATCCCCAATCTGATCAGCCTTCTGGCCATCGCCCTCTTCGTGCTTTGCGCGCTGGCCTTTCCGCCGGCCGATCTTCTGACGCGCCTCGGCGGCGCCTCGGCGGTGCTTGCCCTGGGTCTTCTGGCCTTTGCCTTCCACCTGGTCGGCGGCGGTGATGTGAAATTCCTCGCGGCGCTGATGCTCTTCATCCCGACCAGCGCCCTGGTTCTCTTCGCCAATATCTTTTCGGCGGCGCTGTTGACCGGGATCGTGCTGATCCTCGGCTTGCGGCGCATCCCGGCCACCCGGACCTGGGGCTGGAAATCCTTCGACGGCACTAAGAAGTTTCCGATGGGCCTTTCGATCGCCCTGGCCGGCCTCGCCACGCCGATCACCCTCTTGTGCCTGACCTGACGGCATAGCGCGCCACCGGCCCGGCGCGGTTGGACGTTGCCTTTGAAGGGGCTAGTCCATATGATCCTTGCAACTGCAAGTGATCCATTGACGCGGGGCCGTTGAGCAATGGGCATCAGAATTGGCCAGGCACCCAGCCGGTTCGAGCTGATGGGGTGGCACGAAGCTGAGGCGGGCCGCGTTCGCCGCCGGTTCATCAACCGTGAGGAAGCCCTGCGCTTCCTGCGCAGCCAGACCCTCCCCGACGAGGTCATGTCGAACGCGCGGCGGTGGGCGCGCGATTTCGGCGTCTCTCATCCGACGCATCGGGGCTTTCTGCAGCTTCTCGCCGCAGCGATCGTCGATGGCGAGGTCTGGGTCGCCGAGCTCGACCATCCTGCCGCCGACCATGGTGGCGGAGGGGGTGGCGGCGGCGGTGGTGGCGGGGACAACCCGCCTGCCCCGCCCCCGGGCCCGACCCCGCCACCGCCCAAGCCCAAACCCGTCTGCCCGGCCAGCGTCTCCATCGAGGCCAAGTGCCGCATCCTGATGGTGGGCGAGGCGAAGACCTTCAAGGCGATCGATCCGGACGGGTCCAGCTCTGGCAGCTACAAATGGACCTCGACCAGCGGCAAGGTCACGCTCTCCAACGACAGCACGCCCACGGTCACGGTCACGGCCGGCGCCAATGCCTCTGCCATCCACGAGGGCGAGACGCTGAAGGTCGTCCGCTCGCAGGCGGGCTGCCCGGATGTGACGGCAGAGGTGAAGCTGACTGTCTTCAAGTTCACCAAGATCAAGGTCACGGTGAAGCCGACGCCGCCCAACACGGTGCGCGCCGGTTTCGCGGCCCCCGCGGATCATGTGCTGGAGATCACCAGCGCCTCCACCGACTTTGCGGCCAACCTGCCGATCGTGCTGATGAAGACCAAGGACCTTCAGGCCAAGCTGGAATTGACCGCCGCCCCGGCGGGCCTGCCGATCCACTGGCATGTCGAAAGGAACGCCGCCGATCACGCCTCGCTGGGCGCTGCCGGCTCCTTGCCGACCGTCACGCCGGAGGGCGATGTGACCAAGGCCACGCTGAAGGCCGACAACAAGGGGTCGTTCCACATCCGGCCCTTCGTCTCCTGCACCGGCGATGCCAAGTTCGACCCCCAGCACGCGCCGATCTGCCTGAACCTGGTTCTGGCCAATGCGACGGTGGTTCAGGACAAGTCGGCGGCCTATACGGCGAACCTGAATGTCGTCCGCGGCAACACCAACCTGCGGGTCGACAATGGCGCCTGGGGACCCGCCCCGCTCAGCGCCGCGACGCTGGCCGCGGCGGGCTGTGCGATGGAGCTGATTTCGGATGTGACGGGGGGTGGCGCCGATGGGCGGCTCGGGCTGGACCAGGTCTTCTGCGGCCTGATCAACAATGTGGCGATCCGCAACGTCCTGTTCATGTACCGCGACACGACGGTGGCGCCGCCGACCGATCACCGCTACAGCCTGAATGCGGTGTCGAACCCGGGGGCCGCGACCGGCGCCGGGGGGACCTTCCTGCCCGGCGACCCGGCGCCCGTGCTGTTTGGCCTGCCGCTTCTGGACAGCGGCCTGACCCCGCATGGTGAGGGCGCCGACACCGCCTTGATGACCCGAAGCCAGGCCGATCCCTCGACCCGCGTCAACCGGCCGGTCGGCATCCGCTTCACCACGCGCTGCATCGACTCGCCCGGCACGCCGGCGCCGCGCACCCATGCCGCCAATGCCAATGCGGTGATGAACCGGATCGACTATCAATACCGCTTCGTCGCCTGTTTCGCCTTCTGGACCAACCGCGACAAGGCAAGGGGCAAGTCCGACAAGATGGCCGAACGCGTCTATGCCGCGCAGCGCATGTTCACATGGGAGATCCGCGGGGTCTGGGATGTCGTCTGGCCGGCGGGGTCCCCCGCGACCCTGACCGTGACCACGCCCCATACCATCACGATCTCGGGCGCCAGCACCAAGGACCCGATGGAAGACGCCCAGGCCAATCACGTCGAGGTGCGCCCGCCTTCGGGCGTCGCAGCAGGATTGTCCTGGAATGCGCAGTAATATTCTGGCGGCCGCCGCCCTGGCATTCCTTGCCGGCGCGCTGGCCTCCGATCAAGGGAGAACGGAAGTCGTGCCCGCAGCAAATACCCATTGGCAAAGCCCTGTCGATCCGGCGGCAAGTTCGGCGCTGGTCTCGGCGACCCATCTCTTGGAGTTTCAACTGACCGCGCTCAACACCGAAGAGACGCAGGACCCCGCAGGCGGCCTTGTGCGCGAGATCATCCTGCGGGTCGCCATCACGCGGATCTTCAAGTCGGACGCGCCCCTGCCCGCGCTTGGCCATGCCACCGTGACGCTGCGGCAGACCGGCCTCGACCCGCTGGGCATGTCGGCGCCCCCGCCGATCGACCCCGAGATGCTGGTGCGCGGCCAGACCTACCTGCTGGATGCCGTGGCCCCCGCTGCCGCCTCGCTCGACGCGATCTTTGCCGGTGCCCGCGGCGTCTATCCCGCCGATTTCGCCGTGGACGCGGCCATGGCGCAGAAGGTCGAGGCGGAAGAGACGCCCCAGGATGCCGCGCAGCTGTTGCAGATGACCGAGGAAGCACGGCACAGCGCGCATGACCTCTGGGGTGATTATTTCCTGACCCGGTACCGCGACCAGATCCATGAAACCCCGCAAGAGGCGATCCCCGCCGTGGCCCGGATCGCGCTGGACCCCGACACCAACTCCCGCCTCGCCATCACCCTCCTCGCCGACATCGATATGGAGATGCTTGACCACGCCGATGATGCAAAGCTGGTGGCGAGGCTGGGCCAGACCCTCCTGCGCGCCCTGCCGCATATTCCCGACCCAAAGGTCAGATCCTACGTCGCCAGCCGCAACATCCATGGCCTGGTCTTCGATGGCGATCAGCTGCGCCCGGGCCTCTCCAGCCACTTCGGCGCCGATGCCCCAACCCTCGCCGCCGCCCGCGAAGCGATTGCAACCTCACCCGACCCGCGGGTCCAGGCGGTCTATCGCTGGCTGCGCTAGAAACGTCCTTTCTCCCATGGGGCTGGGGGCATTGGTTTCCCGAGCGGAGCGCAGCAGGCGCGATCCTCTGGCGCGCGTGCCTTGGTGCAAAGACCCCATGCCCTGACGCCGCATGGTGAGGTCTCGGACCTCTCACCGAATCGTGACCAGAACGTCGCCAGCCGGCGGCGAGCGCGATGGGCGCGGTCCATGTGACGCTTGGACGCAGCGCCGCTGACCGGCGGGGCCGACCCTCTCGGGCCAGTGCCTGCGAGGGGAAGGCGCCTGCAACCCCATGATAAGAAATCGTTCTTCGGGCATAAGCATCTGCTTAGGGCGGATCAGCACGGATTAGGCCGAAAGGTTAGGCGGCCCGGTCAACCCCGGGGCCACGGACCTCTATCCGGCGTTGATTGACCGGCAACAGGGCCGTTCCGCATCTGGCGCAAAGGGTCGTGATCACAGGACCCGATCGGCTGTCACAGGAGTCGCCATGCCCATCCCCGACAACAAGGTCCAACTTGCAACCTCCCTCGCGCAGGGCGGCGGCACCTCGATCCTGATCGCCGCGAAGGGCGATCTGACCGCGACGCCGCTGGGCGTGGTGGGGCCCGCCTCGATCGGCGCGGTGAGCGATCTGAACGGGGATGGCGTGGCGGATCTGATCATCGGCACCCCGGGAAGCGATGACAAGGCGGTGGATGCGGGGCGGGTTTTCGTCTCGCTCGGGGCGGCATTGCCGGGCAGCACGCTGGACCTGTCGCACAGCTCGGCGGATGTCTATGTCATCGACGGGGTCGCGGCGGGCGACATGGCCGGTTTCGCGGTCGGCGCCATTGCCGACCTCAACGGCGACGGGCTGGGCGAGGTCCTAGTCGGCGCGCCGGGCATGGCGGCGGGAGGCAAGAGCGATGCCGGGGTCGGCTTCGTCGTCTGGGGCAAGGCTCTGGGCGGTGCGGCGAGCGGGGTGGACCTTGCCGACCCCTTCAGCGGCGCCGGTGGCGGCTATGCGATCAAGGGTCAGGCGGCGGGCGATCTGGCGGGCTATTCCATGACCGCGGTCGGGGATCTGAACGGCGACGGCAAGGCCGATATCCTGATCGGGGCGCCGGGTCAGGATGCCGGCGGGGCCGATGCCGGGGCGGCCTATGTCGTCTGGGGCAAGGGCACCGGGTCCAGCACGCTCCTGGCCAATGTCGCCGCAGGCACCGGCGGTTTCCGCATCACCGGGGCCGCGGCGGGCGACGGCATCGGCAAGGTCATCGCGGCGCTCGGCGATCAGAACGGCGATGGCAAGGCCGAGATCGTTCTGGGCAGCGCCACCGCGCATGGCGGGGCGGGCGCGGTCTATGTCGTGGACGGCAAGGCGACCGGCAGCGCCATCGACCTTGGCACGCTGACCGCCGGTTACGAGATCACCGGGGTGGCCGGCGATGGCGCGGGATCGTCGGTCGCCGATATCGGTGATGTGAACGGCGACGGGCGGCATGACCTGTTGATCGGGGCCGCGGGGTCGAATGCGGCCTACCTCGTCTATGGCCAGGCCGGCCATGCCGCCGTCAGCCTCGCCGATGTGGCAGCGGGGATCGGCGGGGTGAAGATCACCGGAGGTGGCAACCTGTCGGGCATGGTGGTGCTGGGCGGCGCCGACCTCAACCACGACGGCATCGCGGATCTGGTGATCGGCACGCCGCATGACGGCGAGGGCGGCGTGGATGCTGGCGCCGTCTATGTGATCTGGGGCGATCAGACCTATCGCCCGATCTCGCTGTCCGAGGTCGCACAGGGCATTGGTGGCGCCAAGATCGTCGGCAGCGCCGGCAGCCTGGCCGGATCGGAGCTCGCGCTTGCCGGCGACCGCAATGGCGACGGTACGGTCGATCTGATGATCGGGGCGGCGGGGACCGGCGAGTCCATCAAGGTGCTCTACACGCCCGCGAGCTGGCTTGCCGACGGCAATGTCTATGGCTCTTCCGGCGCGGATCTGATCGGCGCGGGCTATGGCGGGCCTTTCCATGCCATCGGCGCCGGCAATGACGCCATCCTCGGCCTTGGCGGTGCGGATACGATCGACGGCGGCGCTGGCAATGACCAGATCGAGGGCGGCGCGGGCAATGACAGCCTCCTCGGCGGGCTTGGCGACGACCTGCTGGACGGCGGCACCGGCACCGATGTGATGACGGGCGGCGCCGGCGATGACACCTATGTCGTCGACCGCGGCGCCGATACGGTGGTGGAACTTGCCGGCGGCGGGCTCGATACCGTGCAGGCCTCGGTCGACTATACGCTCGGGGCCGAGGTCGAGACCCTGATCCTGACCGGCGCGGCGGTGTCGGGCACCGGCAATGCGCTGGCCAATGCGATCACCGGCACCGATCTGGCCAACCGGCTGGATGGCGGCGCGGGTAATGACACGCTCACCGGTGGCGCGGGCAATGACGATTACTACGTGGCCGATGCCGGCGACACGATCGTGGAAACCGCCACCGGGGGTCTGGACAGTGTCCATGCCGCGCTGAACTGGACCCTCGGCGCCAATCTGGAGACGCTGATCCTGACCGGCACCGCGCTGCAAGGCACCGGCAACGGGCTGGCCAACACGCTGATCGGCACCGATGGCAACAACCGGCTCGACGGGCGCGGCGGCGCGGACACGATGCAGGGCGGCCTTGGCGACGATACCTACCTCGTCGACACCGCGGGCGATCAGATCATCGAGGCGGCCGGCGGCGGCAATGACACGGTGCGCGCCAGCGTGGATTACACCTTGGGCGACGGGGTCGAGACGCTGATCCTGACCGGCGCGGCACGGCATGGGGTGGGCAATAGCCTCGACAACGCGATCACCGGCACCGCCTTCGCCGATACGCTGGACGGGGCTGCCGGGGCCGATGCGATGACCGGCGGCAAGGGGGCCGATCTCTACCTCGTCGACAACCTCGGCGACAAGGCCGTCGAAGCACTCGGCGCCGGCACCGACACCGTGCGCGCCGCACTGGACTGGACGCTGGGCAGCAACCTTGAAAACCTCGAACTGACCGGGGCGGCGCGGCATGGCACCGGCAACAAGCTGGCCAATCACCTCACCGGCACCGATTTCGCCGACACGCTGGACGGTGCCGCCGGGGCCGACACGATGACCGGCGGCGCCGGGGACGACACCTACCGCGTCGACAATGCTGGCGACACGGTGGTCGAGCTGGCGGGTGGCGGCAAGGACAGCGTCCTCGCCTCGGTCAACCATGTCCTGGCCGACGGGGTGGAGAACCTGACCCTGACCAAGGCCGGGCTGACCGGCACCGGCAACAGCCTCGACAACCTGCTGACCGGCAGCGCCGGCAATGACAGCCTGCTGGGGATGGAGGGCAATGACACGCTCGACGGCCATGGCGGCGCGGACACGCTGATCGGCGGGCTAGGCGACGATACCTATGTGATCGACGACGCCGGGGATGTGATCGTGGAGCTTGCCGGCGGCGGCCATGACATCGCCGTGGTGATGCGCGACGGCTTGACCGTGACCGGCGATGTCGAGGTGATCCGCTTAGGCGGCACCGCCCATACCGCCACCGGCGATGCGACGGACAACGTGCTGGAGGGCGGCAGCGGCGGCGATACGCTGGATGGCGGCGCGGGCAACGACCTTCTGCTGGCCGGGGACGGCAACGACCTGCTGGTCGCCACCTCGGGCCAGGACCACCTCTCGGGCGGGTCGGGCGATGATGTCTACCACATCCACGGCGCATCCGCCGATATCGAGGATTTCCTCGGCCATGACCGGATCGACGCGACCGACGGCACTGCCAATCAGCGCATCGACCTCTCCGGCGAAACCGACAGCGAGATCGAGAACGAGATCGTCCATATCACCAAAGGCGGCACCACGGCGGGGCCGCTGGACGTGCAGTTCCTGCAGGACCTCACCGGCTCCTTCGGGGATGACATCGCCACGGTGCGCGGGCTGGTGCCGCAGATCGTGACGGCGGTGGATGCCATCCAGGCGAATTCCACCTTCGGCGTCTCCTCCTTCGTCGACAAGCCGGTGTCGCCCTTCGGCGCGGCGGGCGAATGGGTCTATCAGCAGGAACAGGCGCTTTCCGCCGATGGTGCCGCGCTGGCCGCGACCTATGGCCGGCTGGTCAATCTGAACGGCGCCGATGCGCCGGAGGCCCAGCTCGAGGCGCTGATGCAACTGGCGCTGCATGCCGCCGATGTGGGCTTCCGCGCGGATTCGGCGCGCTTCGTCGTGCTTTTCACCGACGCGCCCTTCCATGTCGCGGGCGATGGCGCCCTGGGCGGCATCCTGACGCCGAACAATGGCGACGGGCTGACCCCCGGCAACGGCGCTTTCGAGGATTATCCCCTGATCGCGCAGGTCCAATCGGCGCTGGTCGCGGCCAATATCATCCCGATCTTCGCCATCGCCGGCGGGTATGAGAGCACCTATCAGGGCCTTGTCGACCAGCTTGGGCGCGGGACGGTCGTCACCCTCACCGCCAACAGCTCCAACATCGTCAGCGCCATCACCGCCGGCATGACCGCCGCCACGACGACCCATATCGAGGACGCCAGCGCCGGGTCCGGCGATGACACCGTCACCGGCGGCCTCGAGGACAACCTGTTGCGCGGCAATGGCGGGAACGACAACCTCGATGGCCGCAGCGGGGCCGACCGTCTGGAAGGCGGCGCCGGCGACGACCTTCTGACCGGCGGCGCGGGCAATGACCTGCTGATCGGCGGCGCGGGTCATGACCGGGTCGCGCTGACCGGGGCCTTTGCCGATTACGCCATCACCGTGACGGCGGAGGGCCTCCGGATCACCGATCTGCGCATCGACAGCCCGGATGGCACCGATACCGTCACCGGGGTCGAGTCCTTCGGCTTCAGCGATGGCGACCGGGCGGGTTCGGCGCTCTGGGGCGTGGTGGTGACGACGACGCTGACCAGCGCGGGGAATGTCGTGACGGTCAGCGATACCGACCACCACAGCATCGCAGGCCTTGGCGGGGCCGACAGCCTGACCGGAGGCGACGGTTTCGACACGCTTCTGGGCGGGGCTGGTGCGGACACGCTCTCCGGTGGCGGTTCGGATGACATGATCAACGGGGGGGCGGGCAGCGATGTGCTGAGCGGCGGAGCGGGCTCCGATGTCTTCGTCTTTGCCAGCACAGCCGACAGCCCGCGCCTCGCATCGGACCTGATCGTCGATTTTGCCACCGGCTTCGATGCGATCGACCTGTCCGCCATCGACGCCGACAGCACGACCCTGGGCGACCAGGCTTTCACCTTCCTCGGATCTGCCGCGTTCGGCCACCATGCCGCCGAACTGCGCCTGGCCACGGCGGGGGCCGGCGTCGTGCAGCTTCTTGGCGATGTGAACGGCGACGGCATCGCTGATTTCGCGCTCCGCTTCGACGTGACAACGGGCACCGCACCCAGCCTCGCCGACCTGATCCTTTGAGGCAGACCCCGGGCAAGGCCGGAAGAAATCCCGGCCTCACCCACCCCTCCCCACGGGTGCGGGCCAAAGATCACCACCCGTGCCGATGCGGCCGCCATCCGCCGACCGTCGCCAGGATGGCGATCTCGGACCAGAGGCTTTCCCAAATCGGTAGCGAAAGGGCAAATGGCCGAACACGCTCCTGTGGCCAGAGCAACCTCGCCCCTCTCCTCCCCCGGCAAAACAGCGCAGAATCCGAGCGCGGGCGGATCAAGCTTGAGTTTTCACGGGATGTGCTGGCCGAGGGAACGTGACTGCGGTCGAACCTTCTCTGCCCGTACCGAAGGTCAAATCTTCCGCTCCTGGCTGCGCCTTCTGTCGTCAAGATATCGCAAATCCTTCCGTCGAAGGGATCGCACGGGTGGGACCTCATCGAGACCAGCCCCAACTTGCGTAGGGAAATAATGGTATTCGACAGGAATTGGCGAGATGCTGTAGTTTCCGACCCATCGGATCGGGAGGCCGCGCCGCATGCCAGAGCCCAGGACCCAGCGCCGCCTTGCCGCCATTCTGGCCGCCGATGTCGTGGGCTATTCAAGGATGATGCAGGTTGACGAGGCCGGAACCCTCGCGGCGCTGAAACTGCGATGGCGGGACGTGCTTCAGCCGGGCGTTGCGCGGCACCATGGCCGGGTCGTCAAGGTGATGGGCGACGGGGTTCTGGTGGAGTTCGGCTCGGCCGTGGATGCGGTGGACTGCGCGCTCGATCTTCAGGCACGGTTTGCGCAGGCCAACGCGGATCTGCCCGAGGCAGCCCGGATCGTCCTTCGGATCGGGATCAACCTTGGAGACGTGCTTGTCGAAGGCGGCGATATCTTTGGCGACGGCGTCAACATCGCCGCGCGTCTGGAAGGGATTGCCGCGCCCGGTGGCATCAGCGTCTCGGCCAAAGTCCATGCCGAGGTGCAGGGCAAGGTCCGGGCGACCTTTGCCGATGCCGGCCCCGTGGCGCTGAAGAACATTGCCCAGCCGATGCAGGTCTTCACCGTCACGCTGCCCGCGCAGGGGTCCGCGGTCGCAGCCAGACCAGCTCGGTCACCGCCGGGAAAGCCGTCGATCGCAGTCTTGGCGTTTCAGAACATGAGCGGCGATCCCGGCCAGGACTACTTTGCCGATGGCGTGGTGGAGGACATCACCACGGCCTTGTCGCGCCGCAAGCAGCTGTTCGTCATCGCCCGGAATTCGAGCTTCAGATACAAGGGCCAGGCGGTCGACATCAAGCAGATCGGGCGCGAACTTGGCGTGCGCTATGTGCTGGAAGGCAGCCTGCGGCGCTCGGGCGACCGGTTGAGGATCACCGCACAACTGATCGACGCCACAACCGGCGCGCATCTCTGGGCCGAACGCTATGATGGCGTTCTGGCCGATGTCTTTGACCTGCAGGACCAGATCACCAGTCGCGTGGCCGGTGCCATCCTCGCGAAGGTCGAACTCTGTGAAGTCGAGGAGGCGCAGCGCAGGGCCCCCGGCAACCTCGACGCCTACGACCACTATTTGCGTGGGTTTGCCTGCCACCACAAATGGACATTTGAGGCCAGCGCCGAGGCGCTGTCGCATTTCTATCGGGCCATCGCACTCGATCCCGGCTATGCGCCTGCCTATGCATTCGCGGCGCAATGCTATGTGATGCGCAAGATCGTTGCCTGCGGGATCATCAGCGAAGAGGATGTCGCCGAGGCAGAGCGCCTGGCCTTGCGGGCGGTGGCCCTCGACCCGGCAGACGACGTCGTGATGCAAATGGCATCGAGTGCCATCGGCTATGGTGTTGGCGACGTCCGCCGTGGCCTGCTTCTGGGCGAGCGCGCGCTGGAGCTGAACCCCAATTCTGCGCAAGGGTGGTTCATCCAAAGCTGGAACCGTCTCTATGCCGGTCAGTTCGATGCCGCCATCGAACATTGCGAGCAGGCAATGCGTCTCAGCCCGCAAGACCCCCTGCTCTTCCAGATGGATGTCTGCATCGCCCATGCCCATTTCACGGCTGGACGAAATGCCGAGGCGCTCGCCTGGGCCGAACGCTCCCTGAGCAAGCGCCCCGCAAACCCCGACGCCCTGATCGTCCAGGCCGCCAGCCTTGTCGATCTGGGCCGGCAGGAGGAGGCGCAGGCCGCTTTCCGGCACTATCTTGCTCTGGACCCAGGCTGCAGGCTGGGCGAAGTGCCCAAAGGCATGCCCTTTACCGACCCACGGCATCTGGCGCGGTGGACCTCTGCTCTGCGGCGGGTTGGCATGCGCGAATGATCCAGCGGGGCATGGCGGGTCCGACAAAGACGCCTATTCTGCGCAAGCGGCTCATCGACGGGATCTGAACCGCATCCTATCGCGCCGCAGGTTGGGGCGGGAGGCTCCCCGGCAAGGGGGTGCCGTGTGGCAAGACCGCCGCCGACTTTCGGCGCGACAAGGGGCCGCCCATCTGCAAGGTAAGTGCGCAGTTCGTCGAACTTTGCCGGCGGATCGGCGCGCTTCGCGGGGCGGGCGAGGCCATCGACGGCAGCATATTCAAAGCTGAACGTTCCACGGCTCAGGACCCCGAACGACTCATGTTCGCAGCAGACTTCCACAAAGCCCCCCGTCACGACGTTCCGCCCGAACGACGGCTTCAGATGTTCTCGCGCGTGTAGATCTGGAACGGCACGATCCTTGTGTGGTTGACCCCGTCCTGCGGTGACCTTGCGGCGCGGACCATGCCTCGGATCAACTCCTCGGCCAGTTGCCGCAGGGGATGCGAGATGACGACTTTCAGCGTGCCGTCCAACAGCCCGGCCCGCGTGCTGTCCATCAGGTCATAGCCCACCACCACCAGATCCTGCGCCCGCCCCGAGGCCCGCAGGGCCGCCATCGCCCCGGTGATCCCGCCGCCCGAGACGAAAAGCGAGGTCAGGTCCGCGTGCTGGGCCAGCAGCTTTTCCGTCATCTCTTCCGCCACGGCGCTGGACTCGAAGGTCGACAGCGGCTCCAGCAGGGTGAAATCCGGGGCATGTTCGCGAAAGTAGGAGCGAAAGCCGCTTTCGTTCATCTCCTGGTTTCGGTAGCGCGGGTTGCCCATCAGGATGCCGATCTTGCCGGGTTTCCTCCCCAGCCCCTCGATCGCCCAGGCGGAGGTGCGGCCCACTTTCCAGTTGTCCAGCCCGATGTAATGCACAAGCCCCGCGGTCGAGAGTTGCGCGATCAGGGCAAAGACCGGCAGTCCGCGCGCCTGCAGAGTTTCAACCGCCTGGATCACCACCGGATGAACGGCGGAGGTGATGCAGATCGAATCGCATTCCGCCCCGAGGGCCAGCGCACGGGCGGCGGTGTTCTGCGGCGAAAGGTCGTCCAGAAACTCGATCCGCAATTCGATGTCGACGCCGGTGTCGCGGGCGGCGGCGGCAGCCTCGCGGATCGCGGCGGCGCAGTTCTGATAGAATTGCCGGTGCGGCTGCAAGAGAAGGACGCCGAAGCGATAATGCGGGAGGCTGGCCGCGACCTTGGCCTGAATGGTGCCAAGTCCATAAAATCCAATGCGTTCCGCCGCCTCCTGCACCAGATGTCGCGTCTGTGGGCGGACATTCCCGGCCCCCGCCAGCACGCGGTTGACGGTGGCGACCGAGACTCCGGCGGCGAGGGCCAAATCGGGGATGGTTGGGCGGGGCATGGCGGATAATCTCATTTCATATCATCTTCCGCCTCATTTCTGATACGTTGAGACGAAATACTTGCGACATAATATCTCATCTTGATCAGGCAGGCGTCAAGCTGGCATGTTCTGCCCTGTGAGGAGGCAGCCTTGGTCCAAGGGTCGGGATCTGCCTCGGGGGAAATCTGAAGACAGGTCGAAGAGCCGTACCGCCCGGAACCTCTGTTCCGGCGCCAGGATGGTCATGCCCGCCGCAACCTGCGGCGGCCTTCGAAGACCTGTCCGAACGGGATGCGGCGTGAAAACCGGGTGTGAGGGATGCGATGGACGATTTGAAATTCGGGACGCGCAACAAGCGGGGCGACTGGGCACCCAGCACGCCGCTCCAGACAGCCTCCAGCTGGGCCTGGCCGTTCAGCCCGTTGAAATTTTTGCACTTCCTGATCGGCTATGTCTGGCCGTGGAATGCCTTCCACATGGCGACGACGCTGCTGTACTGGGCCTATGTCGTGCCGCCGGTCGCGGTGATGCAGAGCCTGTCCTGGGGCTGGGCCCTCTGGCTTTACGCGGTCAATGCGGCGGCGATCTTCGTGATGTATGGCTCGGTCGAGTTGTTCTGGTATGTCCGCCGCAAGCAGGGCACCCGCTTCAAATACAACGGAAAGTTCCCGTCTGACCAACCCTCGGACGTGTTCTGGTTCAAGAGCCAGAACATCGACAACTTCCTGCGGTCCTTCTGCTTCTCGATCCCGCTGTGGACGCTGGTGGAGGTCATCTTCCTGCATGCCTTCGCCAAGGGCTATGTGCCCTGGCTGACCTGGGCCGACCATCCGGTCTACCTCGCCATCCTGACCCTCATGGTCCCGGCCATCCACGAGGTGCATTTCTTCTGCATCCACCGCCTGATCCACACGCCGTTCCTGTATAAATGGGTGCATTCGGTTCACCACAACTCGGTCAATCCCTCGCCCTGGTCGTCGCTGTCGATGCATCCGGTGGAAGGCTTTCTCTACCACGCCGTGGCCTTCTGGCACCTGATCATCCCGTCCAACCCGATCGTGGCGCTGTTCCAGTTGCATTCGGCCGGCTTCGGCGCGGTCAACGGGCACATCGGTTTCGACAAGCTGGAGATCACCGAGGACACCCCGCTGCACAGCCACGCCTATGCCCATTACCTGCACCACAAATACTTCGAGGTGAACTACGGCGGTGACGGGCTGATCCCGCTCGATAAGTGGTTCGGCTACTGGCACGACGGCAGCAAGGAAGGCGAGGCCCGGATGGAGGCCCGCTTCCAGAAGAAGAAGGCCCGGCTGAACGCCGCCAAGTGAAGCTGGGGCCAACCCCTGAAATTCAAAGATCCGTCGGCGTCCTGCAGGAGACAGGGTGCTGCTGGTACGGGCGATCCGGGAGCGGACGCCCTCGCCTGAAACCAAGGTTTCAAAAACAGCCGCAAGGCAAATGGGAGGAGACAGACATGACACGCGTGAAGACCCTCATCAAGGCAACTGCCGTGATGGCCCTGATGGCCACCACCGCCAATGCCGCCACCATCGCCGTGATCGGCGGCTCCAATGACGACGCGTTCTGGAACATCATCAAGAAGGGGATCGACGATGCGACCCCGGCGGTTGTCGCCAATGGCGGTTCGGTCAACTACCTGCGCCTGGTCAACTACGACAATTTCGCCCCGGACGTGGTGCAGCTGATCCAGACCGCGATCAGCCAGAAAGTCGACGGGCTGGTGATCCCGGACTGGGTGACCGACGCCGAAGATCCGGCGATCAAGCAGGCCGTCGCGGCTGGCATCAAGGTCATCCTGATGAATGCGGGCGGCGCCGACAAGGCCAGGGAATTGGGCGCGATCAACTATGTCGGGTCGGATGAATATGTGGCCGGCCAGGCCGGTGGCGCCTATTTCGGCAGCCATGGCCAGAAGAACGTCCTGTGCATCAACACCCTGCCCGGCACCGCCAATATCGAGGCGCGCTGCAAGGGCGTGATCGACGGCATCACCGCCGCCGGGGGCAAGGGCGCGCAGCTGCCGCTGCCCTCGACCTCCTTCGGCGACCCGACCGCCGTGGCCGAGGCGATCAAGGCCGAGATGATCAAGGATGACACGATCGACGGCGTCATCACCATCTCGGCCGGCGATGCCGACAGCGCCGCCATCGCCATCGAGCAGGCCGGCAAGACCGGCAAGACCATGCTGGGGACCTTCGACCTCAACCAGGCCGGTCTGGACCGCATCAAGGGCGGAACCCAGCAATATGCCATCGACCAGCAGCCCTACCTGCAATCCTACCTTGCGGTGAGCCTGCTGGCCTCTGCCATCGACTTCGGCACCTCGCTGCCGACCTTCCCCGTACTGACCGGCCCGGGCATCGTGGACGCCTCCAACATCGACGCCACGCTGGCCGGTGTGAAGAAAGGCGCCCGCTAAGCCTCTGACCCTGGCCCGCCGCTCGGGCGGCGGGCCGCATCCGAAATCCGGGGGAGCTCCATGAACAGCAATTCCTTGTTGGGCGGCCTGTTGCGCCGTCCCGAAGCCGGGGCCTTCCTTGGCCTGATCGCCGTCCTCGCCTTCTTTGGCGTCTTCGGTGGGCTGACCTTTCTGCAGCCCGCGGGCATGGCCAGCTGGTTGAACGTCGCCGCCAACCTGGGCGTCATCGCCATCCCGGTCGGCCTTCTGATGATCGCCGGAGAGCTCGATATCTCCGTCGGTGCCATGGTCCCCTTCGGTGCCATGACCGTCGCGGTGATTTCCGGCCATTACGGCATGCCGATCTGGCTTGGCATCGCCGTGACCCTGACCTTTGGCGTCCTGATCGGGCTTTTGAACGGCTATCTGGTGATCAAGACGGCCGTGCCCTCGCTGATCGTCACGCTGGGCAGCCTCTTTGCCGTGCAGGGCGTCGTCCTCGGTCTGACGGTTCTGATCACGAAATCCACCAGCGTCGCCCTCAAGGTCGAGGGCCCGGCCAAGGCGCTGTTCGGCAATTTCGTCTGGGGGGGCCAGGTGCAGGCCATGGTCCTGTGGTGGTTGGTCATCGCGGTCGCCTATATCTACTTCGTCCATTTCTCGCGCTTCGGGAACTGGATCTTCGCGATGGGGGGCGACAAGGTTTCCGCCCGCAACGCCGGCATCCCGACCGAGCGGATGACGATCATCCTCTTCGTGCTGTCCGCCACCTCTGCCGCCTTTGTGGGGATGTGCCAGGCGATGCTCTACAACTCGGCGCAGGTCGCGGGCGGGCAAAGCTTCATCTTCAACGCCATCATCTCGGTGGTGGTGGGGGGTGTGCTGCTGACCGGGGGTTTCGGGTCGATCATCGGGATCTTTTTCGGCACGATCACCTTCGCCATCGTCAACCAGGGCATCTACTATACCAATTTCGACCGCAACTGGTCGTCGCTGATCATCGGCGTGCTGCTACTTGTCGCGGTCCTGATGAACAACACCTTCCGCAAGATGGCGCTGTCCTATGCGCCCAAGAAAGGGGCCAAGTGATGGGCGCGACGATCCTTTCCCTGCAAGGCATCAACAAGAGCTTCGGCCCGATCGATGTGCTGCATGACATCAACCTCGAGGTGAAGGCGGGCGAGGTTCTCTGCCTGCTGGGAGACAACGGCGCGGGCAAGTCCACCGTGATCCGCCTGCTCTCGGGGGTTCACCAGCCGACCTCGGGCCAGATGGTGATGGACGGCAAGCCGGTCCTCTTCCGGAACCCCAGAGAGGCCGCCGACCACGGCATCGCCACCGTCCACCAGTTCGGCGGCACCTTTCCCCTGATGTCGATCGGCCGCAGCTTCTTTGTCGGCCGCGAGCCGACGCGCTGGTTCGGGCCCCTGAAGATCTACGACCGCAAGAAGGCCAACGAGATCGCGGTCAAGGCGGTGCAGAACTTCGGCATCACCCGCATCGACGACGGCGACCGGCTGGTGGGCGGCTTGTCGGGCGGCGAACGCCAGGCGCTTGCCATTGCCCGCGCTGTCCACTTCGGCGCCCGCGTGCTGATCCTCGATGAACCGACCGCCGCCTTGGGGGTGAAGCAAGCCACCCATGTCCTGCGGATCGTGAACGAGGCGAAGAAGCGCGGGCTTGCGGTGATCTTCATCACCCATCAGGTCATGCATGCCATGGCCGTGGGCGACCACTTCGCCGTGCTGATCCGTGGCGCCGTCGCCGCCGATTTCCGCAAGGGCGAACGGACGCGCGAACAGATCACCGACCTGATGGCCGGGGGTGAGACCATGGCCGACCTCGAAGCCCAGATCGAGACCTACATGGCAAGCCATGACGGTCATCCGCCTGTCGCTGCAACCGCCTGAACCCTCTCCCCGCCAGAAGGATCGCCCCGACTGGCCCTGCCTTGGCCCCCCGAACCCCGGGGGCCACGGCGCCCAAACCCAAGGAAAAGACCATGCCCACCTGGATTAATGCCTGTGCCACCGATGCCATCGATCTTGAGGATCTGATCCGCTTTGACCACGGCGGCCAGTCCTTCTGCATCTACAGATCGCCCGAGGATACCTTCCATGCCACCGATGGCCATTGCAGCCACGAAAAGGTGCATCTGGCGGACGGGCTCGTGATGGATTTCACCATCGAATGCCCCAAGCACAATGGTGTCTTCGACTACCGCACCGGCGAGGCCAAGCGTGCCCCGGCCTGCATCAACCTGCGCGCCTATCCCGTCAAGGTCGAAGACGGCCAAGTCTATATCGAGGTGTGACATGACGTTCCAACTTGCCGCCTGCGCCGAAATGCTCTGGCGCGACCGCCCGATCGACTGGCGCGCCGCCCGTCTGAAAGAGATGGGTTTCGGCGTCGGCCTGTGGAACTGGCCGACCTGGGACCTGGCCAGGCTCGAAGCCACCGGCGCCACCTTCACCATCATGAACGGGTATCTCGAAGGCCGTCTGACCGACGCCGAAGGCTGCGAGATGCTGCTCGCCTCCGCCGCCGAGACGGCGAAGGTCGGAAAGCGTCTGGGCGTCCATCGCCTGAACCTGCATGGCACCGGCCTTGGCGACAGGGGCATCCCGATCCCGCATATCGGCGCCTTTGCCCCCGGGATGGAGCAGCGCGCCCGCGACACCCTGCACCGCCTCTGCGATCTGGCCGAGGCTTCGGGCCAGGTCTTCACCCTGGAAAACCTCAACCCCATCGATCACCCCGGCTGCCCCTTCGGGTCCACCGCTGCCGTTCTGGGTCTGGTCTCTGCGGTCAACCGGCCTCAGCTTCGCATCAATCTCGACCTTTATCACACCCAGATCGGCGAGGGGGACTTGGTCCGCTGGTGCGAGGCCTGTTTGCCCTGGATCGGCGAAGTGCAGGTGGCCGACAATCCGGGCCGCTGCGAACCCGGTACCGGCGAAATCAACTATGCGGGCGTGGCCCGGGCGCTGAAGGCCCTGGGATACACCGGCCCGGTCGGGATGGAGGCCTTCGCGGCGGGCGATGACGAAGCCGCCCTCGAAGCCTTCCGCAGCGCGTTTTCGGTGTAATCATGGTCCAGTTCCACAAACGCCCGAACGTCGCCGACATCCGCGCCATGAAGGCGCGCGGCGAAAAGATCTCGATGCTTTATGTGACCACGCTGGAAGAGGCCGCAGCCGCCGATGCGGCAGGCATTCACATGCTCTCGATCGAAAGCCGCTTCTTCTCACCCGAAATGCGCGAGGCGGCGGGACGCTGCTTTGTCCAGGTCGGCTTGCCGTTCGGCCCCTATGGCGGCCTTGCCACCGCCGAAGACTATCTGCGCGCCGCCTTCAAGTTCACCGCGATGGGGGGCGACTGCTTCTATTGCGCGGCCTCGCTCGAGATCCAGAAGGTGCTTTGTGACAACCATGTGCCGATCGTGGCCCATGTCGGCCTGATCCCGAGCTATATCACCTGGACCGGCTGGCGCGCCGTCGGCAAGACCGCCGAGGAGGCCCGCGCCGTCTGGGACCATGTCAAACGGCTGGAAGCCATCGGCTGCTTTGGCGCGGAACTGGAGGTCGTGCCGGATCGCCTGGGTGAGCTCATCTCGAAACACACGCCGATGATCATGCTCGGGATGGGGGCTGGCCCCGGCGCCGACGCGCAGTACCTCTTCGCCGAGGATGTTCTGGGCTGTACCTCCGGCCACAAACCGCGCCACGCCAAGACCTACCGCAACTTTGCCGCCGAATATGCCCGCCTGCACCAGGAACGGGTCGCAGCCTTCAAGGAATTCATCGCCGATGTGAACACCGGCGCCTATCCCGAAAGGCAACACAACGTCCCCTGGCCCGACGCCGAATTTGACGCCTTCAAATCCGCGCTTGGCCTTTGATCTCCAAGGAAATCCCATGCTGAACACTGCCCTCCTCGGCGCCGGCCGAATCGCCGGCGTCCATGCCACCGCCATTTCCACCAACCCCGGCAGCCGGCTCGTCGCCGTGTCGGACATCAACACCGAGGCCGCCGCCAAGCTGGCCGCCCAATACGGGGCCGAGGCGCGCACGACCGAGGCCATCCTGGCCGACCCAGGCATCGACGCCGTCCTGATCGCCACCTCCACCGACACCCATTCCGACCTGATCGAGCGCGCCACCGCCGCCGGCAAGGCCGTCCTGTGCGAAAAGCCGGTCGATCTGTCGCTGGCCCGCGCCCAGGCCTGCCAGAAGGTCGTGGCCCAGAACGGTCGGCCGGTGATGATCGGCTTCAACCGCCGTTTCGACCCCAACTTCGCCGCCCTGAAAGCCGCGCTCGACAAGGGCGAGATCGGCAAGCCCGAGCTGCTGGCGATCACCTCCTTCGACCCCGCGCCGCCGCCGGTCGCCTATATCAAGGTCTCGGGCGGTCTCTTCCGCGACATGATGATCCACGACTTCGACATGGCGAATTTCCTGATGGGTGCGGCTCCGGCCCAAGTTTCGGCGGTGGGCGCCTCAATCGTCGATCCGGCCATCGGCGCGGCCGGGGACGTGGATACCGCCGTGGTCACCCTGACCTATGACGATGGCCGCATCGCCGTCATCAAGAACTCGCGCCGGGCGGTCTATGGCTACGACCAGCGCGTCGAGCTTCTGGGGTCCGAGGGCCTGCTGCAGGCACAGAACATGCTGGAAAACACCCTGGTCAAATCGACGACCGCAGGGGTCACCGGCGCCAAGCCCACCTATTTCTTCCTGGAACGCTACATGCCCGCCTACAAGGCCGAATGGGCGGCCTTCGTCAGCGCCGCCGATGCCGGCACCGCCTTGCCCGTCACCCTCGCCGATGGTGTCGCAGCCCTGGCCATGGCCGAAGCCGCCACAAGGTCGCTGAAACTGGGCGCCCCGGTGCGTCTGCAGGACGTCCTGGCCTGACGGAAACGACGAAGCGGTCGTAAGGGTTTCGACGCCGAACGACCGCTTTGCGCCCGGTGATGCTATGCTCACACCTCCCTTGCCCCAAGATCCTCGATGAACCGCGCGACTGCATCGAGGATCGCCCGGTTGTCCCCGGCCCAGATCAGGTGATCGACGCCCTGAAACTCGGCATAGCTTGCGCCCGGAATCCTCTCGGCAAGATAGCGTCCCTCTTCGACCTTCACCCAACGGTCGCCGCTGCGATGAAGCACGAGCGTTGGCACGCGGATGGCGCTCAGCATGTCGCGAAGATCGGTTTCAGCCCCCCAGCGCCAGAGGACGACCGCGTCCTGCAGGCTGGCCGCAGCCCGGCTGAACGCGGCGAACCAATCCCGCTCGGCGGCATTCCCGTCCAGGCTTGGCGCCCCGTTGCCCAGATCGAACGGCCCACCCCATTCGCGCGCAAGGGCTGCGAGCTCGGCCTCCAGTTGGGCCGGCGTCTTGGCCCAGGGGTAGTCTTCCGCCCAAAGCCCCCTGGCATAGGCCCCATAAAGAACGAGCCCCGCAATCCGGTCGGGATAGGCGCTTGCGCACAACATGGTCAGAGCGCCCCCTTCCGAGGTGCCCAGAAGCACAGCCCGCCGCGACCCGGCCGCATCCATGACCGCGACCAAGTCTTCCATCCGCTCGGTCAGGTCCGGCAGACCCACATCGCGGTCGGAAAGCCCGGTCCCGCGCTTGTCGAACCGGATCAGCCGGGCGATGCTGCCCAGTCGGTCAAGGAACTGGACGATGGCGGGATGGGTCCAGGCAAAATCGAGATGGGAAACCCAACCCTGAACGAGGATAAGGTCAACCGGCCCCTCCCCGGTCACCTGATAGGCGATGTTGTGACGCCCGCTGCGGGCATAGCGCGTCGGAGGCGGGGCGCGACCCGCAAGGCCCGGCGGATGCGACGAAGAGGGCCCTGCGCCGGCGTCCGCCCTCCCCCGTTCCTGCCGCTTGGCGCGGATGGACCTTGCCAGGTCCTGCGTCGCCTGCTCGGGCGCTTCGGCCAATTCCTCCTGCAGCATCGCCCGAAGCCGCTCGTAGTGGCGAAGCGCCTCGGCATGCCTTCCTTGGGCGGCGTGAAGCGCCATCATGCGGCGGTGAGCCGCCTCATCGAAAGGGTCGATCTGCAAGGCCTGCCCCAGAAGCCGCGCCGCCACGCCGAACTGACGCCGCCCCGCAGCCTCTTCCGCCAAAGCGCCAAGCCGCTGGCGCAAGAGGTCGGACACCGCGGCCTGCTCGGCTGCGCGCCAGGCATCGAAGTCTGTGGAAAAACCGGTCAAGCCTTCAAGGAGCGTCACCTCGGCGGGCAAGCCC
Organism: Rhodobacter sp. P1_C2; assembly: GCF_056406375.1. NCBI lineage: Bacteria > Pseudomonadati > Pseudomonadota > Alphaproteobacteria > Rhodobacterales > Rhodobacter > Rhodobacter sp. P1_C2. The sequence goes on from NZ_JBFUAG010000002.1 coordinate 375,602, forward strand.
TCCGCGGACCTCTCGTGCAACAGGCCCAGGTCGGTTTGCACGCCTGAGGCCTGAAGTGCCACAGTGTCCCGCGTGGCAAGGACCAGGGCCGCGACCTCTGGGCCAAGCGCCCGCCTCAGGGTGCTCAGGGCCTGTCGAAGGCTGGCGCGCCCGGCGCCCGCCGCCGCATTCGGCCAGAACAGATCGACAAGCCGATCGCGCGACACCGGGGCGCCCGGATGCAGCGCCAGAAACACCAGGAGCGCCTGATGCCGACGCTCTGCGATCCGCACCAACGAGCCGTCAATCCGCCGGAACTGCGGCACGCCCAGAACGCGCATTTCAAGCAGCGGTCCGCCCGCGCGATCCCGATATTGCGTTTCCATTACGGCCCCATGCCGCCCGCCTTGCGCAACCGGCTCAAACTGGCCGCACCAAGGAATCGAGGCCCGGAAAATGTATCCCACATACGACATGAACCCAATTGCCATCGAACATATGCAGCGCGCGCGTCTTGAGACGGATATCAGATTCGTCGACGGGGCCAGGACATCGGGTCCCGGCCTTTTGTCGCGCCTGCTTCGCATGTCGCATGGCATGGGAATGCGCAGGCCCCTCGGCGCCCTGCACAACATGCGCGATCCCGCTGCAGACCCATTGCCTGACGAGTAGACGGCCAAGGCGGATGTGCCCTGTCCCAGTGTGGATCGCGTGCCGTGTGACGGCGCCGGTCCAAGTCGGCGAAGACCTGATGTCGCAGGACATTTCTCCGCGCACCAATGTCAGGCAGCCTTCCGCCCTTTGCGAGGCCACTCCTGAGCCAACCGCGCCAGAGGATTCCTGACGATCACCGCCTGCCACTGCCTGACCCTCCCGGCGGGCAATCGCGGGTCGGCCGTTCATCCTGCGCCCGACCCTGCGCGCAAGGCCTCGACCACGGCACGGAGGCCAGCCGACATATGCCGGCGCGATGGATAGTAAAGATACAGCCAATCCTCCGCCTGACACCAGTCTGACAGACACTCGACAAGGCGGCCGCTCTCCAGATGGGGCCGTGCCCTCTCGTGCCAGACATAGGCCAAGGCAGAGCCGGAGAGTGCCGCCGCGACCATCAGCTCGTGGTCGTCCAGGGCCAGTGGCCCGGTGGAGTCGAAATCGACCACCTGCCCCCCTTTGGAAAAACTCCAGGCATAGGCAGCCCCGCTTGGATAAATATTGCGGATACAGCTGTGCAAGCGAAGGGCCGCAGGATGCGGCGGTGGCGGATTCTGCGCGAAATAGTCTGGCGAACCCACCACCGCAAACCGCAGACCCGGCTTGATCCGCACGGCGGTCATGCCGTCGCGCAGGCTTTCGCCCAGACGGATCCCGGCATCGAACCCCTCGGCGACGATATCGACCAATCGGTCAGTGGCGACGATCTCCAGTTGCAAGTTCGGGTTTCGCGCCAGAAGCGGGCCCATGACCGGACCGAAGACGAAGGGAGCGATCGAGTTGGGCGCATTGATCCGCACCTTGCCGAAGGGCGTGTCGCGGAACTGGTTCAGGGCATCCATTGCCCCGTTGATATCGGCAAACGCGGGCGTCAGCCGTGCCATCAGCATCGCGCCTGCATCGGTCAGCGACACGCTGCGCGTGGTGCGGTGCAACAGGCGGATGCCGACACGCGCCTCGAGGTTGCTGACCGCATGGCTGATTGCCGAGGCTGTGACACCCCGCTCCTCTCCCGCACGGCGAAAACTGCGCAGGCGCGAGACGGCGTCGAAAGCGGCAAGTTCGGTCAGGTCAGATGCGCGCATTGCTGATTTTTGCTCATGAGTGACTGGAACACTATTGCGCTAATAAAACGAGTCGAGAAAGCGCAAATTGTGATCACCGGCCACCAATGGCCCGAAATTTACAGGAGATCACGATGCCCGACTTCGTCCCCCCCACCGCCAACACGGCTTCGGCCTTCGCAGACATGCGCGGCCATCACGTGGCGATCCGCACCCCGGAACTCGCCGCGGCGAAAGACTTCTACGTCGGAAAGCTGGACTTCCGCATCGTTGCCGAATGGGACTATGCCGATGAAAAGCTGGCCTATCTGGCGCCGCCGAATGACGATCACTTCTACATCGAAATCCTCGGCGGCGGCGAACCCGCGCCTCAGGACACGCGCCCCTATACCGACCTGGGCGACAGTCTGAAATATGCGGGCTACCACCACTTCTGCCTGAACGTGTCCGACGTGGAGGCGACAGTCGCCAAGCTGCGCGCGCGCGGCGTCACCATCGTCACCGAACCCTTCGTCCTGCCCGCGATCAGCCGGAAGCTGGCCTTTTTCGCCGACCCGTTCGGCAACTTGATCGAGCTGGCTGAAGTCCTCTGACCGAGGCCCCTCCCCTGGTCGAACCCGCCACACAGCGGGCGACCAATCCTGTCACGAAAGGAATCTCTCGATGAAGAATTCGATCATGATCATCGGTGCTGGCCCCGGCATAGGCCAGGCCGTCGCACGGCGGTTCGGTCGCGAGGGCTGGACCGTGGTCCTGACCAGCCGCAGCGCGGCGCACCTCGCGCCGCTTGTGGCGGACCTTGCGGCCGAGGGGATCACGGCCCACGCCGTCCCTGCCGACGCCACCGACCCTGCAAGCCTGCAAGCCGCCATGCGCACGGCCGAAGAGCTGACGGGTGGTCTGGGAACCGTCCACTTCAACGCGGCCGTCGTGCGGCAGCAGGATCTGTTCAGCATGACGCACGCGCAGATCGACAGTGATCTGGCGATCAACGTGGGCGCAGGGCTGTACAGTATCAGGGAAGCCGTTTCCCTCTTCGGCCAGCGCGGCGGTACGATCCTTGTCACCGGCGGCGGGCTGGGCGTGGTCCCGCATGCAAGCTATGCCAGCCTTGGCGTTGGAAAGGCCGCATTGCGCAATATCGTGCAGGCCCTCGCCGAGCCGCTGGCCGCGTCCGGCATCCGCATCGCGACGGCCACCGTGGCCACTTTGGTCGGCCAAGGCTCTCGCGAGGCGGCCGAAGTTGCCGATGTCTTCTGGCGCCTCGCCACCGAGCCTGATGCAAGCTGGGAGGCGCACTACCCGCCTCCCTCCCCCCAGGCTGAGGCCTTGACCGTCGTCGCCCGCCTGACGGCAAAACCCGGAATGTCCGAGATCCTCGGCGACGGCCTTCGCGCATTGATTGCTCCCAGCCTCAAGGAAGAAGGCGCCATCGCCTACCGTTTGCACCGCGACAACGCCGATCCCGACGCCTGGATCCTCTACGAGACCTGGCGCAGCAAGGCCGACCTCGAAGCGCATTTCGCGCAAGACTACACAAGGGCGATGCTCGACCGCTTTCCCCAGCTGCTTGCTCGCGACATGGAGCTGCGCTTTGCCACGGAGTTCGGCGCCTGACCGACGTCTCCCCTTCGACCAACAGGCCGCAACAGCCAGTTGAGCGGCAATCTCGAGGCCTGGTCAACAACCCTGCCGGTGCCGGACGATCCCGGCACCAGCGCATCCCGAAATCAACAAAGGAATGCCGGAATGAAAACCTGGTTCATCACAGGGGCGTCGCGTGGTTTTGGCGCCTTGGTGGCGCAGCGCGCGCTTTCTCGGGGCGACACGGTTGTCGCCACCGGCCGCAACCCCAAAGCCGTCATCGACCGGCTGGGGACACATCCCAACCTGCTGGCGCTTGCGCTGGATGTCACGGACGGTGCAGCCGCCCTTGCCGCCGCTGACGCCGCCGTGCAGCAGTTCGGCTCCGTCGACGTCTTGCTGAACAATGCGGGCTACGGTCTGATGGGCGCCGTCGAAGAGTCCACCTCCGCCGAGGTCGAGGCCGTCTACCGTACCAATGTTTTCGGCCTTCTGAACGTGACGCGGGCGATCCTGCCGCATATGCGGCGCGCCCGGAACGGGCGTATCCTGAATATATCCTCGATTGGCGGATATCGCGGGGCGGCGGGGTTCGGGATCTATTCCTCGACCAAGTTCGCCGTCGAAGGCCTGTCCGAGGCCTTGCACGACGAACTCGCGCCCTTGGGAATCCATGTGACGGTCGTCGAACCCGGCTATTTCCGCACGGATTTTCTCGATGCCTCGTCGTTGAGCGTCAGCCCGTCGCGGATCGCCGACTATGATGCGACCGCTGGCCGGGTGCGCGGGATCGCGGCAGAGCTCAGCCACAACCAGCCCGGGGACCCGGCACGGCTTGCCGAAGTTCTTGTTGCCTTCGCCGAAGCCCCGAACCCGCCCGTCCGACTGCCGCTTGGCAGCGACACGGTTGCCGCAATCGAGGCTAAACATGCCTCGGACCGCGCCATACTGGCGAAATGGCGGGACCTTTCCGTTTCCACGGATTTCCAGCAGCCGTGAAGATGTGAGGGCCATCGTGGCCCTCACGCCGTCAGCCCTTCGGACAGGCAGCCCCGGTTTCGATCCATGCCTCGATCAGGGCGCCGAACTCTTTCTGCGTCCCCGGAGCAGGGTTCCTGCCCTGTCCCGGGTCCCAAGCCCAGCCCACCAGCGGGTCCTCGGCCAAGTGGTGCTTGATATCAGCCAGGGAGCGGTTGCCGTTGCGCGCCCTGTCCTTGATGCTGTCGCAGATCTGACTGACCGACAGACCCTGCCACGCCATGCTGGGCGGCGCGAGACGCCAGTGGTCATTTCCGGGGACGCTTCCGATCGACGCGCCGCGCAGCGGGAGGTTGTCCGATCCATGACAGGCCGAGCATTGCAACCCCGGCACCCCCAGCCCGCTCTCTCCCGCCATGACCGGCGGCACATGGGGGTGTAGGTCATCCCCCTGCGTCGGTGAGCGGGTCGCGGGATGGCAGTTCATGCACCTTGGACCGGTGATCACCCGCCCGGCTTCCATGAAGATCGCGGCCGAACGTGCGGCCTGATCTTCGATGGAGGCAAAGTCGGACGGGCTGCGCAAACTCTCTTGCGCCATGCTGACGGATGCGTGGCAAGCCAACGCAAGGGATGCGCCAAAACGGAAAAGACGTCTCATGCTTGCCCCTCCAGACGGATGCTTGGCACTCTCCGGGGATCGATCGGCAAGGTTCGGATACGCTCCCCCGTTGCATCGGCAATCGCATTCAGGACCGCCGGCATGATCACCGCCGTTCCCGGCTCTCCAACGCCACCGGGTTCCCCCGTCGCGTCGAGGATGACGGTTTTCATGCCCGGCATCTCTGCCATGCGCAGAAGCCGATAGTCGTGGAAGTTCGACTGGTCGATCCGCCCGCCATGCACCGTAACCTTGCCGAACAGGACAGCGGTCAGACCGAAAACGATACTTCCTTCAAGCTGTTGGGTCACGAGGACCGGGTTGATCGCGAGGCCGCAGTCGATGACGCAGGTGACATGGCTGACGCGAACGAACCCTTCAGGGTCGACGGTGACTTCGGCCACGGCACCGATGTGGCTGCCGAAACCGGAGCCCAGGGCGACCCCGCGCCCAAGGCCCGCGACCTTTGGATTGCTCCAGCCGGCTTCAGATTCCAGCCGGTCAAGCACCGCCCGAAGGCGCGGTTCAGTCAGCCGTTGACGACGCCACGCCAGAGGGTCGGCTCCTGCCATCCGCGCGATGTCATCGACCACGCCTTCCGTGATGACCCAGTTCCGGGTTGGCCCAACACCACGCCAGTTGCCCGTCATCAACCCCGAAGGCGCTTCGCTTCGCACGAAATCCACGCGTTGATTGGCAATAGTGTAGGGCGCGGCTGCGCCGTCCACCGCATCGAGGTCCACCCCGTCCCGGGTATAGCCCGGCAGAAAGCGGAACATCACGCCGGGCGCCGCCACATGGTGATGCCATGCCACGGCTTCCCCCGCGGCGTCGAGAGCGACCTGCACACGGCTGTGGTTGTGGAAACGATAGGCATCGTTGCGCATATCTTCCTCACGGCTCCACATCACCTTGACCGGCGCACCCACCGCCTTGCCAATCTCGACGGCCTGCGCAATCCAATCGGTCTCCAGCTTCCGGCCGAACCCGCCGCCGATGAGATGCGAGTTCACGCGCACATTCTCTTCCGGCAGGCCAGCGGTTGCGGCGGCCACCTTGCGCACATGTCCGGGCACCTGAGTGCCCAGCCAAAGCTCGCAAGATTTCTCCCCCACCGCGACCGTGCAATTGATCGGTTCCATTGCGGCGTGCGCCAGCATTGGCAACCGATAGGTCGCATCGTAAATCTTGGCCGCGCTGTGCATTGCCGCAAGGACATCGCCCTTTTCAAGGGCCTGGACGGATGGCCCCGTCAAGGCACGGTCACTCGCCGCGATCAGCGCTTCGGTCGATATCGCACGGCCTGCGGTCTGGTCCCAAGTCGGGGAGAGCGCCGCCAATCCCTTGAGTGCTGCCCCGGTATGGCTGGCAACCACGGCGACGGATGTGTCCAAGGGTATGACGCGCAGAACATCCTTCACCACCAAGGCCGGGGCAGGATCGACGGAGATCAGCTTGCCAGCGATGACCGGCGCATTGGCGACCGCAGCGAATACCATGCCGGGCAGGCGGACATCGCAGCCATAGATGGCGCTTCCGTTCACCTTCGCCGGGGTGTCAAGGCGATGCGCAGATTGCCCGAGAACGCGCCAGGGCCCCGTTTTCAGCGCAACATCCTGCGGAACCGGGATGGCCGCGGCGGCACCGAGCAGTTCCCCATATTTCAGCACGCGCCCGTCGGGATGCAGAATTTGCCCAAGCTCAGCACGGCAGGTTGTTGGATCGACCGTCCATTTTTGCGCCGCCGCAGCGATCATCATGCTGCGCGCTGCAGCGGCGGCCCGGCGCAGCGAAATCCATCCCCCCATCATCGAGCCGGAGCCGCCGGTGATCTGATCTCCGAAAAGCGGGCTCCCATAAAGCCCGTCATCGCCCGGCGCGAGTTCGACCCGCACAGACGCGAGGTCGACCTCCAATTCCTCTGCAATCAGCATGGCGCAACCGGTCAGAATGCCCTGACCCATTTCGGCAAATGGCAGGATCAGCGTGACAGATCCGTCGGTCTCCATGCGCAGAAACTGGTTCGGCGCGAAGGCCTTCGCATCCTGGGCCGCGGCCGGCGCCGCCGGTATGATGCCCATCACCAAAGCTCCGGCCGCGAACCCGGCCGTGAACAGGAAACCGCGTCGGCTGATCCTTGATCCGTTCCCGTGCTGGATGTCCATCAATTTGACCCCTTGGTTGCAAGATCGGCGGCGGCAAGATGAATCGCCTGGCGAATGCGCCCATAGGTCCCGCATCGGCACAGGTTTCCAGACATCACGGCATTTATCGTGGCATCATCCGGGGTGGGTTCGGCTGCAAGCAGGGCCGCGGCCTGCATGAGTTGGCCAGACTGGCAATATCCGCATTGAATGACCTCAGCCTCCAGCCAGGCCGCCTGCACCGCGCGCCCTTCGGTCTGCTCCGACAGCATTTCGATCGTCGTGATCGCAGCGCCAGCGACGCTACCGGCCGGCGTCACGCACGACCGTTTCGCCTGGCCATCCACATGGACCGTGCAGGCTCCGCACATCGCAATGCCACAGCCATACTTGGTCCCGGTCAGACCGATGATGTCGCGGATCACCCAAAGAAGCGGCGTATCGGCGTCCGCGTTCACCTCGTGCATCGAGCCATTGACGTTCAAAGTGAAGCTCATTCATATCCTCCCACCACGAAAATTGAGATCTGCACACCAGCGACCCTGATCGGAATCCGGTCATCGGACTGCGGCTTCCGGCTGTTTTTGGAATGGTTCACTGGACGCATTGAACTTGCCTTCTGATCATGCAATGCGGTTCGCCGCACGCGTCAAACCCTGGATTTCACAGTGATCCGGGGGCCATCTGGCGTCCAATACTTGTTGGATGCCGATGACAGACGCATTAGGTATGGAAGCGTAAGCCAGGAGCAAATGATGGAACATCGGCACTTGAGGTTCTTTATTGCTGTCGCCGAAGAATTGAGTTTTTCGCGGGCTGCAGAACGATTGAACACGGCTCAGCCGCATCTGAGCCGGGAGATCCGCCGTCTGGAAGAGGAAATGGCCGTCACTCTATTCAACCGGGATCAAAGGCGCATCTCCCTCACCCCCGCCGGGACGGTGTTTCTTCACTATGCCCGAAGGGTGGTTGAAGCGACATCAGAGGCCATTTCCGCTGCCCAGAGGGCACATATCGGCGAAGCGGGAACGATCCGGGTCGGATGTTCGAGTTCGGCCATCTTCGGATTTCTGCCGAACGTCGTTCGTGATTTTCGCCAACAACATCCCGAAGTGGAACTTAAATTGACCGAGCTGAACAGCGATATGCAGCCGGATCTGATTTACAAGAAGAAATTGGACGTGGGTCTGCTCTATGCGCCCAGAAACATTTCTGGCGGGCTGAACCAGGCGGTCGTCGCAATGGACACGCTTGTTGTGGCCTTGCCCAATGGGCATCCCCTGACATCACTTGAAATCATTGGACCGGAAGCACTGCGATCCGAGTCATGGGTATACTTCCCGCAACCGATTGCCTCATTGCTGCACGAGACCATCCGTAATTTCTGTGCACGCGCCGACTTCACGCCATCCATCGCGCAGGAAGCGTCAAAACTGTCCACCATCGTCAGCCTCGTCGCGGCCGGTGTGGGCATTGCGCTCGTTCCTGTTGCCCTGCAGCGACTGGCGCTTCCCGGTGTGGTATTTCGCCCCTTGGCGGCTCCCGCGGTGACAATTCCCTTGAGTATTGTCTGGCGCAAGGACGATCAAAACGTGGCTCTGAAGGCGTTTCTCGATTCAGTGCTGGGCTCCGCCGATCTTTCCGCAGGGCATGTCATTTGAGGCGAGGTCCAGCCGCACTGTCCTGTGCCCGAAGGCACCGGCAAAATCGACCTGGACAAGCACACGGCACGCATCGAGACGCATGACGACTGTCCCGCGCCGAAGCACAAAGCACTAGCGCACGTGATCCACAAGATCATCGATGGCCGAAATTCTGTCCGAGGCGCCTGATCGCTTGCCGTTCCACAAGGTGGGTCTTTCACGAGAGACCAGTGGTCAGTTCTGCTCGTGTCAGCCTCTCCATAAGGTTTCGGACATTCGGCACCTGCCAATGGCTACCACGGGTTTTCACGCGCCGCCGGTTGAGCCCGGCAGCCACCGCCCGAAGCACGGTCTGCTCCTTCGCCCGGATATCCGCCAACACCGGCACCAGCCCCTCCGCAAACCGATAGGCGTTGTCACTGACAGCCTGCCTGAGCGCCACAGCGCCCTTCCCAGTGCGTTTGAGGGCGTCCGGCGCCGTTCGGGTTGCCGAGCTTGACCCCGCGCGCCTCGGCCACGGCCAGCGCCTCCTTGGTGCGGCGGGAGATTGCCTCACGTTCGGCCTGGGCCTCGGGGGCCATTAAGCCCGCAGCCAGGTCGTTGGTCTCAGGCATCTACCCTGCGTGGGCATTGAACGTCGCTTTCGGCCCAAAACCAACAGTCGCACCCCTTGCGCAGCGATGCTTCCACGAGCCAGTTCCGAGCGCAATTGCCAAGGGTCCAGTGGGCGATTACTTTTGCAGTATGACGCCAGAACCTATGTTCTTATCGCCAGAACGACAGACGATGATCGACCGATACGAGCGCGCGGATCGTGCTGCGGTCGGCTTTTCGATGGATTATCCCGACGGGCTGTCGTCGGGCATGCACAGCCACCCCAAGGCGCAGCTTGTCTATGCGATTTCGGGAATGATGCGTGTCGAAACTGCGGAGGCCAGCTTCCTGCTTCCCCCCACGAAGGCGCTGTTTCTGCCCGCGGATGTCGCGCATTCCATCTGCATGGAAGGCGAAGTCGCGATGCGTGAGGTGTTCATCGACCGCCGCCTCGCCGATGCCATCCCTTCGGCTCCCCGGGTCGTGACGGTCGGTTCTCTCATGCGCGAACTCATCCTTGCGATCTGCGCCGAGCCGGTCGACTGGCCCATCGACGGGCGATCCCCACATCTTGTAGCCTTGATCATCGACGAGATCCGACGTGCCAAGACCGTGATGACGCGCTTGCCGCAGCTTCGCGAACCGCGCCTTGCGCGCCTTGCCCGCGCCATCACGGATGACCCTGCCGATCCGCGCACCCTCGACGACTGGGCAGAGGTGTGCGGCGCATCGGCGCGGACGCTGGCACGCCTGTTCGTTCAGGACACCGGCATGACCTTTGGACAGTGGCGTTTGCAAGCGCGGCTGAACGCGGCCTTCGTCCTCTTGATGACAGACGGTGAGATTGCCCGCATTGCGCGCAAAGTCGGCTTTGGCAGCCAATCGGCCTTTGGCGTCGCCTTCCGCCGCACCTTCGGGCTGACTCCGGCGCAGGTGAGGACGCTCCACCTCGATCCGTCGTGAGTTTGTCCGTTTCGCGACAAAACTTGTCCTCCTGTTTTTCGAATAGCTTGCAATAATGCGAGGCGGATCACCATTGCTGCAAAAAGACACCGGATGGGCAAGGCACTGTTTACGGAAATCGGCGTCGTGCGGGCGGACGAGCTTGAAGAGGGGCCGATCACGCCCGGCCAGATTCGGCGCAAGGCGCTTGCGGTGGGCGATCTCTGGGTCGGCGAATGCCATGTGACCGCGCTGGACCAGCCGAGCCAGTGGCACCACCACAAGGATTTCGACAGCGTCATGTATATGCTGTCGGGCCGCATCCGGGTTGATCATGGCCCGGGCGGGACACAGTCATTCGAGCTTGGCGCGGGCGATTACGCCTATTTCCCCCGCCGCGTGATCCACCGCGCACAGATCCTGCAAGGTGGGGATGACGTGCGATATGTCTTCCTCCGCGTGGGTCAAGGCGAAACGCTGGAAAACGTCGACGGTCCCGACGCCTGAGGGCTGCCGGGCCCGTCATTTGAATTGCAAGAAGGAGCCTGAAATGGCCGAAGACCTGTCCCAGTGGACCCCGCGCCTCAAACCCCGAACCCCGCCGATGGAAGGGCGTTTCGTCCGGCTGGAAAAACTCGATGCCGCGCGCCATGCCGAAGGCCTGTTTGAAGCCTCGGCACAGCCGGACGGGGACGCGCGGTTCCGCTGGTTGCCCGATGTCCCGCCGACCGACAGAGACGTGTTTCGCAACTGGGTGGAACAGTCCGCCGCCAGCGAGGATCCGATTTTCTTTGCTGTGATCGACAAGATCACGGGCAAGATCGCGGGGCGGCAGACCTTCATGCGCATGGATACGGCGAACGGGGTCGCCGAAATCGGCCATATCTATTGGGGCCCCCTGGTGTCGCGCAAACCTGCGGCGACCGAGGCGCTGTTCCTCTTTGCCCGCCATATCTTCGACGATCTTGGCTATCGCCGCTTCGAATGGAAGTGCAACAACGAGAACCTGCCGTCCAAACGGGCGGCCTTGCGCTTCGGCTTCCGGCACGAGGGGGTGTTCCACCAACATATGATCATGAAAGGCCGAAACCGCGACACTGCATGGTTCGCGATGCTCGACAAGGACTGGGCAAAGCTCCGGCCGGCCTATGAGGCATGGCTGGCACCTGGGAACTTCGATGCAGCGGGAGCCCAGCGACGCAAGCTGGAGGAATTCCGCGCGGGCATGGGAGCTGAATAACCAACTGAAAAAGCGGCCCCGCCGGCTGGGGCGAAGGGCCGCTTTCCGCCCTTTGCAACGCGCATTCTAAGCTAGCCGCTTCAGAAGATTTGTCACATTCGACACCTGCCACGTCCCGCCGCGACGCGTCCTCATCCCACGGCGGTTCAGTTCCGCCGCCATCGCACGCAATCTGTGTGTCCTTTGGCCCGGATATAGGCCAAAACTGCCACCAATCGGTCCGCAAACCGATCCGCGTTGTCACGGACAGCCTGCCTGAGCGTCACAGCGCCCTTCCCAGCTCGTCTGAGAGCCTCGGCGCCGTTCGGGTTCCCGAAGCAGATCGTCCAGCTCCCTGCCGGTGAACCCGAGATCCAGCATGTCGACACCAAGGCTCTGCAGATCCCCGACCTCCAGCGCCAGCATCTCCAGATCCCAACCGGCCCGCTCGCCGAGCTTGTTGTCGGCCAGCACATAGGCCCGCTTCTGCGCCGCGCTCAGATGCGACAGTTCAATCACCGGCACAGATCCAAGCCCGAGCTTGCGCGCCGCCATGACCCGCCCATGGCCGGCAATTATGCCATTCGCCCCGTCGACCAGCACCGGATTGCTAAAGCCGAACTCCCGGATCGAGCCAGCAATCAGCTCCAAATGACCCTCGTCATGCGCGCGCGCGTTGCGGGCGTATGGGATCAGAGCGCCGAACGGGCGGGAGGGAATTACCAGTTGGTTCGCGCCGTCCATGCACACCTCCGTAGCGGCCAATTTGGCCGCACGGGCTTTGCAACACACGACTAAGCCATTGTCTTACCGAAATAAATTATACGAGGCGACAGGTTTGGTGCGCGCCCCCGATTGCTTTTTGAGCAAGAGGTCCGAACGGCGATCCATGACAGCAAGCATTTTTTATGAGATATTGATCGGGAACATATGGGACGTCGCCGGGACCGCGACTTCAATAGCCTTCAGCGACTGCCCAACCGGAAAGGGAGTGGCATGTGATGGGCCAGGTTGCACCAGAGCCGGTTCGCGATCCCGCACGGCTTGGATTTGATCCGGAACGGCTCTCGCGGTTGAAGCCTTGGATGCAGCGCTACGCGGACAGCGGGCTTTGGCCCGGGGGCGCGGTGCTGGTTGCGCGACATGGCGAACTTGCCTACTTCGCCTGCGCCGGGGTGTCGGATATTGCGACCAGGAGCCCTTGGCGAAGGGACCTGATCGCACGCATCTGGTCCATGGCCAAGCCGATCACGGCCGTCGCGGCGCTGATGCTTTACGAAGAGGGCCGGCTGCACCTCGACGATCCGGTGTCGATGTATCTGCCGGAGTTCAAGGATCAAAGCCTGCTGGTTGAGGGCGCCACATCGCTGGACCAGGTGATCCCCGTGAACAGGAAGATGACAATTCATCACCTTCTGACCCACCGGGCGGGATTGAGCCTGTTCACCAATCCGCGCAGCCCGGCGACTATGGCTGGGGCGGAGCCGCTGGCACCTTCTTCTGGGTCAGCCCGGTCGAAGACATGATTGTCATTCTCTTCACGCAAATTTGGCCTTCCAGTGCGATCCCCGTACGCAAGGAACTCAGGGCTCTCGTCTATTCCGCACTGGTTGGACCTTGATCCAAAGGCGAATTATGCGTAACCCGCCTCTTCGCGTCAAAGACGTCCTATCTGGACATGTTGAATTTCGAATGCCGAATTGCCGTAACAGCAATTCCGAACCAGTGGGAAGCAATCTGTTTGACAGGCCGCGCCGCGATGAGGATGCGGTGGAAAATTGTCCTGAGAGACCTCTGGCTACTTTGCTGTGCGATTGGCATTTGCGGGGCCAGCGGCGGAAAACGGTGTGTCATTGGAACCTTGAACCTTACAAATAAACGATGCCACAAGCGGCAGACTCGGCAAACCGAGCCCGGTTCTGCCGGGCTCGATGCAACAGATTTTAGATCGCCAGCCTTGGCTTCTTAGGTCAAGGCTGGCTTCTCACGTGCACTCCACCCGCAAGAAAATGGGGAGAGTCAACAGTAACGCACTCGCACTACACACCCACAATCAATCGCAACTTTTTCTTATGTACCATTAGCACATCTTAATGTGGCAAAAGCAAGGCAGTTTTCATCCGAATTATCAATGTTGAACGGACGGTCTGTTGCCCGAGCGGAAACCCACCGAGAGCTCCCAAACGGGGTGTCCGCAACCTCAGCGCAGTGAAGCGTGCCCGGGCATTGGCCAAGCCTGCTGGCGGCCCTCGTCAAGCGTCCTTGCCATGCATGGATATGGGATCAGATCGCCGATTGGGCGGCAGGTCATTGCCAGGTGCTGTCCGCCGTCCATGCACGCCTTAGCTCCGCGAGCGATCTGGCCGCAAGAGCGGTACGCGATCGAGATAACACATTGTCTTTACGACACGAAATGACAGGGAGCGTCTTGGGAGAGCCCTTGGGTGCTTTCAGACAGTCAGACTGATCAATTCGAAGGAAGAAGCTCAATCATTTTAGCAAAAACGTGCCACGCAGGCGTGTGGCTGCGTTGAGCACCCGCGACCTCAACCACCCGAACCGATCCGCCCCAGTGATTTGGCTGCGCCGGTAGGGCAAGTTTTCCATCCTGAAAGACCGGTTCGCAACTCGTCTGCGGACATCAGTTTCCCGATGGCCTTATGCCGGCCAGACGTACCAACTCCGTTGATGTGGCTCCGCAACCAGCCGATTATGTTTGACCGACCTCAGGAATTTTGAGGCACCGCTTGCGTCGATGTGGTCCTGACCGGGGCGGCCACAGCACGGCGATAGAGATGCCAACTGGCATGGCCCAGGACCGGAAGCACGAAGATCAGGCCCACGAACAGGGTGGCGACACCCAAGCCCAATGCAACCACCACGATGGCTCCCCACGCGGCGACCGCAACAGGACTGCGGCGCGCAATGGTGATCGAGGTCACCACGGCTTTGACGACACCCACATGGCGATCCAGAAGCAGCGGGAAAGAAACCAGGCTCATCGTAAGTACGGCACAAGCAAAGACGAAGCCGACAGCGCAACCCACGATCAGCATGACCCAACCGGCCTGCGTGGTGAAGGTTTCCCGCAGGAAGGCCGCGGTCGAAACTGGCGGCTCCGGGCCAAGCGTCAGGTTGTAGATCGAGTTCGCGAAGAGCAGCCAGACCATGAAGGCCGCGAAAAGATAGAACCCGAGCGTCAGGATCGGAAAGATCGACGGCGACTCGAAAACCCCAAAGGCATCGCCCCAAGAGGTCTTCAAACCCAGTTCGCGCCGGCGGCTCATTTCGTAAAGGCCAACCGCAGCCACCGGCCCGATCAGGGCAAATCCTGACACCATCGGCAGGATCAAGGGCAGCAATCCGTGGTTCACCGCCAACCCCATCAACATCAGGCCGACGATCGGATAGATCACCACGATGAAGATCACATCGGTGCGCAGGGCCATGAAATCGTCCAGACCGTATTGCAGGGCGAGGCGCAGGTCGGCGAGGCGCAGGCCCGTCACGACAATGGGCGCAGTGTCTTCGCCAGCAATTTCCTTGGTACCTTCCCCAACCAGGCGCGCGCCAACCCCGACCTGCTTCGCGACCCATGAAATGGGGTTGCCGATTGTCTCGACCATCACATTTCCTCCACCAGTTTCGGTGCACTGCACGCGGCGAGGCGGACAGTTTCCAGGACGTTCACGTCCATGCATCATATCACGAATTCCGCAGCGAGTCCCGTTGCAAGCGGCCAGGCGGCAGCATGTTGCAGGCAGGGGGCCGCCTGCCTCGATGGAGCACGATCCCCCTGTTCCGCATAATCTTTGGTGAAACCCTCTCCACTGGCTGTTGGCAGCCCGTCCAACGTCCGTGCGCTTGCGAAACGATGCAGCGGTGTCGATACCTGATCAGGCACCCGGTTGGCCGGTGACCCGACAGCTGCTTCTAGTAGGGATCGGGTCTGTTCGGCAGAACCTCTGATTCAAAACACGCGTTGCCAGCCCCAACCACCTCCGCCGACCCGATCTGCAGCCGATTCAACCGTCATTCCCCTATATCAATTCCTTATAGGGTTTTGACGGTTAAATCCCTCTCGCCGATGCTCGGGGAAAAGCACCGTCTGGCCTCGGTCGATCCCCTCGATGTAACCCGCCATCATCGCCCTCCATCTTCAGAGAAAGCGTATCATAGTAGGGGTTTCCACACAGCCTCGGCGGAAAGCGGTCGTTCGCCGCACGAGTCCCCAAGGTCTGTTGTGCGGACGAAGCTGCCATTCGCTTCGGCGCTTAGGAGACCGCGCCCAAAGACGTTGGCTGAGACATGTCGACGCCGGAGACCTTGACGACGGCCCGCCACGCGGCTTCCTGGCTGGCGCGATCGTGAAGGTGAGGCTCGCGCTGGAGCTCCATCGGGCCCGAGAACTTCCCCTTGGCCGAGGCGAAGAAGTGCCCTGAAAGGTCGGTTCCGAACTCCGACGCCTGGATGTAGCGACGGGCCGCGACCGCCGGCGCCTGGTTCATGCCGGGAATGAGGTTCACGATGGGAATCATCAGATACTTCAACAACGGGCCCGCGTTTCGCGCCACGTTGGTGGCGTTCGACGCGCCGGGCGAGACGGCGTAGACAGCCATGCCGGAGGGCAGACGGCGTGCCAGCGCCTCGGCCCACCATGCGATCATCAGCTTCGCGTCGGCATAGGCGGTGTTGGGGGAGTATTTCACGCTTCGTCCGCTGCGGATCAGGGCTTCAGCCGCCGCGGTATGGTCGCCCCCGTGGTATTTCGCCGCGAAAGCCGGCAGGTCGGTATATTTGAACATGGGCACGCCCCCGCGGGCAGGCTCTGCGCTGGTGATCACAATCCGCGCGCCGGAGCTCAGCAGGTTGGCATTGAGCAGCCCGACAGCCAGGTGATGATGTCCGATCAGCGGAGCCTGAGACGCCTCTACGCCCTCCACAGTGATCACCCGCGCCTTGGTTGGGACCAACCCCGCATTGAGCAGCAGGAAATCGATGGGTTCGCCCCGCTTGACGAGATCTGCAAGCGCGGACTGAACGCTCCCGGAAGAGTTCAGATCAATCTCCAGCGGCGTAAAGACCTGTTTTTCGGTTTCCGCCGCAAGCCGAGCGGCCGCTTCCTTGGCCTGGGCCAGGCTGCGCCCAGTAACGATCACCTCCTGCCAGTCCCCGTCGGCGAGCAAAAGTGCAGCGGCATAGCCGAGCCCCGAAGTGGCGCCCGTGACCAGGGCGATTGCATGTTTCATGTTTGGTTCCACGATGAAAGAAGTTCGGGTCGCAAGGCCGGGAGCCCGCTTGCTATTTTTGGACTGTTTCCTCATATATTCGCGAGGGTCACAGGGTCAAGGATTTTTGGACTAAATGCTAAATAATTCGAACAGACCGCGCGGGCGGCCGCGAAGCTTCGATGAAGGCGAAGCGCTGGACAAAGCAACGCAGATCTTCTGGTCGAAAAGCTACGACGGCGTCTCGATCGATGATCTCATCGCGGGCATGGGTGTGGGTCGGCAAAGCCTGTATTCCGTCTTCGGGGACAAGCGGACCCTCTTCCTGCGTGTCCTCAGGGCCTACGCCCAGCGTAAGGGTGCCGGCGCGGCGGAGGCGCTCTTGTCGCCGCCTGCTCTTCGCGACGGGGTAGCCGGTTTCCTGAGGCACGCCGTGGAATTTGCCACCCAGGAAGGGTCTGTCCCGGGGTGCCTTATGGTGTGCGTCGCGCCCCTGGTGGACGACGCTGAGGTCCGGCGGTTCTTGAAGGACACGGCAGCTGGCGGCCTGGCGCTCGTGGAACGCCGTTTCTGCGACGGGATCAGCGCGGGAGAAATCCCGTCAGACTTTCCTGTCGCCACGCGCGCGCGCCAGGTCCTCGACCTTGCCCGCGGTCTGACGATGCATGCGCAGATCGGCGCGCCGCGCATGGCGCTTCTGGAAGATGCCGAAGAAGCAGCCGACCTGGTGCTCCAGCCGCCGCAAATTGCGGGGCAGAAGTTTGGCGCTGGATGACAGGGGCGCATTGAGCTGGCGGCGAAATCGGCGCCGACCTATTGGTTCCACAGTCGCGGGCGGGATCAACTCAGGCGCTCTGGGCGAAGGCAATCGCGCACGCCCCCTACCGTCTGAGGTCGGCAATGACCTCAGAGCGGACCTTCGCTGCCAATGTCATGAAAGTCCAGTTTGGGCCGACCGCCTAGCCGCTGTGCAGATCAAGGTACGGTTGACCTCGGCTGCGCCGCATCATGTCGAATATGTGGATAGACCCCAGTACTGCCTGTTGCTGGTCACCGAGGTAAAGAAGCATTGCAGAGCGGCCTTGACGTGGATGCCACCAACAGTTGTTCGATGCCAGTCGCGCCTGCTAAGCGGGCGGCAACCACAAACCGCAAAAATGTTCGACAAATTTTCCTGTTCAAAAGCAATGCCTTGGAAGTTGAACACCAAATCCACGCAGTCATCAGCTCCAGAGAGAAAGTGTCGAGGGAGAGCGTTTGGAGCATTATGGCAGAGACAGAAGTGTTCAGCCTTCTGCCTATAACCCCCGAATATAACGGCAAATTTCGGCTGTCAGGCAGAGCGGAGAATGTTTGCTTCAGGCAAGTGCCGGAGGAAGCGCGATCGCGGTCGAACCTTATCTGGCTATGGGGCCCCGCCCCCGATGTGATCTTGGTTTCGCTTGGCGTGATCCGATTGAACATTGGCGCGATCCGGTTTAGCGTTGGCGCATATCCCCCTTATCTCCATCCCATCGGCAATGGGCCGGCAAACATGGAGAATGGAAATGGCACGCAAACAGACCGCCCTCGTCACCGGAGCGTCTTCCGGGATGGGCAAGATCATCGCAAAAAAACTGTTGCAGGATGGCTATGAAGTCATCGTCGCGGCCCGCAGGGTCGAAAACATGCAGGACCTCGAGGCTTTGGGCGCTCATCCCGTCTCGCTCGATGTCTCGGATGAGGCGAGCATCATCGCGGCCCATGCCCAGATCGAAGGCCAGTTTGGCGGCGTCGATGTCCTGGTGAACAATGCCGGTTTCGGACTTTATGGCGCGGTCGAGGACGTGCCGATGGCCGAGGTGCGCTATCAGTTCGAGGTCAACCTCTTTGGCATGGGCCGCCTGATCCAGCTGTTCACGCCCCATATGCGGCAAAGGAAGTCGGGCAAGATCATCAACATCGCCTCGATGGGCGGCAAGATCTATACCCCGCTGGGCGCATGGTACCACGCCACCAAACACGCTGTCGAAGGCATGTCCGACGCTTTGCGGCTGGAACTGGCGCCCTTCGGCATCGATGTGATCGTGATCCAGCCCGGCATCATCCTGACCGATTTCGGCGCGGTTCTGGATGGCCCGCTACAGAAGTTTTCGGGCAAAGGCGCCTATGCCGATCTTGCGGCCAAGGTCGCCCGCGGCACGGTTGAAACCTATGCCAAGGGGGACGGATCGTCGCCGCAAGTCGTGGCCGACGCCGTGTCGGATGCGCTGAAGGCGCGCCGACCCAAAACGCGTTATGCCGTGGGTAAATATGCGAAGCTTCTGATGGGCATCCGCAACTGCCTGGGAGACCGCATGTACGACCGCGTCATCATGAGCCGGGTCCGCTGATGGAGGCGCGCTACACCATCGACATGGGCTGGGGTCTGATGTTGGGAAACCTTGGCATCAGACCCGCCGATCTTCTGCGTCATGCGCGTTTGCCTCTGGACCTGTTTCAGCGCAAGACCGCCCAGGTGACCAGCGAGGAATATTTCCGCCTCTGGCAGGCGATTGAGGCCGTCTCGGGCGATCCGCTGGTGCCGATCCGGCTGGTGGGCCAGATGACCGCCGAAACCTTCAGCCCGGCGCTGTTCGCCTGCCTGTGCAGCGAAACGCTGGACGCGGCCCTGATGCGGCTGGCGCATTTCAAGCCGCTCGTCGGGCCGATGCGGCTGCAGATCACCAAAGGGGCCAGGGAAACCGTGGCCGAGATCACCGGCCCTCCGACCGACATACCGCCCCCTGCCGTCATGCTGGCGGGCGAACTGGCGTTCTTTACACAGCTTGCCCGGCTTGGGTTGCGCGACCGGATCGTGCCCGCCTGGATCGAGGGTCCGGCGATATTTCCCGATGCAGCCGCCTATGCCGAATGGTTCGGCTGCCGCCCGCGCCGGGGCGACGTCACCCGCGTCGCCTTTCGCCGTCTGGATGCCGAACGTCCCTTTCTGACCGCCCATCCGGCCATGTGGGCGGCGTTCGAGCCGTCGCTGCGGCAGCGGCTTTCGGATGCGACGCGCAGCGCAACGACAAGCACGCGCGTCAACGGCTGGCTGATCGAGACCATCGCCTCGGGTCGCACCGGCATTGACGACGCCGCGCGCGGCCTTGGCGTCAGTACGCGGACGCTGCAACGGCGACTGACGGGCGAGGGCACCAGCTTTCAGACCCTGCTGGCCGAAACGCGCCTGAAGCTGTCGCGTCACTACCTGACCCAGACCAACCTGAGCACGCCAGAAATCGCCTTTCTGCTGGGCTATTCCGAACAGAACTCCTTCTACAGATCATTCCGCGACTGGACCGGCCTGACCCCCGACGAGGCACGACAGCGTCCAACCAAGGCATTCGCCTGAGCAGGACTGGCAATCTCGTCCAGAATTGCGATGACGGTCGAGTTGGCGGAAGGGGTGGGATTCGAACCCACGGATGCTTGCGCATCGCCGGTTTTCAAGACCGGAGCAATCGACCACTCTGCCACCCTTCCGGAGGGGCTTGGGGCCGAGGTCCCTTGCCGCCTGGTCGCTGTCTGCCGGGGGGATTTGCGAAAGGAGCGGGATGTCGTCCCGGGTTGCGCAAATCTTTGGCCCTCTGGCAGGCCTGAGGGGCATAGCGAAGGCTTCGCGATTCTGAAAGGGGCAGTTCTGTTTGGGGTTGGGCCGCCCCTTTGCAGCGATCGGGTGACGGGAGTCCGGGCGCTGGCGAGGGGTATTGGCTAAGGGGCTTCGGGCCCTCGGACTTCGACCTTTCGGGTGGCGGGTGATTTCCGCCATGCGGGCGGTGGCGCCAAGAGCCGCCCTTCCCTGCACGACTTTCTGCCGCTATGATGCGGCAGGAGACGGGGGTCCGGGTGCGGGCGCCCGGATTGCGGCCCGGATCTCGGGGTTGGGGCTTTGTCGGGATGTCCGGGCGGGAACGGCCCGTGGCAGGACGCGGGGGCCAAAGGCGGATGGGGGCTCAAGCCCTTGATCCGTCGACCAGATCTGGTTCGGACGAGTGATGTGGCAGGTAAGCGCGGCGACAGACTGCGCGAGAGCATGGGGCTTGGAATGGCAGGAATGATGCTGAAATCATGGATCGTGGCAGGCGTGGCCCTGTGGGGACTTGCGGGCTGCGAGCTGGGCACCGGGAACACCCCGGCGACCGAAGACATCGGAGAGGGCAGCGCAAGCTCTGCCACCTCGGTCCGGCTGGTCGACCGCGATGTCGAGGCGCCGGATGTCTTTCAGGCCACCGACAAGGCGCTCTGGGATGGCCGCCCCTCGCTCGGCGGGGTCTGGGTCGCCTCGCCGAATGCCAAGAACCCCGAGCGCGTCATCATGCGCAACCCGGCCAATGGCAAATTCGTCATCGGCGGGCTGTTCCAGCGCGATGCCACGCTGCCGGGACCGAAATTGCAGCTGTCCTCCGATGCCGCCGATGCGCTTGGCCTGCTGGCCGGCCAGCCGGCCGCGATCAGCGTGACGGCGCTGCGCCGCGAGGAGGCTTCCTCCAAGGCGCCCGATGCCACGAAGCCGCTTCTGGATGCCAATGAAGCCGTCCAGCTTGGCGCGGGCGATGTGGTGGCCACGGCCTCCAATGCCATCGACGCCGCGACGGCCAAGCCGGGCAAGGCTGCTCAGCCCGGGCAGAAGCCTGCGGCCCAGCCTGTCATCACCGAACCCGCAGCCGCCGCCCTGCCGGCGCCTGCCGCACCCGCCGCCAAACCTGCCGCCACCGCAACCGGCGGCAGCCTGATCCAGGTCGGCATCTTCTCGGTCGAGGCCAATGCCAAGCGCGCGACCTCGGTCCTCTCCAAGGCCGGGATCACCGGCGCCACCTCGCAAGAGGTCAGCCATGGCAAACCCTTGTGGAGCGTCACCGTCCGCGGCGATGCTTCCATGCTGGCCAAGATCAAGGGCGCGGGCTTTGCGGATGCCTTTGTCCTGAAACGCTGAAAGGACTTTCCCATGACCTTCTTCCGACGCTTCTCCTGCCTTGTGGCCTTTGCCGTCCTGGCAACCGGCCCGGCCCGCGCGTTCGAAACCGCCGCGACCCATGCCTGGGTCTATGACATGACCACCAACACCGTGCTTCTGGACAAGAACGGCGAGGAGGCGGTGCCGCCCGCCTCGATGTCCAAGCTGATGACGGTCGAGATGCTGTTCGAGGCGCTGCAGGATGGCCGGGTCCAGATGGACACGACCTTTGGCGTCTCGGCCAAGGCGGTCAGCTATACCGCGCTCGGCGGTTCGACCATGTATCTGCAACAGGGCGACCGGCCGACGGTGCAGGAACTGATCCAGGGCATGATCGTGAACTCGGGCAACGATGCCTGCACGGTTGTGGCCGAGGGGTTGGAAGGCTCGGAAGAGGAATTTGCCCGCAAGATGACCGAAAGGGCCAAGACCCTCGGGCTGGAGAACTCCTCCTTCGCCAATTCCTCCGGCTGGCCCGACCCCGGCCAGCGGATGAGCATGCATGACCTCGGCATGCTTTCGGTCCATATCATCGAGACCTACCCCGAGCTCTACCCGACCTTCTCGGAGACGGATTACAACTACAAGAACCGCTCGCCGGCCAATGCCAACAACCGCAACCCGCTTCTGAAGCTGGGGATCGGCGCGGACGGTCTGAAGACCGGCCATACCGAGGAGGCCGGCTATGGCATGGTCGGTTCGGTCAAGCAGGGCGAGCGGCGGATCGTCTTCGCCTTCAACGGCGTGACCTCGGACAAGGACCGCGCGCAAGAGGCGGAGCGGATCGCCAACTGGGCCTTTCGCCAGTTCGCGCTGAAGACCGTGGTCAAGGCCGGCACCGAAGTGGCGCAGGCGCAGGTCTTCCTCGGCAATGCCGGCACGGTCGGCCTGGTTCCCGCCGCCGATCTGCGCCTCTTGATCCCGGCGGGGGCCGCCGATGGCGTCTCGGCCGATGTGGTCTATACCGGGCCGATCAAGGCGCCGATCGCCAAGGGCACCAAGCTGGCCGATCTGGTCGTCCACCTGCCCGACATGCCCGATCACCACGTCGACCTTCTGGCCAGCGCCGATGTCGGGGCCGCAGGCTTCATGGACCGCGTCATGGTGGCCCTGACCCAGCTGCGCAGCCGCTACGGCGTGTGACGGGATGGGCGGCAGGTTCATTTCCTTCGAAGGCATCGACGGTTCCGGCAAATCCACCCAGGCGCGGCTTCTGGCCGAGGCCTTGCGTGCCGCGGGCCACGAGGTCGTCCTGACCCGCGAACCGGGCGGCAGCCCGGGCGCCGAGGAGATCCGCCGCCTCGTCCTCGAAGGCGCCGCGGACCGCTGGTCGGCCGAGACCGAGATCCTGCTCTTCACCGCCGCCCGCCGCGACCATCTGGAAAAGACCATCCGCCCCGCCCTCGCCCGGGGCGCCGTGGTGATCACCGACCGCTTTGCCGACAGCACGCGGATGTACCAGGGCATCTCGCGCGGCGATCTGGCCGAGGTGGTGGACCGCCTGCATGGCCTGATGATCGGCGTCGAACCCGACCTGACCTTCCTCATCGACCTGCCCGCCGAACTGGGCCTTTCCCGCGCGCAAAGCCGCGCCGGGGCCGAGATGCGCTTTGAGGACATGGGCCTCGACCTGCAGAAACGGATGCGCGCCGGCTTCCTGATCATGGCCAAGGCGCCGCGCTTCCGGGTCATCGACGGCAACCGCCCGCAGGGCGAGATCGCCGCCGAAATCGCTGCTCTCGCCCAGTCGCATCTGGCCCAATCGCATCTCGCCCCGTCGCATCTGGCCCCGTCACCAGCGCCATGAGCGATACGCCAGAACCCGACCGGCTGGAGGGCGCCCCCCACCCGCGCGAGACGCGCCACCTTTTCGGCCATCAGGCCGCCGAGGAGACCTTCCTCGCCGCCTTCAACTCCGACCGGCTGCATCACGCCTGGCTGATCTCGGGCGCCAAGGGGGTCGGCAAGGCCACCCTCGCCTGGCGTCTGGCGCGCTTCCTCCTGGCCACGCCCGAGGGCGACGGCGGCTTCTTTGCCGCGCCCAAGCCCGAAACGCTCGACATTCCCGACAGCGACCCGGTGGCGCACCGGATGCTCGCCATGTCCGAGCCGCGGCTGTTCCTGCTGCGTAGGCCCTATGACGAGAAGGCCGAGCGTCTGCGCGCCGATATCACGGTGGACGAGACGCGCAGCTTGCGCAACTTCCTGGGCCTGTCTGCCGCCGACGGCGGGCGCCGCGTGGTGATCATCGATTCCGCCGACGAGATGAACCGCTCGGCCGCCAACGGCATCCTGAAGCTGCTGGAGGAGCCGCCCGCCAAGGTCACCTTCCTGATCATCAGCCACCAGCCCGCCGACCTTCTGCCCACGATCCGCTCGCGCTGCCGCGACCTGCGGCTGGCCCCCCTGTCGCCCCCCGATCTGGCCGAGGCACTGGCCCAGGCCGGGGCCGACATCTCCCCCGAAGACCGCGAGGCGCTGGCGCAGCTCGCCGGCGGTTCGGTGGGCGCGGCCTTTCGCCTCTCCAACCTCGACGGGCTGAAGCTTTATGCCGCCATCGTCCGCCTGTTTTCCACCGTGCCGCAGATGGACCGCAGCCTTGCCCGGATGCTGGCCGAGGCCGGGGCCAACCGCAAGACGCCCGAGGCGTTCGACCTGACCGTGACCCTGATGGATGCCTTCCTCGCCCGCCTCGCCCGCGCCGCAGCCATTCGCGCCCTGCCGCCCGAGGCCGCAAGGGGCGAGGCCGCGCTCATCGAACGGCTTGCCGCATTTCCGGGCGCAGCCGGGCTCTGGGCCGATCTGGCGCAGCATTTGGGCCTCAGGGCGCGCAAAGGCAAGGCGGTCAATCTTGACCCTGCCGCCCTTCTCATGGATATGGTCCTGAAGGTCGACGAGACGGCGGCAATGGTCGCCCAAAGGTGACAGATGAATACCCCGATTGAACGTGTCGCCCCCTTTGAACTGGTCGCCCCTTTTGAATTGGTGGACAGCCACTGCCACCTCGACTTTCCGGACTTCGACGGCGAGCTGGACGCGCTGATCACCCGCGCCCGCGCCGCCGGTGTCACCCGGATGGTGACGATCTGCACCAGGCTGCACAAGGAACCCGAAGTCCGCGCCATTGCCGAGGCCTATGAGGGCGTCTTCTACGCCGCGGGCATCCACCCGATGAGTGCCGCGACCGAGCCGCCGGTGACCGTCCAGCAGTTGGTCGATTATGCCAAACACCCGAAATTCGTGGGCCTCGGCGAGACGGGGCTTGATTATCACTACACCGCCGACAGCGCCGAGGTGCAAAAGACCTCGCTGCGCCTTCATATCGAGGCGGCGCAGGAAACCCAGCTGCCCTTGATCATCCATGCCCGCACGGCGGATGAGGATATCGAGGCAATCTTGACAGAGGGCATGAAGATCGCCCCCTATCCTTGTGTCCTGCATTGCTTTTCCTCGGGCCCGCGTCTGGCGCAGGCGGCGCTGGAGATGGGGTTTTACCTCTCGATGTCGGGGATCGCGACTTTCCCGAAATCCTCGGAACTCCGCGAGATCTTCGCCGCCGCCCCGCTGAACCGCATCCTGGTGGAAACCGACAGCCCCTATCTCGCCCCGATCCCCTATCGCGGCAAAAGGAACGAGCCCGCCTATACCGCCTTCACCGCCAGGACCGGCGCGCAGGTCTTCGGCGTGACCGAGGCCGAGTTCGCCGCCGCCACCTCGGCCAATTTCGACCGGCTCTTCACCAAGGCGGCGCGCGCTGCCCATGCAGCGTGACGGGGGCGTGATGGCGACCTTGCGTTTCACCATCCTCGGCTGCGGCTCTTCCGGCGGGGTGCCGCGTCTGGGCGGCGACTGGGGCGACTGCGACCCGACCAATGCCAAGAACCGCCGCCGCCGCTGTTCGATGCTGGTCGAGCGGATCGTCGGCGACCTGCGGACCCGCGTCCTGATCGACACCTCGCCCGACATGCGCGAGCAGTTGCTGGATGCCGGGGTCGGCCTGCTGGATGGCGTGGTCTTCACCCATGCCCATGCCGACCATACCCATGGCATCGACGACCTGCGCCAGATCGTCTTCAACACCCGCCAGCGCCTGCCGGTCTGGGCCGATGGCCCGACCGAGGCCGCGCTGATCTCGCGCTTCGGCTATGCCTTCGTGCAGCCCGAGGATTCGCCCTATCCGCCGATCCTGGAACTGCGCAGCATCGGCCATGGCCCCTTTGCCGTGCCGGGGCCGGCGGGCGCGATCAGCTTCACCCCCTTCGTGGCCGACCACGGCGCCATCGACGCGCTGGGGTTCCGCATCGGCCCCCTCGCCTATCTGCCCGATGCCGTGGCCCTGCCCGAGGCGGCCTGGGCGCATCTGCAGGGCCTTGGCACCTGGGTCGTCGACGCGCTGCGCCGCAAGCCGCATCCGACCCATGCCCATCTGGACATGACCCTCGGCTGGATCGCCCGCGCCCAGCCCGAGCGCGCGGTCCTGACCAACATGCACCTCGACATGGATTACGAAACCCTGCGCGCCGAACTGCCGAAAGGCATCGATCCGGCCTATGACGGCATGGTCCTGACCTTCGAGAACCAAGCCTGAGACCCTGCCCTGACTTTCGGGCCAAGCCAAGAAACGGACCTGCCCCATGGGATTGCTGCTGGACGTCATCCTCCCCGTCTTTCTGGTGATCGGGGGAGGCTATGTTCTGGCGCGCTGGGGCGGGATGAGCGACGGGGCGGTCGACGCGCTGATGCAATTCTCGCAAGGCATCGCGGTGCCCTGCCTTCTGTTCCGCCAGATCTCGCAGCTGGATCTGAAGACGAGCTTTGACCCCGGCTTGCTGATCAGCTTCTACGCCGGCGCCTTCCTGTGCTTTGCCGCCGGTTTCTTCGGCGCCTGGAAGCTGTTCAAGCGGCCCCTGGAAGAGGCGGTGACCACCGGGTTCGCCTGCATGTTCTCGAACTCGCTGCTGATGGGTCTCTCGATCACCGAGCGCGCCTATGGCACCGCGGCGCTGGCGGGCAATTACGCGATCATCGCGATGCATTCGCCGATGTTCTATGCCTGCGGCATCGCCCTGATGGAGATGGTGCGCAACCACGGCAAGGGTCTCAGCGCCTCGGCGCTCAGCCGCAAGGTGGTGAAGGCGATCTTCTCGCAGTCGCTGGTGCTGGCGATCTCGCTGGGCTTCGTGGTCAACCTCCTGCATTTTCCGATGCCGCAGGCGGTGGATGCGGCGACCGACATGCTGGGCAAGGCGGGGCTGCCGACCGCGCTCTTCGGCCTCGGCGGGGTTCTGTTCCGCTACCGGCCCGAGGGCGACAAGGGGCTGATCGCGCTGATCGTCGGCGTGTCGCTGTTCCTGCATCCGGTGGCGACCTATGGGCTGGGCCGGCTCTTGCAGCTGGACGTGGCGGCCCTGCGCTCGGCCACCGTCACCGCCGCCATGCCGCCCGGGGCCAATGCCTATCTCTTTGCGCATCTTTATGCGGTGGGGCGGCGGGCCAATGCCTCGGCCGTGCTGATCGCCACGGCGCTGTCGGTGGTGACGGCGTGGTTCTGGCTGCAGGTTCTGCCGTAGCGCCTTGTTCCGGCGTGGAAGCGGGGGTTTCACACCCCCGCACCCCCGTGGGATATTTATGGACCAATGAAGGGGGGCGCGGTTGTTAGCGGCGGCCCTTGGCGTGGAAGATGAAGCCGAGGAAGTTCAAGAGGATCTGGGCGGTGAGGATCGCAGTGGATTGGCTGTGGTCGTAGTCGGGGGCGACCTCAACCAGATCCATGCCGACGACCTCGTGGCTTTGGGCCACGGCCTGCAGAAGCTCGAGGACCTCGTAGTAGAGGAAACCGCCGTGGCTTGGCGTGCCGGTGCCGGGGGCGATCGAGGGGCAGAAGCCGTCGATGTCCAGCGTCACATAGACCCGCGCGCCTTTGGGGATGCGGGCGGCGACGGCTTCGGGGCCAAGGGCACGGAACTGGCGGACCGAGAGGATATCCGAGCCCATGGCGCGGGCGGCGTCGTAGCCGTCCTTGGCGGTGGAGGAGACGTTGCGGATGCCGACCTGCGTCAGGCCCGTGACATAGGGCTTTTCCGCCGCGCGCCGCATGGGGGAGCCGTGACCGGTGCGCACGCCGTGGCGTTCATCAACGAAATCGAGATGGGCGTCGATCTGCAGGACATGGATATCGCCCTGGCCCGCGAAAGCCTCGATACAGGGGATGTTCACCGAATGGTCGCCGCCGATCACCACCGGCAAGGCGCCGGCCTTCAGGATCGCCTCCACCCCCGCCCGGATATTGGCGTGGCTTTTGGCGGTGTCCGTATGGACGATATCGGCATCGCCGATGTCGACGATGCGGACCGATTGCGGCAGATAGGTCGCGTCATCCTCGTGGTCATAGGCCCCGGCATGGCCGAAGGAGAACAGAGTCGAGGCCTCGCGCACCGCGCGGGGGCCGAAGCGGGCGCCGGCGCGGAACTGGGTGCCGAAGTCGAAGGGCGCGCCCATCACCGCGACATCGGCGGCGATCGCCGACCAATCCTCGACATAGGGCCTTTTGCCGAAGGTCGCGATGCCGACGAAGGGCAGGTTCAGGCGGCCGGTGTCGTAGGAATTGGCCATTATTGCGGGCTCATCCCGCGCAGGCGTTCGGAGCGGCGGCGCAGCAGTTCCAGCGTCGCCAGAAGCGCGATCGAGATCACCACGAGGATCGTCGCCACCGACAGGATCGCCGGGCTGATCTGCTCTCTGATGCCGTTCCACATCTGGCGCGGGATGGTCTGTTCGTCATTGCGGCCGACGAACAGCACCACCACCACCTCGTCAAACGAGGTGACGAAGGCGAACAGCGCGCCCGAGATCATGCCGGGGGTGATCAGCGGCATGATCACCTTGAAGAAGGTGGTCGAGGGCGAGGCACCGAGGCTCGCCGAAGCGCGGCTCAGCGAATGGTCAAAGCCCAGAAGCGTCGCCGTCACGGTGATGATGACGAAGGGGATGCCCAGCGTCGCATGGGCCAGGATGACGCCCAGATAGGGCACGCCCCATTTGTTGATCTCGATATCCGAGTAGAAGAAGAACAGGCCCAGCGTGATGATGATCAAGGGCACGATCATCGGCGAGATCAGGACCGCCATGATCAGCTTGCGGTAGGGCATGTCGGGGCGCGACAGGCCAAGTGCGGCCAGGGTGCCGAGGACGGTGGCGATCAGCGTCGCGAAGAAACCGATGATGACCGAGTTCTGCGCCGCGATGACCCAGGCGGCGCGGTGCCAGACCGTGCCCCACCAAGCCCAGTCGCGCGCCACATCGGTGGGAACGTCCGGGAAGGTCAGGATCAGGTCATACCATTTCAGCGAATAGGCCGCGGGATCAAACTCCAGCATGCCCTTGGTGAAGGTGAAGAAACTGTCCGCGTTGAAGCTGAGCGGGATGATCACCAGGACCGGCGCGATCAGGAACAGGAAGATCGCCGCGCAGATGCCGCGGAAGGTATAGTACCAGACCCGTTCGAGGGGCGAGGCATAGATCGGAAGTGCCATGGTTGTTCCCCTTACCCGAGCTTCATCTTGTCGATGCCGACGATCCGGTCATAGAGCCAGTACAAGAGCATGATGGCGACCAGCAGGATCGTGGCCAGCGCCGCCGCCAGCGACCAGTTGTTCGACTTGTTCACATGGAAGGCGATCATGTTGGAAATCAGCGTGCCGGTCGAACCGCCGACCAGGGCCGGGGTGATGTAATAGCCGACCGAGAGGATGAAGACCAACAGCGTCCCCGCCCCGATGCCCGGCACCGTCTGCGGGAAATAGACCCGGCGGAAGGCGGTCCAGGAGCTGGCACCAAGGCTGCGCGCGGCGCGGACGTAAGACGGCGGGATCGGCTTCATCACCGAATAAAGCGGCAGGATCATGAAGGGCAACAGGATATGCGTCATCGCAATCGTCGTACCCATCCGGTTGTTGATCATCTCGAGCCGCCCGTCATTCGAGATGATGCCAAGCGCCACCAGGATCGAATTGACCACGCCGCCGCCCTGCAACAGCACCATCCAGGCGGTGGTCCGCACCAGAAGCGAGGTCCAGAAGGGCAGAAGCACCAGGATCATCAGAAGGTTGGAGGTGCGGATCGGCAGCACGGCCAGAAGATGCGCAATCGGATAGCCGAGGATCAGGCAGAGCGCGGTGATCAGCGCCGACATGGCAAAGGTGCGGATGAAGAGGGTGACATAGACGCGCTCCTCCGGCGGGGCCTGCACGATGGCGCCGCTGGCGTCACGCTTCAGGTCAACCGCGTTCAGGAAGAAATCGGTCGTATAGGCATGCGAGGCCTGGCGCATTGCGCCCCAGAGATCGGGGCTGCCCCATTGCGGGTCGAGCGCGGTGAGCGATTCCTTGAAGGGCGGGGTCAGGTTCTTGGCCTCGCGCCCGGCCTTGGTGAACAGGGACCGCGTGCCTGGCAGCGCGTAATTGACCCGCTCGCCCGCGACGGCGACGGTCTTGGCGGCGGCGGCGGCCTTCAGGTCATCGACCAGCACGGTATAGGCGGCCTCGTCCGGCTCGGTTCCGACCGGGTGGCTGGCGAACCATGCCGTCATCCCCGGCATGTTTTCGGCAAATCTCGGGTTGTAGACCGATTGCTGCAGGACCTGCACGATCGGCGAGACGAAGGTGATCAGGATGAAGGCCAGAAGCGGCAGCACCAAGAGGAAAGCCCGCCATTTCGCCCGCCGTTGCGCCGAGGCCAGCGCCTCTTTCAACGGGCGGCCGTCGGCGGTGGTCAGCACCTGAACGCTTGAAGCCTCGATCGCAGCCATCATCATACCTTCATCAGACAGAAAAAGGGCGGGCGCCGCAGGGGCGCCCGCCGGAAAATCAGTTCGCGGCCAGCCAGGCGTTGAAGCGATCGTTCAGTTCCGCGTCATGGTCGACCCAGAATTCGTAGGAGGACGCCACGGCGTTCTTCAGGTTGTCCGGGTTGGTCGGCATGTAGGGGGCCATGTCGGTCTTGCCGTCGTTGAACTTGCCGACGAGCGCCGAGGAGGACTTGCGCGCCGGACCATAGGAGATCCAGGCGGCCTGATCGGCCAGCGCCTTGGTGGAGGTCGCGAACTTCACGAAGTTGATCGCGTCTTCCTTGTGCGGCGCGCCTTTCGGAACGACGAAGAGGTCATATTCGTAGACCTGGCCATCCCAGACGGTCTTGAAGGGCTTGCCATCGGCGATCGCGGCCGAGAAGAGGCGGCCGTTGTAGGCGGTGGTCATGGCAACTTCGCCGTCAGCCAGAAGCTGCGGAGCCTGGCTGCCGGCTTCCCACCAGACCATGTCCTTCTTGATGGAATCGAGCTTCTTGAAGGCGCGGTCCACGCCTTCCGGGGTGCCGAGGGTCTTGTAGACATCGGCCGCCGGAACGCCATCCGCCATCAGCGCCATTTCCAGGTTCGCCTTGGCGCCCTTGCGCATCGCGCGCTTGCCCGGGAACTTGGTGGTGTCGAAGAAGTCGGCAATGGTGGTCGGGCCGCCATTGGGGAACTTGGTGGTGTCATAGCCATAGACGGTCGAGAAGACGATCGTCGAGACGGCGCAATCGGTCACGGCGCCCGGCAGGAAGTCGTCCTTGGCGGGGGTGCCATCGTCACCGGGGGGCAGCGCGTCGATGCCGATCGGCTCCAGCATGCCTTCGTCGCACAGACGGATCGCGTCGGAATATTCCACGTCGGCCACGTCGACCGTGACGTTGCCGGCCTCTTCCTGGGTCTTGACCATCGGCGCCGGGTTATCGGCATCGACCGAGACGACATTGATGCCGGTCGCGGCGGTGAAGGGCTTGTGATAGGCTTCCACCTGGCTCTTGGTGTAGGCACCACCCCAGGACACGACCGTGATATCGGCGCGGGCGGCAAAGCCGGCCACCGACAGAGCGGTCGAGAGGATAAGAAGCTTCTTCATAGAGACGTCTCCCGTTGTTGGTTTTCTTGTGTTGGTTTTCTTGAGTTGGTGTGTCTGGCCCGTGCCTTCTGGACACGGCACCCCGGTTGTCCGGGGGTCCTATAGATCGAGCGCGCGCGCATCCGCGGGCGCCCAACCAATCCTGATCTTCTCGCCGGGCTTCAGCACCTGCTGGCCCTGCGAGTTGCGCGATTTCATCACGAAATCATCCGCGCCGGCAACTGACAAGACCGTGCGGAGCAGATCGCCCATGTAAATGACCTCGCGCACCGTGGCGTCGATCATCTGCGCGCCCGGCGGCAGAAGCTCGGTCTTGAACTCCACCCGTTCGGGGCGGATCGAGACGACGGTCTCGGCCCCGGTCGTGGTCACATTGACCGGCGTGGCATCGATCAGCTCGCCCGTCACCAGACGCACCTTGCAGGTATTGCCCGAGATCGCCTCGATCTTGCCGCGCAGCTTGTTGTTCTCGCCGATGAACTGGGCGACGAAGCTGTTCTCGGGCCGCTCGTACAGGTCCTGCGGGCTGGCCAGCTGCTGGATGCGGCCATCGTTGAAGACGGCGACGCGGTCCGACATGGTCAGCGCCTCGCCCTGGTCATGGGTGACGTAAACCACGGTGATGCCGAGGTTTTCATGCAGGTGCTTGATCTCGAACTGCATATGCTCGCGCAGCTGCTTGTCGAGCGCTCCCAAGGGTTCGTCCATCAGAACCAGCGCCGGATCGAAGACCAGCGCACGGGCCAGGGCGATCCGCTGCTGCTGGCCGCCCGAAAGCTGGGCCGGGCGGCGGTTGATGAAATTGCCCATCTGCACCATGTCGAGCGCGCGCTTGACCTTGGCCTCGCGCTGATCCTTGCCCATGCCGCGGACTTCCAGCGGGAAGGACAGGTTCTCGCCCACCGTCATATGCGGGAAAAGCGCGTAGTTCTGGAACACCATGCCGATGCCGCGCTTGTGCGGCGGCACCTGGTTGATCGGACGGCCGTCGAGGGTGATCTCGCCATGGGTGGCGGTCTCGAAGCCTGCGAGCATCATCAGGCAGGTCGTCTTGCCCGAGCCCGACGGCCCGAGCATGGTCAGAAACTCGCCCTTGCCGATCCGCAGATTCAGGTCTTTGACGACCAGAGCGACGCCATCATAGCTTTTCTGCACATGGTCGAAGACGACGAATGCGTCATTCGCGACCGCGCCAATGCTTGCCGCTGCGCCAGTGGATGCCCCAGTGGATGCCAAGCCGTTCTCCCCGTTTTATCTGGTCGTTCGCCGACCTTGTTGCTCAAGACTTAAGCCGTTGCCTGAGTTGATTGCAATTGCCTTCTTGAGCGACAAGTCTAGGCGGAGGAAACCGGGAGAAATGTGGAATTTTCCGCCGGAAATGGCCAAAATAACGACAAGGCGGGTACAAAAGTGGCACGTCGCACCTGCGTTCCTGCCCCTCAGGCGGGCTGGGTGGCGCGAATCTGCCCCGGCAAACCGGTCGGATTCTGTCCCTGAGCCGACAAAAACGACTCCTCCTTGCGCCCGAGCGCCCTGCGTGCCGCCCGCCCGGTCAGAAGCGGCAGGCAGCGCGGGCCATAAAGGGCGGACAGCTCTGCCGCCGGACCGGGGGGCTGTGGCCCGGCCCCGGCGCGGATCACCTGCGCAAGCGTCAGGCGGTCGGCCCAGCCCAGCGCGCGCAAGGCCTCGGTCCCGGGGTAGAAGCTTTCGCTCCAGCCGCCCTCGGCCCGCAGGAGCGCGTGGCGCGGCAGAAGGATGTGGTGATAGGTGACGGCGCGGATGCCGCGGGCGACATGGGCGCCACGCCCCGCCTCGGCCAGATGGCGGGCGCGGATCAGCACCTCTCCCAGAGGAACGCCATGCTGCGGTGACAGGATCAGGTCACGCTCCAACCCGAAATGCCCCTGCTTCAACCGGATCGGGCGCAATTCCGGCCGCGCCTCCAGATCGGCAGGCGTCAGATGGCGCTGCCCGTGCCAGAGCACCGGTGCCGTGCCGTCCACGGTCAGGACCAGATCGCCGGGGCGCAGATCCTCGACAAGGGTCAGGCCGCCGGGCGTGGCGATCCTTGTGCCGCTGGCAAAGCAGGGCACCCCCATCGCCTGCAACATGCCGGGGGCGGCCACCGTCGCCGGGCTGATCCCGCTCAGCAGCAGGGTCTGGCCATCGGGGAAGGTCAGCACCGCATTGCCATGCCCGTCGTCCGAGATCGCGATGTCATAGGCCTTGACCGGCGTGCCATCGGCGTTGGTCAGGCCCGAGACATCCAGCTGGTCGGCGGTATGGCCATTGGTCAGAGCCATGCCAAAATCGCTGATCTGATCCGCCCCGCCCAGCGCGGTGAAATGGAACAGGTCGTTGCCGTCGCCGCCGCTCAGCGTGTCATTGCCGGTGCCGGCGTCGATCGTGTCATTGCCGGTGCCGCCGAAGATCGCGTCATTGCCCGAGCCGCCGGCCAGGTTGTCGTCGCCGAGATCGCCGTAAAGACTGTCCTCGCCCGAGCCGCCGGTCAGAACGTCGTTGCCGTCGCCACCGGCCAGCAGGTCATTGCCGCCGCCGCCCATCAGCGCATCGTCGCCGAGGCCGCCATAGGCGCTGTCGCTGCCCGCCCCGCCCGAAAGCGTGTCCTTGCCATCGCCGCCATAGAGCAGGTCGTTGCCGGCATCGCCGTTCAGGCTGTCATTGTCGGCGCCGCCGAACAGCGTGTCATTGCCATCGCCGCCCCAGATCTGGTCATTGCCGGCATCGCCCGTCAGCTGATCGTCACCCGCCGCCCCGTACAGCTGGTCCGCGCCATCGCCGCCGGTCAGAAGGTTCGCCCCGCCGTCGCCGGTCAGCACATCGGCAAAGGCCGAGCCGGTGACATTCTCGATCCCGCTCAGCGTGTCGCCCGCCGCATCGCCGCCCGTGCCAAGGCCGGTGGTCAGGTTGACCGTGACCCCGGCGCCCGAGGCCGTGTAATCGGCCAGGTCGGTGTCGGCGCCGCCGTCCAGAAGATCGGCCCCGGCGCCACCGACCAGCGTGTCATTGCCCGCCTCGCCCGCCAGATAGTCATTGCCGCTGCCGCCGCTCAGGCTGTCATTGCCATCCCCGGCGAGCAGGCTGTCATCGCCAAGCCCGCCGCCCAACAGATCGGCGCCGGTGCCGCCATAGATCAGGTCATTGCCATCGCCGCCGCTGACGAGGTCATTGCCCGCCCCGCCCAGCAGGGTCAGCGCGCCGCCGCCACCGCCGGTGATCGTGTCGTTGGCACTGGTGCCCGAGATGACCTCGATCTCCCAGAACTGGCCCGAGCCGCCGCCGGCATAGGTATAGGTGCCATATTCCCAGCCGTTGAAGGTGACGTTGACCCCCTGCCCCGTCCCGCCATCCGAAAGGCTGAGCGTGTCCGAATCGAGCCCGCTTTCACCGCCGAAAAGCAGATCGCTGCCCTCGCCCGCGGTGACATAGATCAGGTCGGAATCGCCGCCGCCCTGCACCATGTCATTGCCCAGCCCGCCCGACAGCGTGTCATTGCCATCATCGCCCCAGAGCGCGTCATCCCCGGTGCCGCCGTCGATCAGGTCGGCGTCGTTCTTGCCCGAAAGCTGGTCATTGCCGGCCCCGCCGCTCAGGCTGTCATTGCCGTCGCCGCCGTAAAGCTGGTCGTCGCCGGCATCGCCCGCCAGCGAATCCTGGCCAAGGTCGCCGTAAAGCGTGTCATTGCCGATGCCGCCGCTCAGCGTGTCGTCCGCGTCGCCGCCCGACAGCAGGTCGTTGCCGTCATCGCCGCTCAGCACATCGCTTTCGGTGCCGCCGTAGAGCGTGTCATTGCCAAGCCCGCCGTAAAGCGTGTCATTGCCCGCGTCACCGCCAAGCGAATCGTTGTCGTTCGCACCATAAAGCTGGTCATTGCCCAGCCCGCCATAAAGCGTGTCATTGCCATATTCGCCGTAAAGCTGGTCGTTGCCATCGTCGCCGCTCAGGCTGTCATTGCCATACCAGCCCCAGATCAGGTCATTGTCCGCCCCGCCATAAACCGTGTCGTCGCCCTCGTCGCCGGCCAGAGCGTCATTGCCGGCCTCGCCGAAGATCAGGTCATTGTCGGCATTGCCGGTGACCGAGGTTTCGAAGGCATAGCCATGCACCGTGTCATCGCCGTCGCCGGCATAGATGACGTCATTGCCCTTGCTGCCATAGATCTCGTCCTTGCCACCGCCGCCATAGATGCTGTCATTGCCGCCCTCGGCATAAAGCAGGTCGTTGCCGAGGCCGGCATAGATCACCCCGTTGCCGTCGCCCGCCCAGATCGTGTCATTGCCGTCGCCCGCGTCGATCGAGACTTCGCCGGTCAGGACCGCGCCGTTCTGGTCGTCGATCAGGTCATCGCCGGTGCCACCATAGACCGTGTCATTGCCGGCGCCGAAATAGATCGTGTCGTTGCCGGCGTCGCCCATCAGGCTGTCGCTGCCGATCCCGCCGGCGATGCTGTCATTGCCCAGCCCGCCATAGATCGTGTCATTGCCGTCATCGCCGCTCAGGCTGTCGTTGCCATCGCCGCCGTAAAGGCTGTCATTGCCCAGCCCGCCGTAGAGCGTGTTGTTGCCGGTGCCGCCATAAAGCGTGTCGTTGCCGTCCTCGCCATAGAGAAGGTCGTCATTGGCGCCGCCGTCCAGCAGGTCATTGCCCGCCCCGCCCAGAAGCGTGTCATTGCCCGCATCGCCGTAAAGCGTGTCGTCGCCCAGCTCGCCCAGCAGGGAATCATTGCCGTTGCCGCCATAGACCAGATCGTTGCCGTCGCCGCCATAGACCGTGTCATTGCCCATATTGGCATAGACGCTGTCACTGCCCGCCCCGGCGCGGATGATGTCGTCATTGCCGACGACGCCGACCCCGGCATCGTTGTTGTCGACCTTGTCGGTGCCGCCCGCCACGGGTTCGACATAGCTGCCATTGATCAGATCGCCGCCCGCCGTGCCATCGACATAGCCGTCGTCGAAGCCGGTCATCAGCCGGTCGTCGGTCATGTTGTAGGCGGTGCTGTCGTTGGCCGCCGTGATCGACAGCGACACGATCGGCTTGGCCTCCAGCAGCGTGGTCAGGCTGCTCGCGCCGGTATCGGGGGCAAGAAAGAGCTTGCCCGTCGAATCCTGCACGATCTTGAACGAGCCCGTCGCCGTGGTGCCATCGGCATAGGTGATCGTGCCGTCGACCACGACCATCGTGTCGAAATTGTAGGTCGCGGTGCCGGTGCCGATGTTGGTGGTGAAACTGTCCCAGGTCAGGGCATTGTCGGCATCGAGCGAGCCGCTCGCCCCCGAAAGATCGTTGACCGTGACCGAGGTCACATGGTGGTAGAGCGGGTCGCCCACCGCGCCATAGGTCTTGCCGACCAGAGAGCCGACGTTTTCGGCAACGGTGTTCAGCTCCAGCGGGTCAAGCTGCGTGCCAGAGCTGCCAAGGTAGATCCAGTTGAAGGTTGTGGCCATGACCTAGCGCCCCGCCATCAGCGCGCGCAGCGTCACGGGGCCGGAAAGCCCCTCATCACCACCGCAAGCCGCAAACGCGTTGCCACGCGCCATTGGCACGCCAAACCCCGAAATCCCCGCCATCGCACCCTTCCCCAACCGGGCACACCCCCCGGCGGGGAAAGACTGCACCGACAGCCGCTAACAGCCGGTTAAATGGCGGGTTTTATTCAGATTTTAGGGTGTTTCGGAAGGAGGTCGGCCGCTGCGGCCCTTGCCCCGAGGGGCGTTGCGAGCGTCCCGCATCGCGGTCTCTCGTCAACATGCCCAGCCGGATTGGTGCGGATGAAAAGACTCGAACTTTCACTCCGGTTAAGGAACAGCGACCTCAACGCTGCGCGTCTACCAATTCCGCCACATCCGCACTAATCCGGCTTGGGTGCGGGGTTATTAACGAAGCCCAAAGCGGAAGGAAAGAGGCAATTTACACCTTCGTGTAAGAGATCACCTCAATCTCCACCCCGTTCGCTTCGGTAAAGTAGAAACGGCGGCCCGGTTCGTAATCGGCATGGTTTTCCGTGACATATCCGGCGGCCTTGATCCGGGCTTCGGCCGCGTCGAGATCCGCCACCACAAGGCCGATGTGGTTGAGGCCAGAGAGAATCCCCCCTGGGTCCGGTGCCGCAGCCGGCACGTCGAGCGGCGTGTAGAGCGCCACATAATGCTCGTCCGAGCCGACATGCACCGTCCAGCCGCCGGCCTTGGCCCTGCCCTGCCAGCGGATGTGCCAGCCGAAGAGATCGCAAAGCACCCCGGCGGTGGCCACCGAATCCCTCACCGTCACGTTCACATGTTCCAGTCGCGTCATGATAATCTCCTTGTTTCATGCGGCGACAGACTGTCTAATTCCTCAAGTTAACTTGAGATCAAGCACAAAATGCAGCCGCCTCCCGAATCTTCGCAGCCCGAATCTTCGCTACCAAAAACAGCGCCGAAATCCCTCACCATCGGCACCCTGGCTGCGAGGACCGGCCTCGCCGTCTCCGCAATCCGATTCTACGAGACGCATGGCATCCTCGCCCCCGGCCGCAATGCCGGCGGGCATCGCCGTTACAGCCGGGCCGATCTGCGGCGGCTGTCCTTTGCGATGGCGGCGCAGCGCCTCGGCTTCCCGCTCGCCACGATCGCGGGGCATCTGGCCAGCCTTCCCGCCGACCGCGCCCCCGACCGAGCCGACTGGACGCGCATCGCCACCGGCTTTCGCGCCGAGATCGGCGCCAAGATCGCCGCGCTCGAAAGGCTGGGCGATCTGCTCGACGGCTGCATCGGCTGCGGCTGCCTGTCGCTCGACCGCTGCGCGCTTTATAATCCGCAGGATGTGAAGGGCCGCGAGGGGCCGGGCCCGCGGCTTCTGGACCGGGGCTGACGCCCCGGGCAAAGCCCCTCCCCAGGCGCTTGCCCTGAACGGCCCGAATCCCTAGATAGGCAGCATGCCCGAACTCAGCCATCTTCCCGGTCTTGCGCCCTATGCCGAAACCCTGGCCGCGATGGAGGCGAGGGTCGCCGCAATCTCGGCCGGCACCGCGCCCGAGGCGCTGTGGTTCCTGGAACATCCGCCGCTTTACACCGCCGGCACCTCGGCCAAGGGCGAGGATCTGACCGATCCGGGCCGGTTTCCGGTCTTCGTGGCGGGGCGGGGCGGGCAATATACCTATCACGGGCCGGGCCAGCGGGTGGCCTATGTGATGCTGGACCTCAACCAGCGCGGCCGCGACGTGCGGCTTTTCGTGCGTGCGCTGGAGGATTGGGTGATCGGCACCCTCGCCCGCTTCAACGTCACGGGCGAAAGGCGCGAGGGGCGGGTCGGCGTCTGGGTCACGCGGCCCGACAAGGCCCCCAACCCCGACGGCACCCTGCGCGAGGACAAGATCGCCGCCATCGGGGTGAAGCTCCGAAAATGGGTCAGCTTCCACGGCATCTCGATCAATGTCGAACCGGATCTGTCGCATTTCTCGGGCATCGTGCCCTGCGGCATCCGCGAGCATGGGGTGACGAGCCTCGTCGATCTCGGCCTGCCGGTGACGCTGGAGGATCTGGACGCGGCCCTCCTCGCCGAATTCCCGCTGCATTTCCCCGAGCCTGCTCCCCGCGACGCGGACCCGCGCTGAGGCCCCTTCTGCGGCACATGCGACGTTCCGCCCCCTTCTGCACTCTTGTCTTGCCCGACGCTTCGGATCACTCTGGCCCTGACCGCGCCGCATTCTTCCGGCCGGACGCTGACCCGTGCAGCCCGGCCCTTTCCGAAAGGTTTACCCGATGAAAACGCTGCTTTCCGGACTGGTCCTGACCGCCGCCCTCGCCAGCCTCGCCCTTCCTGCCCTTGCCGGCGATGCCAAGCTCGGCGAGGAGACCTTCAAGAAATGCAAGGCCTGCCATTCGATCATCGCCGATGACGGCACCGCGATCCAGAAGGGCGGCATCATCGGGCCGAACCTGTACGGCGTGGTGGGCCGCCAGATCGGCACCTTCCCCGGCTTCAAATATGGCGAGGATACCGTGGCCGCCGGCGCCGATGGCACCAAATGGGACGAGGCCGAGATCGCCGCCTATGTCATGGACCCGACCGCCTGGCTGAAGAAGAAGACCGGCAAGGACAGCGCCCATTCCAAGATGAGCTTCAAGCTCGCCACCGGTGGCGAGGATGTCGCGGCCTACCTCGCCTCGGTCAAGCCCGCGCAATAAGCCCTCCCAGGCCCACAGACCGGCGCCGCCAGACCGGCGCCGGTGCCTTCGGCCACGGCGCTTAACCCGCTGGAACCGCCCCCAAATCCTGCCCCTTGCCCCCGCCGCGCCACGGCGGCTGTCCGGGCTGTCGGTCAAGTTTTGCTGAGCCGCTGTGTTGTGAAGACCAGAGCCCTTGATTTCCTGTGCTCTTATTCCATTGACCATTGCCCAATGGCTTTGTCGGCACTAGAACCCGGTTAGGCGGAACGGGGGGCGACTCCGGTTCCCAATGAGGCAATGACAACGGGAGATGCCAATGGCCGACGCAGCCATCCATGGCCACGACCATGAGCAGAAGGGGTTCTTTACCCGCTGGTTCATGTCGACGAACCACAAGGATATCGGGGTTCTCTACCTTTTCACCGGCGGTCTCGTCGGTTTCATCTCGGTCGTCTTCACCGTCTACATGCGGATGGAGCTGATGAACCCCGGCGTGCAGTATCTGTGCGCCGAAGGGCTGCGGCTTGTGGCTGACGCCAGCCAGCCCTGCTCGCCCGACGGGCACCAGTGGAACGTGATCATCACCGCCCATGGCGTGCTGATGATGTTCTTCGTGGTCATTCCGGCGCTGTTCGGCGGTTTTGGCAACTATTTCATGCCGCTGCACGTCGGTGCGCCGGACATGGCCTTCCCGCGGATGAACAACCTGTCCTACTGGATGTATGTGGCTGGTGCGACGCTGGGCGTGCTGTCGGTCTTCGCCCCGGGTGGCGAGGGCGGTCACGGCGCGGGCGTTGGTTGGGTTCTCTACCCGCCGCTCTCGTCCAAGGAAGACGGCTATGCGATGGACCTCGCGATTTTCGCGGTCCACCTGTCGGGTGCCTCGTCGATCCTCGGCGCCATCAACATGATCACCACCTTCCTGAACATGCGTGCCCCCGGCATGACCATGCACAAGGTGCCGCTGTTCGCCTGGTCGATCTTCGTGACCGCCTGGCTGATCCTTCTGTCGCTGCCGGTTCTGGCTGGCGCCATCACCATGCTTCTGACCGACCGCAACTTCGGGACGACCTTCTTCGACCCGGCCGGCGGCGGTGACCCGATCCTCTACCAGCACATCCTGTGGTTCTTTGGCCACCCGGAAGTCTATATCATCGTGATCCCGGCTTTCGGCATCGTAAGCCATGTGATCTCGACCTTCTCGAAGAAGCCGGTGTTTGGCTATCTGCCGATGGTCTATGCGATGGTCGCGATCGGTGTCCTGGGCTTCGTCGTCTGGGCGCACCACATGTACACCGTCGGCATGTCGCTGACCCAGCAAAGCTACTTCATGATGGCCACCATGGTCATCGCGGTGCCCACCGGTGTGAAGATCTTCTCCTGGATCGCCACGATGTGGGGTGGGTCGATCGAGTTCAAGACGCCGATGCTCTGGGCTTTCGGCTTCCTCTTCCTCTTCACCGTGGGCGGTGTGACCGGGATCATGCTGTCGCAGGCCCCCGTCGACCGGATCTATCACGACACCTATTATGTGATCGCCCACTTCCACTATGTGATGAGCCTCGGCGCCGTCTTCGGCATCTTCGCCGGGATCTACTTCTGGTTCGGCAAGATGTCGGGCCGCGAGTATCCGGAATGGGCCGGCAAGCTGCACTTCTGGGCCATGTTCATCGGCGCAAACCTGACCTTCTTCCCGCAGCACTTCCTGGGTCGCCAGGGCATGCCGCGCCGCTACATCGACTATCCGGAAGCCTTCGCCTACTGGAATAAGATCTCCTCCTACGGCGCCTTCCTGAGCTTTGCCTCATTCGTATTCTTCCTCGGCATGATCTTCTGGTCGCTGCGTTACGGCAAGAAGATCACCGTGAACAACTACTGGGGCGAATATGCCGACACGTTGGAATGGACCCTGCCCTGCCCGCCGCCCGAACATACCTTCGAGCAGCTGCCGAAGCGGGAAGACTGGGACCACTCCCACGCCCACTAAGACCGCGAGGCCCCGGGAAACCGGGGCCTTCTGCTTTTGCGAAGATGGGCAGATTGCCCATCCTACCGCCCTGGCGGAGTGCCCCTTGCCCCTGCCCCCGTCTACCCCTGACCCAGCTCCCCACCCGCGCGCCGGCTAGAGCGCCTCGATCTCGGCCGCGACCAGCGCCTGCATCCGCCAGAGATAGCGGTCATGCAGGCCGAGCCTTTCCAGATGCTCGACCGTGTTCAGAAGATATTCGGCGCAGCTGCCCACATGCCCGACCGCGCGGGCAAGCCGCGCCGCCTGCTCGGCGGGAGCGATGCGCACGAGATCGGGGTCCGGCGTCCTTGGCGCGCACCAGAATCCGAGGGCGCGGAAGCTTTCGCCGCCAGAGCGCGCCGTGATCCAGCGCTGCCAGGGCAGATCCTCATGGGCATCCACCTCGCGCTTCAGAAGCCGCACCATCCGTTCCTGCGGCGCATCGCCCGGCATCAGATAGGCCATGCCCTGGCAGGATCCGCCGCGGTCAAGCGCCAGCATCAGCCCCGGCACCTCGGGCGTCGCGCGCCAGTTGGTGAGGTTGAGACAGAAGGACCGCCGCCAGCCCGGCACGACGCAGGGCCGCGCCGCGATATGGTCGAAGGCCGGTTTCCAGATCAGCGAGCCATAGGCGAAGACCCAGAAGGGCGCGCCGCGGTTCTCGGCGAGCAGCCGGGCCGCCGCCTCTTCGAAATCCGCGTCGGTCAGGCCGCGCAGACCGGCCCGACGCTCCAGCCGCGGCATCGGGCGATGGACCTTGGCGACATGCGCCGGGGTGAGGGCGAGGTTGCGCTGTCGCGCAGCGGTTTCGGGCATGGGGCCCCGCGGAGATCAGAGGTTTGAGGATCGGACAAGCGGCGGTTCAGGTCAAGCCGGATCGCCGCGGGCCGGACGGAACCTTTGGTGCGGCGCCGGGAAGATGGGCAGATTGCCCATCCTACCGTCCTCTGCAGCGCTGGCCTGCGCGGTTGCGGTGAAGGGTCTTAACAAATTCCTAATTCCGCCACGGAATATCCATCGTTATCAGAGGTTTATCCTGTATTGCA
Source organism: Rhodobacter sp. P1_C2 (assembly GCF_056406375.1). NCBI lineage: Bacteria > Pseudomonadati > Pseudomonadota > Alphaproteobacteria > Rhodobacterales > Rhodobacter > Rhodobacter sp. P1_C2. The sequence continues at coordinate 418,490 of NZ_JBFUAG010000002.1, forward strand.
CGCGTGCAAAGCCGGCTTTTTTCACGGCTGGTGCAGGCAACATCCTCCTTTGAAACGGGCCTGCCGCGGCCCCGCCCGCGATCACGCAAGTTTGCGCCGACAGCTTCGAACAGAAGGGAACCGGATCACGCCTCCGGCGCTTTACCCGCGCATGTGGCGCCGCCACCTCCGCCTGCCAGCGAAAGGAAGTGATCATGACCCTGTTGAGCGATGAAGGCCACCATCTCGTGGCGGAAGCCGCGATCCGCCACCACGTCTCGGAGACCACGGTGACGCAGATGCTGGAGGCTCTGGCGCGCGGCAACGGCTATCAGGCCCAGTTCGACATTGCCGAGCTCGGCGGCATGGGCCAGTGGCAGGGCGGCATGGTGATGGTGGGCGACATGTTCAACGCCGACCTCAAGGCCAAGGTCGACGCGCTTTGTGCCGATCTGGCCAGCGCGGTCCGGGAGGGCCATCTCTTCGAAGCCGAGCCCGAGTCGACGGCGGCCTTCTTTGCCCAGAGCACCGCCGACTGGCCCGAGGCTCTGGGCCATCCGGCCAGCCAGGGCGCGCAGAACGACATGCGCTATGCCTATTTTCCAGAGAAGCAGCGGCTCGCGGTGGCACAGGGCGGGCGGGTGACGGTCTATGATACGGCGGGGTACCTGATCTCGGGCTTCGGGCAGGCGCAGGGCGGCGGTCAGACGCTGACCTTTTCCAGCCAACACGGCACCATGCCGCTGAACACGCTGGCTGTGGTCCATACTCAGCCCTGATCGCGGGAAGCCCCCAGAAAGCCGCGCGGGAGCCTCTTTCCTTTTGCCCGGCACGGGTTATCCTGCCGACATGCCCTATCGCTGGTCCACTTCCGCCTTGCCCCCGGCGCAGACGCTGACGCTTTGGCCGCACCAGGCCCTGGGTCCGCGCGGGCTGGTCGGGTTCATCTCGATCACGGCGGTGATGTTCCTCTTGCCGCTGGCAAGCCAGCTTGGCCATCCCGGGCTCTGGGTCCTGCTGCCATTCCTGACGCTGGCCCTCGCCGGGGTCTGGGCCGCCCTGGCGCGCAACCACAAGGACCGCCTGATCACCGAGGTCCTGACCCTGACGCCCACCCTCGTCACCCTGACCCGCACCGGCCCGCGCGGCAAGCGCCAGTCCTGGGAGGCCAATCCGCATTGGGTGCGCCTGACGCTGCATCCCACGGCCGGACCGGTGCCACAGTATCTGACCCTCACCGGCAATCAGCGCGAGGTCGAACTCGGCGCCTTTCTGACGGAGGAGGAGCGGGTGGCGCTGAAGCAGGACCTCGAACGCCGCCTGGCCCGGCTATAGTCCGGGGCACCCGGGCCCGGCGCTGGAGGGCTTCGCGCCCTCCAGACCTCCCGCGGGATATTTCCGTCTGGATGAAGAGGGAGAAGGCGCAGGGCCCGACGCCGGGGGCGCCGCGGGTCCTGCGGGGTGGGTGGGCGGGAGCAGGGCCCGCGGCGCCTTGGCGCGCCGTCGGGGCCGCGGGTTCAGGCGAGACGGGCCTTGATCAGGGCGCCGACCGCGCCGAAATCCATGCTGCCGGTGTATTTGGTCTTCAAGAGGCCCATCACCTTGCCCATGTCCTTGACCGAGGTGGCACCCACTTCGGCAACGGCTTCGGCAACGGCGGCTTCGACTTCGGCGGCGGTCAGCTGCTTGGGCAGGAATTCCTCGATCACGCGGATCTCGGCCAGTTCCTTGTCGGCCAGATCCTGGCGCGCGCCTTCCAGATAGACCTTCACCGATTCCTGACGCTGCTTGACCATCTTGGCCAGGATCGCCAGCTCATCCGCGGCGCTGATCTCCACCCCATCGGCACGCAGGGCGATCTCGCGCTCCTTGAAGCCGTTCAGCATCAGGCGCAGGGCCGAGAGGCGATCGGCCGCCTTGGCCTTCATCGCCTCCTTGATTTCCGCCATCAATTGCTCGCGCAGCGTCATCGCCTGCCCCCCTGTTCTGGTCTCTGCCCCACCATAGAGGCGCCCCGCCCGCCATGCAACTCTGCGGCCAAAAATCAAGCACTTGATATCCCAAGATATTGTTATTTCATCGCCATCTTGACCCGGCCTCCCCCAACCCTTAGGTTCCGCCCGTTTGACGCCGCCCCAAAGCCGAGAGAGTCGCCCCATGTCCACAGCACAAGAAAAGCCCACCGCCTGCATCGCCCTGGCCGACGGGACGCTGTTCTTCGGGCGCGGTTTCGGCGCCACGGGCGAGACGGTGGCAGAGCTGGTCTTCAACACCGCGATGACCGGCTATCAGGAGATCATGACCGACCCCTCCTATGCGGGCCAGGTCGTCACCTTCACCTTCCCCCATATCGGCAACACCGGCACCACCAGCGAGGATGACGAGACGGGCGAGCCGGTCGCCGCCGGCATGGTGGTGAAATGGGACCCGACCGAGCCGTCGAACTGGCGTGCCAAGGGGGATCTCTTCGACTGGATGAAGGCCAAGGGCCGCATCGGCATCGGCGGGCTTGACACAAGGCGCCTGACCCGGGCGATCCGCCAGCAGGGCGCGCCGCATGTGGCGCTGGCGCATAATCCCGATGGCGTCTTCGACATCGGCGCGCTGGTCGCCAAGGCGCGGGCCTGGAAAGGCCTCGTCGGGCTCGACCTCGCCAAGGATGTCTCTTGCGCGCAAAGCTACCGCTGGGATGAGAAAACCTGGGCCTGGCCCGCGGGTTACACGAAACGCGAGGGCGCGGGCCTGCGCGTCGTCGCCATCGACTACGGCGCCAAGCGCAACATCCTGCGCTGCCTCGCCTCGGCCGGTTGCGAGGTCACCGTCCTGCCCGCCTCGGCCACGGCCGAGGATGTGCTGGCGCTCAACCCCGAGGGGGTCTTCCTGTCGAACGGCCCCGGCGATCCCGCCGCGACCGGCGCCTATGCCGTGCCGATGATCCAGGGCGTTCTGGCCGCCGACCTGCCTTTGTTCGGCATCTGCCTTGGTCACCAGATGCTGGCCCTGGCGCTTGGCGCCACCACGGTCAAGATGAACCACGGCCACCACGGCGCCAACCACCCGGTCAAGGACCTGACCACCGGCAAGGTCGAGATCACCTCGATGAACCACGGCTTCACCGTGGACAGCCAGACCCTGCCCAAGGGGGTCTCGGAAACCCATGTCAGCCTGTTCGACGGCTCCAACTGCGGCATCGCGGTGGATGGCAAGCCGATCTTCTCGGTCCAGTACCACCCCGAGGCCTCGCCCGGGCCGCAGGACAGCTACTACCTCTTCGAGCGATTCGCCGCCGCCATGCGCGCCCGTCGCGCCGCCTGAGCCGCGTGTACGGGGCCGGGGCGGGCCCAGCCCTGCCCCCTTTCGCCCGCCCGAGGCCGAAATGTCCAAATCGCGCCTTATTTTACCCTCTCCGTTAATCCCGAATTAACTCTTTGCCGCTGATCCTGCCGGAAAGGCCCCCAGCGGGCCGGCCTGGCGGGGAGCCTCGGGGCGGATGACGGTTGTCGCGAACAACGTCGCAATGTGGCGGGACCGCCGGATGGCCGAGGCCACGGCCGCCGGTGCGGGCGTGCTGCGGCCGTTCCGGCCCGGCCCGCAGCCCCAGCCTGCACCCGCCCCGCCGCAGGAGGATCAGCGTCTGGCCATCCGCCTGCTGCAAGAGGGGGTGATTGCGCCGCATCTGCTGCTTCAGGGGCTGGCGCGGCATTCCGAACGCCGGGGCAGCCCCTTGGCCGATCTTCTGCTGGAACAGGGGCTGGTGGGCGAGACCGCGCTTTACGCCGCCCTGCAGCGCCAGACCGGGATCAGCCCGGCGGATCTGTCGGCCAGCGGCGATCCGCGGCTGATCGACCGGCTCGACCCCGACTTCTGCCTGGCCGAGCGCATCCTGCCCTTACGCCATCTTGGCCATGCGACGCTGGTGGCCGCCGCCGACCCCGGCGCCTTCCTGCGCCACAAGACAAGGCTGGAGGCGCGGCTCGGCCCGGTGCTGCCCGCCCTCGCCCCTCCGGCCGGGATCGAAAGCGCCATCCTCGCCGCCCGCGGCTTTGCGATGGCGCGTCGGGCCGAAACCCGGGTGGCCGAACCCGAAAGCTGCCGGACCTACCGCAAGGCCAGCCAGGCGACGCTGCGGATGCTGGTTCTGCTCGCCTGCCTGAGCCTTCTGGCGCTGCGCCCGATCCTCGCGGTGCTGTCGGTCTGGGCGGTCTTCACCCTGGCCTGTTCGACGGCGATGAAGACCACGGCCCTCGTGGCCTCGCTGCGAAGGCCCGCGCCCGAGCCTGCCAACCCGGCCCGTCTGGCGCGGCTGCCGGTGGTTTCGGTCATGGTGGCGCTCTACCGCGAAAGCGACATCGCGGCGCGGCTGGTCAAGCGGCTGGGCAAGCTCGACTATCCGCGCGATCTGCTCGACGTGGTGCTGGTCGTCGAGGAGGAGGATCACCTGACCCGCAAGGCGCTGGCCGCGGCCGATCTGCCGTTCTGGATGCGGCTGGTCGTGGTGCCGGCCGGGCGGGTCAAGACCAAGCCGCGCGCCCTGAACTTCGGGCTGACCCAGTGCCGGGGCAGCATCATCGGCGTCTATGATGCCGAGGATGCCCCCGACCCGCAGCAGATCCGCAAGGTCGTTGCCCGCTTTGCCCAACGCGGGCGCGAGGTGGCCTGCCTGCAGGGCATCCTCGACTTCTACAACCCGACCAAGACCTGGCTCGCCCGCTGTTTCACCATCGAATACGCCGGCTGGTTCCGCACCGTCATGCCGGGGCTGGAGCGGCTGGGCATTCCCCTGCCCCTGGGCGGCACCACGCTGTTCTTTCGCCGCGACGTGCTGGAGGAACTGGGCGGCTGGGACGCCTACAACGTCACCGAGGATGCCGATCTGGGCATGCGCCTGGCCCGCCACGGCTACCGGACCGAGATGCTGCCCTCCACCACGCTGGAGGAGGCCAATTGCTACGGCGTGCCCTGGGTCAAGCAGCGCTCGCGCTGGATCAAGGGGTACATGATGACCTACCTCACCCATATGCGCGATCCGGCGCGTCTCTACCGTGATCTGGGGTTCCGGGCCTTTGCCGGCTTTCAGATCCTGTTTCTGGCCAGCCTGAGCCAGGCCCTGTTCGCGCCGCTGCTCTGGTCCTTCTGGGCCTTCTTCCTCGGCCTCGGCCATCCCCTGTCCGCGATGATCGACCCGCGGCTTCTGGTGAGCCTGACCGCCGCCTTCATGTTCTGCGAGGTGCTGAGCCTCGCCGTCGGCAGCCTCGGGCTGCAGAGGTCGGGCCAGAAGCTCAGCCTGCTCTGGGTGGCGACCATGCCGCTTTACTATCCGCTTCTGGTCTTTGCCGCCTACAAGGCCGCCTGGGAGATGCTGCACAAGCCCTTCTACTGGGACAAGACCACCCATGGCGCCTTTCACTAGGCCTCAGCGGATGCGCAGCTCTCCCGCCTCGACGCGCAGGCGGGTCTCGTAGGCCTTGGAGATATGGGCCTTCAGCGCGCCATAAGCCGCATCGCCATCGCGCGCGGCAATGGCGGCGACGATCTTGTCATGTTCCTCCAGCGCCGGCCCGTCACGGCCCTCGGCGGCAAAGGAGGTGTTGGTCATCAGCGCCATCGAGCGGTGCACCAGATCGAGCTGCTGGACGAGAAAGCGGTTGTGGCTCGCCAGATGGATCTGCTTGTGAAACCGCTTGTTGGCCCGCGACAGGGCACCCGGATCACCACCCAGCAGCGCCTTGTCCTCTTCGACCATCGAGCGCAGGACGCGGATCTCTTCCTCGGTCGCATGGCGGGCGGCGAGGCGGGCGGCAAGGCCCTCCAGCTCGGTGCGCACGGCGTAAAGCTCGGACAGCTGGTTGTGGTCCAGCGAGGCCACGATCAGGCTGCGCCCGTCGCGGGTCAGCATGGCCTGCGTCTCCAGCCGCTGCAACGCCTCGCGCACGGGGGTGCGGCTGACGCCGAAGCGTTCGGCCAGCTCCGATTCCACCAGCCGGTCACCGGGCTTGTAAACCGCGCTCTCGATCGCTTCCAGGATCAGCGTATAGGCGTCCTTGGCCATGTATTCCCCCTCTGTCGCGGCAAACCCTAGCGCCGCCCGCCCGCCCTATCAACCCATGCCCCAATGGACGCAAGGCGGCAAGACGGCTAAGTTCGCGCCATGCGCCAGCACTTCTCACATGTCTCCACCTGGGTCTTCGACCTCGACAACACGCTTTACCCGCCGCAGTACCGGCTCTTCGACCAGATCGAGGTCCGGATGACCGCCTGGGTCATGCGCGCTTTGGGGGTCGGCCAGACCGAGGCCAACCGCCTGCGCCAGCATTATTGGGAGACCTATGGCACCACGCTCGCCGGCCTGATGCGCGAACATGATGTCGATCCCGGCCCCTACCTCACCGAGGTCCACGACATCGACTTCTCCCTCCTGCCCCGCGACCCCGACCTCGCCGCGGCCATCGCCGCCCTGCCGGGGCGGCGGATCATCTACACCAATGCCTGCGTGCCCTATGCCGAAAAGGTGCTGGAGGCGCGGGGCCTCTCGGGCCTGTTCGATGCGGTCTATGGCATTGAAAACGCGAACTTCCTGCCCAAGCCGGAACGCGGCGCCTTCGAGGCGATCTTTGCAGCCGACGGGGTGGATGCGACCCGCGCCGCCATGTTCGAGGACGACGCCCGCAACCTAGCCGCCCCGCACGAGATGGGGATGCGCACGGTCCATGTCGCGCCGAAACCGCTGAAATCGCGCCACATCCACCACCATACCGATGATCTTGCGGGCTTCCTTTCGCAAATCATCTGACTGCGACACCGCGTCCCGCTGCTTTGGACCGCGATCCGGGGTAAGAGCGGGAAAAAGGAGTTTCCCATGTCCAACACCTCGGTCGCCTATCAGCAATTCCCCCTCGTCACCCCGATCGTCCGCCTGGTGACCAGCCGCATCTTCCCGCTCGTCGCGCTGGTCCTTGTGGCGCTGGTGGCGCTGGTCGCGGCCATCGTCACCTTCGGCCCGGTGGTCCTCGGTTTGACGGGCCTGGTGCTGACGGCCGGGATGCTGGCCATGATCATCGCGGTCGCCGGGCACTAGGCCCTTCGCTTTCGCCGGCGTCCGTCCTACATTCCGCCGGGAACGGAGGCTGACATGCGCATTTCGACCGATATCCTGATCTCCGGCGGCGGGGTCGCCGGGCTGACCGCCGCGGCGGCCTTTGGCAGCGCCGGGTTTTCCGTGCTCTGCGTCGAGCCGACGCCGCCGGTGACCGAGGCCACCGCGCCCGGCGCCGACCTGCGCACCACGGCCTTCCTGACCCCCTCGCTTGCGGTGCTGGAGGCAGCCGGCCTCTGGACCCGCCTGCGCCCGCAGGCCTCGGCCCTGCAGATCATGCGGATCGTCGATGCCGGCGGAACCGAGGCGGAACCCCGCCAGATCAAGGACTTCGACGCGAGCGAGCTTTCCGACCAGCCCTTCGGCTGGAACCTGCCCAACTGGCTGTTGCGGCGCGAGATGCTGGCGCGGCTCTCTGAATTGCCCAATGTGACCTTCCGGCCCGGCGTGGCCACGACCACGCTCCTGACCCGGCAGGACAGCGCCATCGTCAGCCTGTCCGACCAGACCCAGGTCGAGGCGCGGCTGGTGATCGCCGCCGACGGGCGCAATTCGACCATGCGCGCGGCGGCGGGCATCCCGGTGCGGACCTTCCGCTATGGGCAAAAGGCCGTGACCTTCGCCGTCACCCACAAGATCCCGCATCAGAACATCTCGACCGAGGTCCACCGTTCCGGCGGGCCCTTCACGCTGGTGCCCCTGCCCGACCTCAACGGCATGCCCGCCTCGGCCGTGGTCTGGATGGAACAGGGGGCAGAGGCGCAGCGCCTCGCCACCCTGCCCGAGGCGGCGTTTGAGGCCGAGATCAACGCCCGCTCCTGCCAGATCCTCGGGCCCCTGACGCTCGCCTCGCGGCGGATGGTCTGGCCGATCATCTCGCAGCTGGCAGGGCGGATGTCGGGCCAGAGGCTGGCGCTGATGGCCGAGGCCGCCCATGTCGTCCCGCCGATCGGCGCGCAGGGGCTGAACATGAGCCTCGCGGATCTCTCGACGCTCCTCGACCTTGCGCGCGAGGCGCCCGACCGGCTTGGCGATGCGGCGATGCTGCAGGCCTATCACCACCGCCGTCATGGCGAGGTGACGGCCCGGGTCATGGGGATCGACGCGCTCAACCGCGCCTCGATGGCCGAGGCGCCCCTCTTGCGCAACCTGCGCGCCCTTGGCCTGAACGCGCTGCACGGCTTCGCCCCGGTCCGCCGCGGGCTGATGCGGGCGGGATTGGGCCTGCGCTGATCCTGCAGCCTTTGCGCCCTGCATTGGCCGGGGCCTCCGGCGGGAGTATTTGGCAAGGAGCAAATGGGGGGTGCGGGGGGATTTGCTCCTTGTCAAATACTCCCCGCGGAGCGAGCGCCGCTGATCACGCGCGCGCCGGGATGGGTGCCTAGCGCGGCGGCAGTGCTGACTCCAGCCCGGCGGTCAGGCGGGCGAGCGTGGCGGGAATGTCCTTGAGCTTGTCGAGACCGAAGAGGCCCAACCGGAAGGTGCGGAACTCGGCCCCCTCGCCCACTTGCAGCGGCACGCCGGCGGCGATCTGGTATCCGGCGCTGCGGAACTTGGCGCCGTTCTGGATCTCGGGGTCTTCGGTGTAGCTGACCACCACGCCCGGCGCCTCGAACCCCGGGGCCGCGACCGAGGCGATGCCGAGACCGGCGAGCAGGCAGCGCACCTCGCCGCCAAGCGCCCATTGCGCGGCCTTGGCTTCCTCGAAGCCCATGGCCTTGGTCTCCAGCATCGCATCGCGCATGCCGAGGATCGCATCGGTGGGCATGGTGGCGTGATATGCATGGCCGCCGCCTTCATAGGCCGCCATGATGCTGCGCCATTTCTTCAGGTCCAGCGCGAAGGAATTGGTGGTCGTGGACGCCAGACGCTCCTCGGCCCGCGGGCCCATCACCACGATCCCGGCGGCGGGCGAGGCCGACCAGCCCTTCTGCGGCGCCGAGATCAGCACATCCACCCCGGTCGCCGCCATATCCACCCAGACGCAGCCAGAGGCGATGCAGTCGAGCACCATCAGCGCGCCGACCTCATGCGCCGCGGCGGCGAGTGCGGTCACATAGCCATCGGGCAGGATGATGCCGGAGGAGGTCTCGACATGCGGGGCGAAGACCGCTTCGGGCCGGGTCTCGCGGATCCTGGCCACCACTTCCTCGATCGGCGGCGGGGCGAAGGGGGCGCGCGGCTCGTTGCCGGAGCGGCGGGCCATCACGACGTGGGTCTCGGCGGCAAAACCGCCCGCCTCGAAGATCTGCGACCAACGGAAGGAGAAGAAGCCGTTGCGCAGGATCAGCACCTTGCCCTGACCGAACTGCCGGGCGACCGATTCCATCGCATAGGTGCCGCCGCCGGGGACCAAGGCCACCGCCGTGCCCTTGTAGACCTCTTTCAACAGGCCCGAGACATCGCGCATCACCGTCTGGAACCGCTGCGACATGTGGTTGAGCGAGCGGTCGGTGAAGACCACCGAAAATTCCTGCAGGCCATTCGGATCGACGGTGTCATGCGGCAGTTTCATCGGACTCTCCCCTTGCGTTGCGGGCAGACTAGCGCAGGACTTGCCCCTTGTGTACCGCCAGAAGCCAGATTTCACCCGATCGGGCCAGAGCGGCGCTCCTCGGTCAAGAGCACATTGGCCTCGACCCCGCCGACCCCCGGCAGGGTCATGATCCGCCGCCGCAAGACGCGCTCGAAATCGGCGATGTCGCGGGCGACAACGCGCAGGCGATAGTCGAACAGGCCAAGGACATGCTGCACCACCTGCACCTCGGGGATGGCTGTCACCGCGCGCTCGAAATCATCGAGCGAGACCAGACCCTTGGTGGCCAGCTTCACGCCAAGGAAGACCGTCACGCCAAAGCCAAGCGCTGCCCGGTCGACCGCGACACGCCGGCCCTTCAGGATCCCCGCCTCCTCCAGCCGCTTCTGCCGGCGCCAGGCGGCGGGTTGCGACAGGCCGAGCCTGCGGCCGAGCTCGCCCGCCGACAGCGCGCCATCCAGCGCCAGCGCCCGCAGCATGGCGCGGTCGAGGTCGTCAAGGTCGATCAGCGGCGCGCTCATCGGACGCGGCCCTCGCGCTGCGCGTTCACAGGGGCACCCCTTCGCCGTCCTTGATGGTCGAGATCAGCATCAGGGCCTCGAGTTCCGCGATATGCGGCAGGGCAAGGATGCGGGTCCGGTAGACCTCTTGGTAATGCGCCATGTCGCGGGCGATGACGTTGAGGCGGATATCGACCCTTCCGAGGAAGGTCTCGATCCCGATCACCTCCGGCACGGTGCGGGCGGCCGCGATGAACTCGTCAAAGGCGCGCGGATTGGTCTTGTCGAGGGTGAAGCGGAGCGAAACCTCCACCTCGTAGCCGAGCTGCCGCCAGTCGATCACCGCATGCAGCCCGGTGATGACGCGGGCTTCGGCCAGCCGCTCCAGCCTGCGCCAGAGCGTGGCCTGCGTGACCCCGGCCCGGGCGGCAAGCTCGGCCCGGGGCAGGTCCGGCTCGGTCAGATAATGCCGCAGGATCCGGCGGTCGGTTTCGTCAAGCGGCATGATTTTTCCGGCATATCAGGAAATGGCGCATGATTTTTCGCAGAAAAATCGTCTGGCGTCAAACAATGCACGGGAAACCACGGAAATCTCCCTATGCTGCCGCCATCAATGAAGGAGAACGCCAATGCGCGTCTATTATGATCGTGACTGCGACATCAACCTGATCAAGGACAAGAAGGTCGCCATCCTCGGCTACGGCTCCCAGGGCCATGCCCATGCGCTGAACCTGCGCGACTCGGGCGCCAAGAACCTGGTCATCGCGCTGCGTCCCGGCTCGGCCTCGGCCAAGAAGGCCGAAGGCGAGGGGCTGAAGGTCATGGACATCGCCGCCGCCGCCGCCTGGGCCGACCTGATCATGTTCACCATGCCCGACGAGCTGCAGGCCGAGACCTACAAGAAATACGTCCATGACAACATCCGCGACGGCGCCGCGATCGCCTTCGCCCATGGTCTGAACATCCACTTCGGCCTGATCGAGCCGAAACCCGGCGTCGACGTGATCATGATGGCGCCGAAGGGCCCGGGCCACACCGTGCGCGGCGAATATGTCAAGGGCGGCGGCGTGCCCTGCCTCGTGGCCGTCCACCAAGACGCCTCGGGCAAGGCGATGGAGCTGGGCCTGTCCTATTGCTCGGGCATCGGTGGCGGCCGTTCGGGCATCATCGAGACCAACTTCCGCCAGGAATGCGAAACCGACCTCTTCGGCGAGCAGGCCGTGCTCTGCGGCGGTCTGGTCGAGCTGATCCGCATGGGTTTCGAAACCCTCGTGGAAGCGGGCTACGAGCCGGAAATGGCCTATTTCGAATGCCTGCACGAAGTGAAGCTGATCGTGGACCTGATCTACGAAGGCGGCATCGCCAACATGAACTACTCGATCTCGAACACGGCCGAGTATGGCGAATATGTCTCCGGGCCCCGGATCCTGCCCTATGCCGAGACCAAGGCCCGGATGAAAGCCGTTCTGGAAGACATCCAGTCGGGCAAGTTCGTCTCGGACTTCATGCAGGAAAACACCGTCGGCCAGCCCTTCTTCAAGGCGACCCGCCGCCGCAATGACGAACACCAGATCGAAAAGGTCGGTGAAAAGCTGCGCGCGATGATGCCCTGGATCTCCAAGGGCAAGATGGTCGACCGCGCCCGCAACTGAGGACGCGTCTGGAAGATGGGCAGCATTGCCCATCCTACCGGAGATGTCGTGACAGAAGGCCGGATCTTGCGATCCGGCCTTTTCTCTTGCCGTCAGGGGATTGGACTGGCACGGGGCGTCAGGCCCTGATCATCGCGCGGGGGCTGCGGCACCCCGCGCGGGAGGGCTCACTGCTCGCCGCAGCCTTCGCCATCGCAGCCGCCACCACCGCCGCCGCCACCGCTCTCGTGCTTGCGGCTGTTGACGGCACCGCCGCTGACACCCCAGTCGATCCCGCCGCCGCCGAGGCCATAGCCGAGGTCGAGCCCGACATAGGCGCCATGCGCCAGATAGGCCGCCCCCACCGTGCCGCGCCACATCTGGCTTTCCATCACATAATCCGCGCCAAGGCTGCCAGCGAACTTGTTGCGCTGGTTGTCCGAGAACAGGCGGACGCCAAAGCCGGTCTGCGGCTTGCCCGCGCCGAAGGAATAGGACAGGCCCACCCCGATCGTCGGGTCAGCCAGGGCTGGCGTGGCGAGGGAAAGGGCGGTTGCCAGGGCAAGCGCGGCCTTCACAAGGGACATGGATAAACTCCTCTCAAAATGGATTGGCCGAATCGTACCCTTGTGCAACCGCTTGCGACAAGCACAAAATCTATGGCCTGCGCGGTGCGGCGCCCCGCGCACGGCAAAGCGGCGCCATTTCGCCGAAACCCGGCCAAACCGCCAGCAGTACCCCGCCCGCCAGTGGCGCGCCCTGCCCCCAGGGCCAAGGGCGCAAGCGGCAGATTGTAGGATGGGCAATCTGCCCATCTTGCCTGAACCCTCCCGTCCCCGGCATTGCGCCAGACCCCTCACGACTTCGTGTCAGAAGGCGCAAGACCGTTCAGGCGCCTGTCAGCTTGGCCCCCTAGGAGGGCTTCAGGCCGGTGGCAGCGCTTCTGCCCCCGCGCCCCGCAAAACCTTCTTGCGAAACCAGCCCCTGAACCCTCCGGAGACCGCCATGCTCGTCAAGCTTTCCGTCGCAGCCCTCGCCCTGACCCTTGCCCTTCCGGCCTTTGCCGACACCACGGCCAAGCCCGCCGTCACCTGCTCCAAGAACGCGGCATCGACCTTCAAGACCAAGGAGGATCTGACCGCCCTCCTCAAGACCCAGGGCCTGAGCGTGGTCAAGATCAAGACCGAAAACGGCTGCTACGAGGCCTATACCAAGGACGCCAAGGGCAAGAAGGCCACGCTCGGCTTCAACGCCGAAACGCTGGAGCCGGTCGCAAATGCCGAAGCCGGCGAAGGCTGACCCGGCCCCGCGCCCCGGCACGGCCAGGGAGAGGCGCGCCACCGTGCCGGTCTGGGACCGCATCGTCCGCCTCTTCCACTGGAGCCTCGTCGCGGGCTTTGCCCTGGCCTGGTTCAGCGCCGACCGGGCCGAGGATCTGCACAGCTGGACAGGCTATGCGGCAGGCGGCTTGATCCTCTTGCGGCTGGTCTGGGGCTTTGCCGGCACGCGCTATGCGCGGTTTGCCAGTTTCGTGCGGGGTCCGCGCGGCGTTCTGGCCTATCTTCTTGCGATCCTGCGGGGAGATGAGGCGCGCTACATCGGGCACAACCCGGCGGGCGGCGCCATGATCCTTGCCCTGATGGCGGGGGTGCTGGGGCTGGTCGTGACCGGCTGGATGCAGTTCACCGACACCTGGTATGGCGCGGATTGGGTCTCCACCCTGCATGGGCTGATCGCCGATGCGATGCTGGGACTGATCGCGCTGCATCTGGGCGGGGTGGCCCTCGCCTCGCTGCGCCACCACGAAAACCTGGTGCGGTCGATGGTCACCGGCCGCAAACCCGCGCCGCAAGGCAATGATATCGCATGAAAAAGGGCGCCGGTGCCGGCGCCCTTTCCTTAAACCCCGGCCAAGGCCCTGCCCGAGCCGTTACTCCCAGCAGGAGACCAGAACCGTCATCGCCCGCGCCCCGGCGTTCAGCGCATCCGGCGTGGCCTTGCCTGCGACATAGGCCGAGTTCAGCGTCAGCGCCGGACCCGCCGGATTGCCCAGAACCTGGGTCAGCGCCGCCGCCGTCGCGGCAAAGGCCACGCCTTCGGGCATCTGCTTTGCAGCCCCGGCATCGGAGGGCAGCAACATGCCGACCACGGCGCCGCTGGCGTCCAGCACCGGCCCGCCCGCATCGCCCGGCATCGCCTGCAGCGACAACCGCACCAGACCCGTCTCGCCGTTCAAGCCCGCGCCTTCCTCCAGCGTGCCGCGCGTCATCACCGGCGCGGGCAGCCGCCCGCCATAGGAATAGCCCGAGACCGAAACCGGCGCCCCGACCTTCGGCGGCTCGGCGACGAAGGCCGCGAAACTCGCCGGCGCCAGGGGCACCGCGGGCGTCAGCACGGCCAGCCCGCTTGCCTTGTCGGTGAAGCTCACCTTGGCCTCGACCCCGTGATCCAGCGTCACGGTCTTGCACTGGGCGACCCCCGCCGCCGCCGTCAGGACCGAGCCCTTGCCGTCCACGAAGAAGCCGGTCTGGGCGAGCTTGGCCTTCTTCACCGCCAGCCCGTCGAGGAGGCCACGCTTGGCCGCGGCCTCGAGCGGCACCAGCCCGGGGTCCAGCGCCTTGTCGCCGCTGGAGCGGAAGCTGGACTGCACCATCGGCAGAACCCGCTGCATCTGGCCCGACAGGCTCAGGTTCCACGACAGAAGATAGCCCTTCACATTGGAGCCCGAGACCTCGGCATAGGCCAGAGTCTCGATCTTGTCATTGCGGCCATGAAGGGTGAAGGACTTGTCGCCCAGGCTGCGCTCGCCGTCGGCGGGCATGATGTCCAGCGTCTGCAACACGTTGTAAAGCCCGGCGAGGCTCGCCTTCGTGCCGGGTTCGGAGATCAGCATCGCCGTCAGGCCCGAGCCGCCCTTTTCGGCATAGCGCGCGAAGGGCGGGGTATAGCGGTCGAAGGCCAGCATCGCCATCGGCAGGGTGATCTCGATGCCGGATTCGGCATCGGTGACGGTCTGAAAGCCGAAGCCCGCCTCTTCGCTGCGATAGCCCTCGACCAGTTTCTTGCGCTGCGCCGTGGTCAGCACGCCGGTCGGCTCGAAGCCCTCGGCCTCCTGCCAGCTGGCCATCGACCCGCGCGAGCCGGAACCGATGTTGCCATCAACCTTGCCCGTGTAGAAACCGTACCATTTGAGTGCCGACTGCAGATCCTGCTTGTCGCCATTGGTCAGGGCCGCTTCGGCGGCGCGCGCCTCGGCCACCGTCTCTTCGGGTTGGGCTTCGGGCAGGGTCGAGACTGTCGCGTCCGGCTGGGTCGCTTCCGGCAGGCTCGCATCCGGCGCAGGCGTGGCGGGCGAGGTATCTGCGGGCGCCTCGATCGTCACGTTCGGCTCTCCGGCCACCGGCCAGAAGGGCGCGCGGTAGCTGGCCCCGTCCGAGATATAGCTGTCATCCGGGATCATGTGCTGCGCCATCAGCGCCTGCAGCTGTTCGACCGCCTGATCCGACCCGAAGGGACCAAGGGCGATGCCATACCACCCTGAGTCGAGCTTGAAGCCGCGCACCTGCGGGAAGATCTCCGCATAGGCCTTGGCCCGCGTCAGCGCGGTCGCCAGGTTCGGCTGCGCCTCGATCTGCACCCAGGCCTGATCCTGCGCCATCGCAGGGGTCACCATCATCAGGGCCAAAAAGCCCAAGACCAAACGCAAAATCCGCATCGTCGCAATTACCCTTTTCTCATGCCCCACCGAACGCCCCCCGGCCCGAGGCGGCTTTTTGCAGACTCTAGCATGGCGCTGCGCGGATGCACCCCCCAAAAGCCGCGAAAATCCCAGCCTCGCCCCCTCGTCGCATTGACCCTTTCGCCGCCCTTGCCTATGGAGAGGGCGCATTGACCCGAGGCTGAAATGACCGCAACCGCCCCCACCCCGCCGCGCAGCTTTCAGGAGATCATCCTGCGGCTGCAAACCTATTGGGCCGCGCAAGGCTGCGCCATTCTGCAACCCTATGACATGGAGGTCGGCGCCGGCACCTTCCACCCGGCGACCACGCTGCGTTCGCTCGGCACCAAACCCTGGACGGCGGCCTATGTCCAACCCTCGCGCCGCCCGACCGATGGCCGCTATGGCGAGAACCCGAACCGCTTGCAGCATTACTACCAGTATCAGGTCATCATCAAACCCTCGCCGCCGAACCTGCAGGAGCTGTACCTTGGCTCACTCCGAGCCATCGGCCTTGACCCGAGCCTGCACGACATCCGCTTTGTCGAGGATGACTGGGAAAGCCCGACCTTGGGCGCCTGGGGTCTGGGCTGGGAGATCTGGTGCGACGGGATGGAAGTCAGCCAGTTCACCTATTTCCAGCAGGTCGGCGGCCATGACTGCAAGCCGGTCTCGGGCGAGCTGACCTATGGGCTGGAACGTCTGGCGATGTATGTGCTTGGCATCGACCATGTGATGACCATGCCCTTCAACGACCCTCAATCGCCGATCGCCCTGACCTATGGCGACATTTTCCGCCAGACCGAGGAAGAATATTCCCGCCACAACTTCGATGGTGCGACGACCGACATGCTCCTCCGCCATTTCGAGGATGCCGAGGCCGAATGTCAGCGCCTGCTGGATTTCCCGCCGGAGGACCCGAAGACCGGCAAGCGGATCATCATGGCCCATCCGGCCTATGACCAGACGATCAAGGCGAGCCACCTCTTCAACCTCTTGGACGCGCGCGGCGTGATCTCGGTCACCGAACGCCAAGCCTATATCGGCCGTGTCCGCGCGCTGGCCAAGAAATGCGCCGATGCCTTCCGCCTGACCGAGGCGGGCCGCGACGCAGAGGTTACAGCGTGAATGGCAAACTCGTCGCAGGTTCCATCGTGCTGATCGCGGTCCTTGCGGGCATTGGCGGCTACTGGCTGCAGGAATATGCCTTTTATGAAAAGGTCACCTTCACCCCCGGCTCGGAAATCGTGCTGACCCCGATCTCCTCGGCCTTGCCCGAGGCGATTCCGGTGCATGACCTGCAGGGCATCGACGCCACCTCTTCGCCGCTGCGGTTTCGCGCCTGCTTCACCTCCGAAGTCAGCCTTGCGACCCTGACCGAGACCTACAAGGTCTATGAGGCGCCGACGCCGCTCAACGCGCCCTCGTGGTTTTCCTGCTTCGATGCCGGCAAGATCACCGATGCCCTGGCCACGGGCGAGGCTGTCGCCTTCCTCAGCCAGACCAATGTCGTCCCCAACACCAACGATGTCGAAGTCGACCGCGTCGTTGCCGTTTTCCCCGATGGCCGGGCCTATGCCTGGAACCAGCTCGCCCCCGGCGTGGAGCCTTAGATGCCTGACCTTCTGATCGAACTCTTCTCCGAGGAAATCCCGGCTCGCATGCAGGCCAAGGCGCGTGAGGATTTGCGGAAACTGGTCACCGATGGCCTGGTCGAGGCCGGTCTGACCTATGCCTCCGCCGGCGTGTTTTCCACGCCGCGCCGCCTGACCCTGTCGCTACATGACCTGACCGCCGAAAGCCGCCCCGTGCGCGAGGAGCGCAAGGGCCCGCGCGCCGACGCGCCCCCCGCCGCGTTGGAAGGTTTCCTGCGCTCCACCGGCCTGACGCTCGACCAGTTGGAACGGCGCGAGGACAAGAAGGGCGGCGTCACCCTCTTTGCCGTCATCGAAAAGCCCGGTCGCAAGGCTGCCGAGATCGTGGCCGAGGTGCTCGAAGCCACGATCCGCAACTTCCCCTGGCCGAAGTCGATGCGCTGGGGCTCGGGCAGCCTGCGCTGGGTCCGCCCGTTGCACTCGATCCTCTGCCTCTTGATCGACGAGGCCGGCGCCGCCGTGGTGCCCCTGTCGGTGGACGGGATCGCAGCCTCCAACACGACCGAGGGCCACCGCTTCCTCTCTCCCGGCCGCTTCGCCGTCACCTCCTTTGACGATTACGTCGTCAAGCTGAAGCGCGCCCATGTCGTGCTCGATTCTGCCGAGCGCGAGGCCCATATCTGGCAGGATGCCAAGAACCTCGCCTTTGCCGCCGGTTGGGACGTGGTCGAGGACAAAGGCCTTCTGTCCGAAATCGCCGGCCTCGTCGAATGGCCGGTGCCCCTGATGGGCAAGATCGCGCCCGAGTTCCTGCACCTGCCGCCCGAGGTTCTGCAAACCTCGATGAAGGAACACCAGAAGTTCTTCTCGGTCCGCAACCCCAAGACCGCCCGCATTGAAGGCTTCATCACCGTCGCCAATACCGAGACGGCGGACCATGGCGCCACGATCCTCAAGGGCAACCAGAAGGTCCTTTCCGCCCGCCTGTCGGACGCCCGCTTCTTCTGGGAAAACGACCTGCGCGTGGCCAAGGCCGGCATGGGCGAATGGCTCGAAGGGCTGAAGGCCGTCACCTTCCACAACAAGCTCGGCAGCCAGGCCGACCGCATCGCCCGCATCCAGAGCCTCGCCCACCAGATCGCCCACCTGATCGACGCCAACCCCGATCAGGCCACCGAGGCCGCCCGCATCGCCAAGGCCGACCTGCGCAGCGCCATGGTCGGCGAATTCCCCGAGCTTCAGGGCCTGATGGGCATGTACTACGCCAAGGCCGCAGGGCAACCCGACGCCGTGGCCAATGCCGCCCGCGACCACTATTCCCCCCTCGGCCCGACCGACACCGTGCCCTCCGATCCCGTCTCGGTCGCCGTGGCTCTGGCCGACAAGATCGACACCTTGACCGGCTTTTGGGCGATTGACGAGAAACCTACGGGGAGCAAAGACCCCTTCGCCCTGCGCCGTGCGGCACTGGGGGTTATTCGGTTGGTGTTGGGGAATGTGCTGCGCGTCAAACTATTGGAAGTCTTCATCAGCGCAGCCCTTGACCGCGAAGACAAGCTGCGCAAGCGACTGATGGCTGACCTAGTCGCGAGTTTGATTGCTGACTATGAAAACGGCCGCGAGATATCTGAGCAATTCCGAATTGCCGAAGACAAGGAGGCAATACACGCTTTTGACATGTTCACCAGCGCACCGAAGCAAGGGGTCTCACTTTCGAGAATTCTCCCGCTGGCGGAAAAGATAGCCGACGCTGTGATCGGACATCAGCGAGGTGTCGTATGGCGAAATGCGATTTTGCCCGGCCTCGACGACCTCCTCTCCTTCTTCCACGACCGCCTCAAGGTCTTCCTGAAAGACCAGGGCATCCGCCACGACCTGATCGACGCCTGCCTCGCCATGCCCGGCAATGACGACCTCACCCTCCTCGTCAAACGGGCCGAGGCTCTGGCGGCGTTCCTCAAGACCGAGGACGGCCCGAACCTCTTGCAAGGCTTCAAGCGCGCCAACACGATCCTGACCCAGGCCGAGGCCAAGGACGGCGTCGAATATTCCTACGGCCCCGATGTCAAATTCGCCGAGAACGACGCCGAGCGTGACCTCTTCGCCAAGCTCGACCTCGCCGAGGCCACCATCGCCCCTGCCGTCGCCAACGAAAACTTTGCCGAGGCGATGTGGGCCATGGCCGCCCTGCGCGCGCCGATCGACGCGTTTTTCGAGGCGACCCAGATCAACACCGACAACGCCGTGGTGCGCCGCAACCGCCTGAACCTTCTGCACCGGATCCGCACCATCTGCTCCGGCGTGGCGGACCTCACCAAGATCGAAGGGTAATCCCTTTCATCCAGACGAAAATATCCCGCAGGGGGCCCGGGGGACGCGAAGTCCCCCGGCCTCTCCGCTTGCGCCACGGCCCGCAACGTATATCCTGCACGCGCAAACGAAAGGCGCCGCAGTGCAGAACTTCCCGATCGAATATGCCGAGATCACGCCCACCGCGGCGATCCGCACCGCGCAGCATGGCTGGCGGGCGAAATGCCTGCAGCGTCTGGTCCGGCTCGACATGCCGGTGCCGCGGACCGTCGCCCTGCCCTCGCTCACCGTCCGCTCGATCGCCCAGGGCACCGCGGTCGACACCGCCGCCATCCTGTCGCATTTCGGGCCTGACCCGCTCGTCTCGGTCCGGCCCTCGCCGATGGACCCGAACTGGGGCGGCCCGGGCACCATCCTCAACGTCGGGCTCAACGCCGCCCGCCACCGCATCCTGCGCGACACCCATGGCCAGACCGCCGCCGATGCGATCTATCTGCGCTTCGTCCAGTCCTATGCCACCCATGTCGCCCGCCTCGACCCCGATATCTTCGAGGCCGGCCAGAACACCGCCGAGGCCCTGCGCGAGGCGTTGCGCACCTATGAGCGCGAGATGGACGAGCCCTTCCCCGAGGACCCGGCCCGCCAGCTGACCGAGGTTTTGCGCTCGATGTCGCGGGCCTGGGAGGGGACTTCGGCCCGGCTTTTGCGTCAGGCCAAGGGCGCCCCGGCGGAGGCGGCGCTTGGCCTCGTCGTGCAGCAGATGGCCCAGGGCATCGGCCAGGGCCTGTCGGGCGCTGGCGTCATCCAGTTCGTCGACCCGGTCACCGGTGCGCCACAGGTCACCGGGCGCTACCTTGGCCAGGCGCAGGGCCGTGCCGCGCTGAAGGAAACCGATGCGCTCTACCTGACCCGCGACAAGCGCGGCCCCTCGCTGGAGGAGCTGTCGCCCAAGGTTTTCGCCAGCCTCCTCGCCTATGGCACCGCCTGCCGCGGCAAGCTGCGCGAAGAGATGCAGATCGAATTCACCATCGAGGATGGCCGGTTGTCGGTGATCGACGCGGTGCGCGTCTCGCGCTCGGCCCGGGCGGGTCTGCGGATCGCGGTGGCGATGGCCGATGACGGGATCATCACGCGCGACGAGGCGATCCAGCGGGTCGAGCCGCGCAGCCTGACCGAACTCCTCCACCCCCAGGTCGACCCGCGCGCGCCGCGCGATGTGGTGGCCAAGGGCATCGCCGCCTCGCCCGGGGCTGCGACCGGGCGGATCGTCTTCTCCTCCTCGGCCGCGCAGGCCAGCCAGTCGCGGGGCGAGCCCTGCATCCTCTGCCGCAGGGAGACCCAGCCCGAGGATATCCGCGGCATGCATTCGGCGGCAGGCGTCCTGACCGAACGCGGCGGCACCACCAGCCATGCCGCGGTGATCGCGCGTGGCATCGGTGTGCCCTGCGTGGTGGGCGCCTCGGGCCTCAGGCTTGATTCCAAAGAGAAAAAGATCATCGCCCCCGATGGCCGCGTCTTTGGCGAGGGCGACCAGATCACCGTCGATGGCACCACGGGCGAGGTTCTGGCCGGCTCTGCCGTCATGCTGGCCCCGGCGCTGGACGAGGCCTTCCGCAAGCTTCTGTCCTGGGCCGATGCGGTCCGTGACATCGGGGTGCGTGCCAATGCCGACACGCCGGCCGACGCCGCCACCGCTCGGCGGTTCGAGGCGCAGGGCATCGGCCTCTGCCGGACCGAGCACATGTTCTTCGACGAAGACCGCCTCGTCGTCATGCGCGAGATGATCTTCGCCAATACCCCGCAGGACCGCGCCGCCGCCCTCGCCCGCCTGCTGCCGATGCAGCGCGCCGACTTCGTGCAGCTCTTCTCGATCATGCAGGGCCTGCCGGTCTGCATCCGCCTCTTCGACCCGCCGCTGCACGAATTCCTGCCGCAAAGCCGCGAGGGCCTGCGCGAACTGGCCGAGGCGCTGGACCGCCCGCTTTCCGAAGTGATCCGCCGCGCCGAGGCGCTGTCCGAGGCCAACCCGATGCTCGGCATGCGCGGCGTGCGCCTTGGCGTCGTCCTGCCCGAGATCTACGACATGCAGGCCCGCGCCATCTTTGAAGCCACGGTGGAGATCGGCAAACAGGGCGCCACCGTGGTGCCGGAGATCATGATCCCCCTCGTCTCGGCCCGGCGCGAGGTGGAGCTGGTCAAGACCCATATCGACTCGGTCGCCGCCGCCGTGCGGGTGAAGACCGGGATGAATTTCCAGTACAAGCTCGGCGTCATGGTCGAAACCCCGCGCGCGGCCCTGCGGGCGGGCGAGATCGCGCAGCACGCGACCTTCCTGTCTTTCGGCACCAATGACCTGACGCAGATGACCTATGGCCTCAGCCGCGACGACGCCGGGCGCTTCATGTCGACCTATGTGGCCCAAGGCGTTTTCCCCGAGGACCCCTTCCATTCGCTCGATGTCGACGGGGTCGGAGAGCTGCTTCTGATCGGGGCGGAACGGGGTCGCGCAACCCGCGCCAACCTCGTGCTTTCGATCTGTGGTGAACACGGCGGTAACCCCGAATCAATCGACTTTTGCCGCAAGGCGGGCTTCGATTATGTGTCCTGTTCGCCCTATCGGGTGCCTCTGGCCCGGCTTGCGGCGGCGCATCTGGCCTTGGCCGATCGTGTGGATAACCAGAATTACGACACAATATCATGAATTTGCGCAGGGTTTCTAAAGTATAAACTTAAGAGTTTCGGCGGAAATCCGCGCAAATACCCCCGGATTCCGTGGTATTTAGGCCACGCGGGTAGACCGATGGTTTTTTCCGCTTTAGCCCGGTCAGCCGTCGTCTGTCGCAACCCGGAATAGGGGGCGAAAGGCGGCGTTTGGGGAAACAACCGGGAACACCTGACAATGCGCTTGCACCTCTGCCGGACGCTGGCCACCCTGGCCATGACCGTCCTGACGGGCGCGGCCTTCGCCGATGTGACGGTGAGCCAGTCCAACGATCCGACCACGCTCATGGGGGCACAATTCGCCTCGCTGTTCGGGGCCGAGCATGACACCGTCAATGCCCTGCCCGAAGCCCGCCTTGCCGCCCTGGCAAAGGGGCCTGAAGTTGCCGCACCACGGGGCAAGGGCGCCAAGCCCGTGCTCATCGACTATACCGACGCCTGGCTTGCCAGCCTGCCCGTCCCGCAGGGCGATGGCGAATGGGATTGCCTGCGGCGCGCCATTTATTTTGAATCGCGCGGCGAGGGACTGCAGGGGCAGTTCGCCGTGGCCGAAGTCATCCTGAACCGGGTCGATGACCCGGCCTTTCCGAAAAGCATCTGCGGCGTCGTCCATTCCTCGGGCGGCGGGGCCTGTGCCTTCTCCTACATCTGCGACGGCATCGCCGACACGATGCGCGACCCGGTCGCCACCGACCGCGCCGGACGCATCGCCCGCGCGATGATGGATGGCGCCCCGCGCGCCCTGACCCAGGGGGCGACCTTCTTCCACGCCCGCTGGTCGCGTCCCGGCTGGGGCAATCTGGTCCAGACCGCCGCCATTGGCGGGCATCTCTTCTACAGGACCGCCTCGTAATCCCGCGTCGTGCCGCTTGCACAAGCGGTCGGCTTCGGGCAAGGCATCGGCAGGGTCAGGCGCTAGTCTGGCCCTGTTCACTTTTGGGGGGGCACCATGACCTCAGACATCCGCCTTGCCTTCGCCCATCCCGAAGAGCGCAGTCTTGCCAGCGCCAGCGCCGATCCGCGCGACCGCATCTCGCTGCGCGACCATGTGGTCGAGGTCGATATCGGCGCCTTCCAGAAGGAACGCGGCCACCGCCAGCGCATCATGTTCAACATCGTGGTCGAGGTGCGCCCCGCGCCGCAGCCGCTCAATGACGATGTGGACCGCATCCTGTCCTACGACCGGCTGACCGAGGCGATTGCCGAGGAATTGGCCGCCGAACGCCTGAATCTGCTCGAGACCCTGGCCGAACGCGTGGCCGAGCGTATCCTTGCCGAGCCGCAGGCGATGCGCGTCTTCATCCGGATCGAAAAGCTCGACATCGGCCCCTACAAGCTGGGGGTGGAGATCGTCCGCTCCCGTGCCGAGGCGGCGCTGAAGGTGGTGGGCCACGACGGGCTGGAATCGGCGCTGCATCCGCTGGTGGTCTTTCTCGACAATGCGGCGATTGCGAGCCCCGACCTCGCCCATCGCCTGGATGGCTGGACGGCCACCGGCCTGCCGGTGATCCTGACCGTGGGCCTGCCCGATCTGGCGCAGCCGCAGACCCACCACCGCCCGACCCAGCGCCGGGTCGATCTGCTGGCCATCGAACAGAACGCCTGGGTGCTTGCCGCCCGCGACCCGCGCTGCGTGGTGATGGAAACCCGGACCGAGATCGACTGGGCGATCAAGCGCGGCCAGATGATGGTCTGGGCGCCCTCCAAGATGGTTTTGGACGCGACCGACGGCCCGCAATCGCGCGATCCGGTCACGCTGGCGCTCTGGCTCGCCGAAACCATGGCGGCCGAACGGCTGATCGTTCACGGCTCTGTTGCACTTCCGGCAGGAAGCCGCGTGAAGGTCGAACAGGCCTGAGGCGCGGACTTGCCCCCTGCCCGCATAGCACCTAGTCAAACCCCATGAAATACCTGCGCCCCATCGCGATGAGTGACCCCGCCCGCCCGCCGGAGGCCCTGGCCCTGGCCGGTGGCCCCTGCTGGTTCGACCGGGTCGAGGTGCTGGACCGCAAGGCCGCGCCCCGCATCCTCGCCGCAAGCACCCTGCCGACGGAGGATCTCGCCCGCCTCTCCGCCCCGCGCCCCGCTTTCGGCAGCCTGAGCCTGTCCCAGCCGCGGATCATGGGCATCCTCAACATCACGCCCGACAGCTTCTCGGACGGCGGGCTGTTCCTGCGCCCTGAGGCCGCGGTGATGCAGGCCCGCCTGATGGCCGCCGGGGCCGAGATCATCGACATCGGCGGCGAAAGCACCCGCCCCGGCGCCGCCGAAGTGCCGGTGGAGGAAGAGATCACCCGCACCGCCCCGGTGATCGCCGCCCTGCGCGAGGGTGGCCTCGATCTGCCCATCTCGATCGACACCCGCAAGGCCGCCGTGGCCCGTGCCGCCCTTCGGGCCGGCGCCTCCTGGGTCAATGACGTGACCGCGATGAAGTTCGACCCCGGGATGGCCGCCGTCGTGGCTGAGACCGGCGCGCCGGTGATCCTGATGCATTCGATCGCCACACCCGAGACGATGCAGCACGACCCGCGCTATGACGACGTGCTGCTCGATGTCTACGACGCGCTGGAGGCCCGCGTGGCCGAGGCCGAGGCTGCCGGCATCAAACGCCAGAACATCGCGATCGACCCCGGCATCGGCTTTGGCAAGACCCTGGCCCATAACCTCGCCCTGTTGCAGCGCCTGAGCCTCTTCCACAACCTTGGCCTGCCGGTCCTGCTCGGCGCCTCGCGCAAGCGCTTCATCGGCACCATCGGGACCGAGGCAGAGGCCGCCCGCAGGATGCCCGGCTCGCTCGCCGTGGCCCTTTGGGGTGTGGCGCAGGGCATCCAGATGATCCGCGTCCATGACGTCAGCGAAACACGACAGGCCCTGTCCCTCTGGCAGGCCTCAAGCTCAGGAGTTCCGGCATGACCCGCAAGCTTTTCGGCACCGACGGGGTGCGGGGTCGCGCCAACACCCATCCGATGACCGCCGAGATGGCGCTGAAACTCGGCGCTGCGGCGGGGCGCTACTTCCGTCGCGACGGCGGCTCGGCGCACCGGGTGGTGATCGGCAAGGACACGCGTCTGTCCGGCTACATGCTGGAAAACGCCCTGACCGCCGGGCTGACCTCGACCGGGATGAACGTGCTGCTGCTTGGCCCGGTGCCGACGCCGGCGGTGGGCTTCCTGACCCGCTCGATGCGGGCCGATGTGGGCGTGATGATCTCGGCCAGCCACAACCCGCATCAGGACAACGGGATCAAGTTCTTCGGCCCCGACGGCTTCAAGCTGTCGGACGAGGCCGAGGCCGAGATCGAATCCATCGTGGCGGGCGAGATCACCCCGGCCCAGCCCGAAAACATCGGCCGCGCCAAGAGGATCGAGGATGGTCGCGGCCGCTATCAGGAATTCGTCAAGACCACCTTCCCCGCCGGCCTGACGCTGGAGGGCCTGAAGGTGGTGATCGACTGCGCCAACGGCGCCGCCTACCGCGCCGCCCCCGAGGTCCTGTGGGAGCTTGGCGCCGAGGTGATCCCGGTCGGCGTCACCCCCAATGGCACCAATATCAACGACCGCGTCGGCTCGACCTATACCCAGACCGCGGCCGAGGCCGTGGTGGCGCATGGCGCGCATATGGGGATCTCTCTGGATGGCGATGCCGACCGGGTGATGATCATCGACGAGACCGGCCGCGTCGCCGATGGCGACCAGATCATGGCGCTGCTCGCCTCCCGCTGGGCCACGGATGGCAGGCTCAACGGCGGCACGCTGGTCGCCACCGTGATGTCGAACCTCGGGCTGGAGCGGTTTCTTGCCGCGCGCGGGCTGCATCTGGAACGCACCGCCGTCGGCGACCGCTATGTGGTCGAGGCGATGCGGCGCGGCGGCTGGAACCTTGGTGGCGAGCAATCGGGCCATATCGTGATGACCGACTATGCCACGACCGGCGATGGCCTGATCGCGGGGCTGCAGTTCCTGGCCGAGATGGCGCGCACCGGCCAGCCGGCCAGCCGCCTCGTCACCCAGTTCGAAACCGTGCCGCAGCTTTTGAAGAACGTCCGCTTCGCCGCGGGGATGAAGCCCTTGGATTCCGCCAAGGTTCAGGCCACGATCGCCGCGAACGAGGCGCGGATCGCCGGCAAGGGCCGCATCCTGATCCGCAAATCCGGCACCGAGCCGCTGATCCGCGTCATGGCCGAATGCGAGGATCAGGGACTTCTGGCCGAAGTGGTCGATGAAATCGTCTTTGCCGTCGAACGGGCCGGAACCTAGGCTTGCACGCGTGCAAGCCTGACTTTACCGCGTGATTTCAAAACCTTGCGATCTGGCCTTAACCTTTCTTTAACCCGGTCACAGGGGCAAAGGTCGGCGCGGACGCAAGGGTACGCCGTCATGATGCCCCTCGATGACGCGTGAGGCCTGGCCGAAAGTATCCGTCCGCGCCAGCGCATCGGCAAAGCCCATCTCTTCCACCACCGCGCTGGCCTGAAAGGTCCAGTATTGCGCCATCAAGGGGTTGATGAACAACTCCGACCCCGCGGTGCGCGCCGTGGCCTGATGATTGCCGAACTCGCCCCGCAGGGCACTGGCGATGGAATTGGCCACGATGCTCTGATGCCGGGGCTGACGCTGATTTGCATAGGCCACAAGGTCGAGAAACGCCTCCGTCTCTGGCGTCCCCGAGGCAAGCCCGAAACTGCCGAGATAGCCGCCCGCCCGCACGATCTGCGCCGCGTTCTCCAGAAAGGCATGATGCGAGATGCCGTGGAAATGATCGACGCCAAAGCCGATGCAGGCCAGAAGGCAGCGCTCTCCCGCCGCCCCCACCGCCGCCAGGAGCGAGACGACATCCTCCACCACCGTGCCCAGACCGGGCTCGTCGCCAAAGATCAGCGCATCGGTGCCACCATCGACCAGGATCACCAGATCGGGGTCGAGCCTGGCCAACAGCCCCTCATAGGCCGCCTGCAGGGGCCGCACCCCCGTCTTGGCCAAGCCGTAGACCGGCTCCGCCCAGCCCTGCCGCGCCAGCCACTCCGCCAACCAGCGCTCGGGAAAATAGGGCAGATCGCGCAGATTTTCGCTGACGACCCAGGTCACCGGGTCGAGCGGCTCCGCCCCCGAATCCTGCAAATGCGCAAAGGACAGGTTGGCAAAGTGCACCGCAACCCCGCGCCGGCGCAGATGCACCGCCAGGGGGATGCCCGCGTAAACATCGAAGCCGCCGCCGATCCCGGCGATCAGAACCCGGGACGCCGCCTGCAACCGATCCAGAAAGGGAAACATCAAGAGCCCCGCGCTACCGCCACGGCGCCACTGAACCCGTTTTCAGGCCCAGGTGCAAACTTGCCCTTTCACCTTGACAAAAATATCCCACGGAAGGGTCCGGGAGGGTGTGAAACCCTCCCGGCGCAGGGGGGTTCGGGGGGGCGGCGGCGCCCCCCCGATTTCCCGGCCGACCTACCCGACGTGATACAGCGAGGCGAACAACCGCGGGTCCAGGCTTTCGGCGGCGAAGGTCGGGCCCTCGGTCAGGACCGAGACCGCGTCGTGGCTGTGCAGGCTTTCCTGATGGCTTGCCACGATGCGGAAATCGCGGATCCGGGCATCGCCTTGCAGGGCGAGGCAGAAGCTGCGGGCGGCATCCTCGACGAAGATCGGGTTGGCGGCGTTCAGCTCGGCAAAGGCCTGTTCATCCTCGCGCTTGACCATGACCTGCGTCTCGGTCGGCACCGCCTCGCGGGCGAGGTCGATCAGGTCTTCGAACCAGAGCACCTGGTCGCCCACCACCTCGACCGAAATCCGCGCCACGGAACGTTGCGAATGCGGCGTCGCCAATTGCCCCCGCGTGCGGCGGGCATGTTCGGACAGTTCCAGCGAGCAGGGGCAGGTCGAGGAATAGACGAAGTCCAGATGCACGATCCGCTTGCGCACACCGGCGGTGTCGACCAGTTCCAGCGCGATGTCATAATATTGCCAGCCCGAGAGGCCCGAACGCAGCGAACCCACCTTCACCGGGAAGGAAAACCGCATCTGGATGCGGGCGTCGAAGCTGCCCAGATCGCGTTTGTAATCCTCCAGCGCGTGTTCGATCACATGGAAGGAAAAGTCGCGCTCGGCATGTTCGTAGAAGGACCGCATGATGCGGCTCATGTTGATGCCCTTCTTTTCCGCCTCGAGGCTGACCGTGCCGGTGACCGAGGTTTCCAGCATCACCTCGCCCGCATCGCGGGTACGGTAGCGGATCGGCAGGCGGAAGTTGGAAATGCCCACATGCTGGATGACCTGCTTGGCCCCGACGATCAGGCTGGCGGGGCCGTTCTGCAGGTCGGGCAGGCTGTCCTTGTAGGTCTCATCAACGCGGAACGCCTCGGGATAGGCACGGCTCATCACCGGATAGCCCTGCCCCAGCAGGGCCCCCACTGCCGGGTCGAGCGCGACGATATCCGCCGCACTGGAGCGGTCCGCCCAAAGCTTCAGCACCGCCAGAGCGGCCTCTGCCTCGTCTCGGCCCGGCTTGCGGTCCAGTTCGGGGTCATGGATGTTCATGGCGGCGCTCCCTCGTTCACTACGGTCGCAGAAGGCGGAATATAGGTGATCCGGCCCGCCTTCCCAAGCCCTACCGACATCATACGGCCAAAAGTGACAGTTGGATCAAAGGCGGATGAAAATCGCCACCGGCTGGCGCAGCCCCGCCTAGAGGCGCCCCGCCAGATGCGCGGCAGCCAGCACAAGGCCCGCCGCCAGCAGAACAAAGGCCATCACCCGGGCAAGGGCGGGGCCGGCGGGCGCCAGTTTCTCCAGCGCGACATAGGCCGTCAGGCCGAGAATCCACCAAAGGTTCATCACCCCGCCGACAAACAAGAGCGCCATCAGCGCCCAGCAGCAGCCGAGGCACAGGATGCCGTGCTTGAGGCCGATGCGGAAGGGGCCGAGCTTGCGGAAGCGGGTCAGCATCTCCACCGGGCCGCGGCATTGGGTGAGGCAGGCGGCCTTGGCCGGGGTCAGCTGGTAAAGCCCGGCCCCGATCAGCACCGCCACGGCAAGCCAGGGGGCGGCGAGGCTCATGTACATCGCAGAGATCAGGCCGAAGGCGGCCAATCCGGCCTGGGCCAGGGTGGCCAGAAGGCTCATCCCGGCCCAGATCGCGAGGTAGCCGGCCAGAAAGGCCAGCATCCCGGCAAGGCCGCGCGCCGGGTTCAGCGCGCCGTAGAGAAGGACCGCCGGCGCCGCACTGGGCAGCATCATCGCCACCATCATCAGGAACCACATGTCAAGGATGACGATGCCGTAATCGAGCGTCCAGACCTCGACCCAGACCATGTCCGGCGTGCCCGCCAGCAGTGCGCCGCGCGGTCCGGTCGCCGCCGTCATCTGCAACAGGGACATGCCGGTGCCCGCGCCGGTCAGGATGTAGAAACTGCAGATCAGGACGATCAGCCCCAGGGCCGCCGACATGACCAGCCTGTCGCGGTGCAGCAGATCCCGCAGCCTGTCCTGCGCCATCACGGCACCTCAGGCCGCGTGGTCGATCACGCCCTGGCCGTTCATGTAGACGCGGCACAGATGCGCATGGGTGCCCTTGTTATGGTCGAGCGGGATCGCGCCAAAGGTCGTGGTGGTGCCGCTGGCCATTTCGGCCTGCCGGTATTCGAAGCCATGCGGCAGGTTGATGCGGGCCTGATGCGGGGCGCCGGTCACCGGGTTGCGGATCGGCTCGGTCTTCAGGGTGAAGACGCCGGGCACCTCGACATGGCCCTCGCGGGTCTGCATGTCGGCCGAGGCGGTGATCGGCTTGACCAGAGTCTCCAGCCGGGTCGAGGTCATCTTGTCGAAGATCCAGAAGATCGTCGCCATGTCCTCGGTATCGCCGCCGGAAAAGATCGTCTCCAGCGCGTGGCGCTGCGCCGGCGTGGCGGAGCTGTCGACGACGAATTGCACCGTGCCCTGCCCCATATGGATCGGTCCCGGCCAATGCGCCACCATGGCAACCTTCTGGCCGTCGAGGATCACCTCGCCGTAATGGCCCTTGTGGATGATGAAGGCCACGGCCGCCTCGCAGTTGCCTTTCGTGGGCAAGGCGTTGAACTGACACGGACATCCGTAGGCGCAATTGCAGTTTGCAAGCTCGGTCGCGTCGATTTCCCAAGGCGTCATGATATCCCCCCTTGCGAGGCCGGAAGACCTCGCGGCAAGACTATCACAAATGGGTCCGGATCGGAACCAATTTTGCCCCCGGGTCGCGACGGGCCGGGGGCAAGGGGTCAGATCGCGTCGAGCCCGGCGCGCAGGTCGGCGATCAGGTCGCCCGCATCCTCCAGCCCGACCGAGAAGCGGATTAGGCCGGGGGTGATGCCGAGCTTGTCCTTCTGGTCCTGCGGCAGGCGCTGGTGGGTGGTGGTGGCCGGATGGGTCGCGATCGACTTGGCATCGCCGAGGTTGTTGGAGATCTTGACGATTTCCAGCGCGTTGCAGAAACGGAAGGCCGCGTCCTTGCCGCCCTTCACCTCAAACGTCACCAGGGTGCCGCCCGAACCCATCTGCGCCATGGCGAGCGCGTTCTGCGGATGGCTGGCAAGCCCGGGATAGATCACGCGGGAGACGCGGGTATCGGCCTCCAGCGCCTGGGCAATCTCCAAGGCGGCCGCGGCCATGGCGCGACAGCGCAGGTCCAGCGTCGTCATGCCTTGCAGATGCAGCCAGGCGTTGAAGGGCGAGATCGCGGCCCCGGTGTGCTTGAGGTAAGGCTCGGCCACCTTGCGGATGAAGTCCTTGGTGCCGCAGATGACGCCGCCCAGCGCCTTGCCCTGCCCGTCGATATGCTTGGTCGAGGAGTAGATGATGACATCGGCCCCCTGTTCCACCGCCTTGGAGAAGATCGGCGTGGCAAAGACATTGTCGACGATGACCAGGGCACCCTGGGCATGGGCAATCTCGGAAACCGATTTGATATCAACCAGTTCCAGCGTGGGGTTCGACATCGACTCGAAGAAGACGGCCTTGGTGCCGGGGGTCACCGCCGCGCGCCATTGGTCGAGGTCGGCGCCATCGACGAAGGTCACCTTGACGCCGTAGCGGGTCAGCACCTCTTCCAGGATGTAAAGGCAGGACCCGAAGAGCGCGCGGGAAGAGACGACATGATCCCCCGCCCGCAGCATCGAGGTCAAAGCCCCATTGACGGCGGCCATGCCGGAGGCGGTGGCGAAAGCGTCCTCGGTGCCTTCGAGGGCCGCGATGCGTTCCTCGAACATCCGGGTGGTCGGGTTGCCGTAGCGGGCATAGATGAATTCGTCGTCGCCGGCCTTGATGAAGCGTTGTTCGGCGCTTTCGGCATCGGGATAGGCAAAGCCCTGGGTCAGGAAGATCGCCTCGGCCATCTCGCCATACTGGCTGCGGCGGGTGCCTTCATGCACGAGCTTCGTGCGGGTGTTCCAGTCTTTGCTCATAGCCGGTCTCCAGGCGCCAAACGATCCGCGATGCCGGAAAGGATGGGAGTTGCGCGAGACGCCCTGACCTTTTTAGCGGTTTGTTTAACGTGGCCCGCAATCCGGTTACAAATCGCCACGGGAGGCTGCTTAGCGCGCGCTTGGGCCAAGGTCAACGCCCGGCGGGCGTGTCACGATTTTTCTGCGAAAAATCAGGATGCGCGCTTGGCCCCGGGGTCAGAAGCGGCCAAGGCCCTTGGCATAGGCCTGATCCACGGTCCGGGTGACGGCGAGGAACAGCCGGTGCATCAGGAACGGCAGGAGGCCGAAGTACAGGAGCCAGAGGCCGAGCGGCGCCTGACGGATCATCGTCTCGTTCAGCAAAAGAAGCGCCAGGTAGCAGATCGCCATGACCCGCGTCATCATCGGGTCCGATCCGCGCGGGCGTTCGGCGGGCAGGACATGGCGCACCATCGCATGGCGGCCGTCGATCACGTCGAGGATGTAGAGGCTGGCCATGCCAAGGAAATAAAGGCTGAGGAAGCGCTGGCACCATAGAGGCTCGCCCTTCCAGATCAGCAGCGCCATGATCCCGGGGCCGACCAGCAGCGACAGGATCACCGTGGTGCGGTTGGAGAGATGGCTTTGCAGGGTGCGGATCGAGCCATCGGCGCGCAGGACGAGGCGCAGCCCCATGGCCAGAAGGAAGGCGACCATGAAGGCCTCGCGCTCGCCCGGCAGGAAGACGCGCAGGGCGGGCCA
The DNA here is from genome assembly GCF_056406375.1 of Rhodobacter sp. P1_C2. Classification (NCBI taxonomy): domain Bacteria; kingdom Pseudomonadati; phylum Pseudomonadota; class Alphaproteobacteria; order Rhodobacterales; genus Rhodobacter; species Rhodobacter sp. P1_C2. The sequence goes on from NZ_JBFUAG010000002.1 coordinate 450,744, forward strand.
GACCACCGCCATCACCGCGAGCGGCAGGATGATGCTGTAAGGCAGGCGCGGCCCGCGACGGAACAGGGCGAAGAACCCCTGCAAGGTCTGATAGATCTCGTCCAACATTTCCGCGTCCCCGGCCAGCTTTCGCCGCCAGACTGGCAGGCAATTCGGGCGAGGTTATGGCGGCGGGCGGCTACTGGCCGTCTTTATCCCGCGACTTTGTCGCATCGGGGAAGATGCCGTATTTGTCGAGCAGTTTGGCCTGGGTCAGCAGGAAGGCGAACATGGCGAGCGTCAGGCCCATGGCCTTGAAGGTCACCCAGGTGCCGTCGGAGAAATTGCGCCAGACCACCTCGTTCAGGACGGCGAGGGCTACGAAGAAGACCGTGATGCGGCGGGTCAGGATCATCCAGCCCTCGGGCTGCATCGGCAGGGCGTCTTCCATCACCAGACGCAGGTAGGATTTGCCCTGCAACAGGCCGATTCCCAGCGCCGCTGCGAAGAAGACATAGACGATGGTCGGCTTCATCTTGATGAAGCGCGGGTCGTTGAACCAGAGCGTCAGCCCGCCCATGAACAGGACCACCACCAGCGTGATGATCTGCATCGGCGAGACCCGCCCGGTCAGACGCCAGAGCCCGAGGATCGAGGCCACGAAGATCACCACGAAGACCCCGGTCGAGACGATGAAACCCGAATAGGTCTGTCCGGCGAGGGTCAGGCTCTTGTCCTTCAAGAACCAGTAGCCGACCAGGAACAGAACCAGCGGCCCATATTCTAGCGCCAGTTTCAGCCTTTGGTCATAGGGCTTTGCGTCACTCATCCGGATACCTCCATCACCACGGCGCCAAGGGCGATCACCGCCATCAGAAGGCTGCGCACCGGCCCCACCTTCTCGCCCAGAACCAGCCAGCCGATCAAGGCCGCAAATACGGTCGAGGTTTCACGAAGTGCGGCGGCGGGCCCGACATGGTCAAGCCGCGTCGCCATCATCACCGACCCGAAGGAGGCCAGCGCCACCAAAGCCCCGAAGACTCCGCGCTTCAGCAGGGGCGGGATGCGTTCGGGCGCAAGCCTGATCCAGCGCCGCCAGGTCACCGCCGGGATGAAGACCCCGTCGATCATGAAGAACCAGGCGAGGAAGGTGAAAGGATCCGCCGTGGCCCTGATCCCCCAGGCGTCATAGGTCGTATAGGCCGCAACGAACCCGCCGGTGATCAGCGCAAGGCCGAGCGCGGGCAAGAGGCTCGCCGCGTTGCGGCCAAGTTGCCAGAGCGAATGGCCAGCCAGCCCGAAGATGCCCGACAGAAGGATGCCGAGGCCGAGCCATTGCAGGGGCCGCAGATGCTCGCCAAAGACCATGCCGGCAAACAGAACGGTGAAGAAGGGTCCGGTGCCGCGCACCACGGGGTAGACCACGGTATAGGGTGCGCGGTCATAGGTCATGGCTTGCGCGATCTTGTAGCCGGCATGGATCAGGAAGGCCCCGGCGAAGATCGGCCACATATGGGGCTCGGGCCAGGGTACGACGAAGAAGGCGAAGGGGGCGGCGATCAGGCCATAGCTGGCATCGATCGCGGCGCGAGTGATCCAGGGGTCGTCACGGCCCTTCTGCAACGCACCGAACAGCGCATGCAGCAGGGCCGCCGCAAGCGCCAGCGCCATGGCCAGCTGATGTCCGGCAGGCGTGCCGACCAGAGAGAGGAGCCAAGCTGTCATCTGGCGTCAGGCGTCCCGCCCGACCAGCGCATTGGCGAAATCCTGCGGATCGAAGGGGGAGAGGTCGTCGATCTGCTCGCCCACGCCGATGGCATGGATCGGCAGGCCGAATTTGTCGGCGAGCGCCACGAGAACCCCGCCGCGCGCCGTGCCGTCGAGCTTGGTCATCACGAGGCCCGAAACATCGGCGATCTTGCGGAAGATCTCGACCTGCAGAAGCGCGTTCTGCCCGGTGGTCGCATCCAGCACCAGAAGGGTGTTATGCGGCGCGGTCGGGTCTTTCTTGCGCAGCACGCGGACGATCTTGGCCAGTTCCTCCATCAGGTCTGCGCGGTTCTGCAACCTTCCTGCGGTGTCGATCATCAGAAGGTCGGCGCCGATCTCTTGTGCCGTGGTCAGGGCATCGAAGGCGAGGCTGGCGGGGTCGGAGCCTTCGGGGGCGGTCAGCACCGGCACACCGGCGCGTTGGCCCCAGACCTGCAGTTGTTCCACCGCTGCGGCGCGGAAGGTATCGCCCGCCGCGATCACCACCGACTTGCCCGCCGCCTTGAACTGGCTGGCAAGCTTGCCGATCGTCGTGGTTTTCCCCGAGCCATTGACCCCCACCACCAGCACGACCTGCGGTTTCTGCGGATACAGCGGCATCGGGCGGGCCACCGGCTCCATGATGCGGGCGATCTCGTCCGACAGGGCCTCTTTCAGCTCGGCGGTGGAGATTTTGCGGCCAAAGCGGCCCTCGGCGATATTGGCGGTGACGCGCAGCGCAGTATCCACCCCCATGTCCGAGCGGATCAGCAATTCCTCGAGGCTTTCCAGCATCGCATCGTCGAGCACGCGGCGCGTCTCGTCCCGGCCCAGAAGGCGGCCGATCAGGCCGGGCTTGTCCGCCTCTGGGGCTGCTGCGGCCTCGGGTGCCGCACTTTCAGAGACCAAAGCCTCCAGCCCCTCGCCGATCTTGTCGGAGGAGCGGAAGAGTTTGTCGCGCAGCTTCTTGAAAAGAGACATCGGGCCGGACCTCTGGTTTGCCCTCACCTAGGCTGCAAAGGGGAAGGATGCAAGTTCGGAGGCGGTTTTGGCGGGTTGGCCCTTTCGCCGGGCGCGGGGCGCGGGCTAGATTTGGGCGATGCGCGCCCTGAACCGCCCCCTGCCCGTCGTGATCTTCGCCCTTGCGGCGGCAAGCCCGCTTGGGCTGCTGGGCTTGGCGGCGATCTGGGGCGGGGTCTGGGTTTGGGCGGCCCTGGCCTATATGGCGCTGGCGGCGGTGGCACTGGACAGTCTGGTGCCTCTGGTTGCGGGCAGCGCGCCGGGGGAGGAGTTTCCGGCGGCGGATCTGCTGCTCGCCCTCCTCGGGCTTGGCGCGCTGGTGGCCTTGCCGCTTCTGGTGCGGCAGATCGCCGGGCCATCGGAGCTTGGTCTGGCCGGGCGGGTCGCACTGTTTCTGGCCGCGGGCTTCTGGTTCGGCCAGGTCGCCCATCCGGCGGCGCATGAGATGATCCACCGGCGCGGGCGGTTCCTGTTTGCGCTGGGGGCCGCGGTCTATACGGCGCTTCTCTTCGGGCACCACACCTCGGCGCATCGTCTGGTGCATCACCGCTTCGTGGCCTCGGGGCGCGACCCCAATTCGGCGCGGGCGGGGGAAGGGTTCTACCGCTTTCTGCTGCGCGCCTGGCCGGGCAGCCTGCGCGCCGGGCTGGCGGCCGAGCGGGCCTTGCGCGGCGGGCGGGCGACGCCCTATCTGTGGTACGCCGGCGGGGCGGTACTGGCGCTGGCCTTTGGCTACGGGCTTGCCGGGATGGCGGGGCTGCTGGTCTGGCTGGGCCTTGGCCTGCATTTCGGCGCGCAGGTGCTCCTCTCGGATTATGTCCAGCATTACGGGCTGGCGCGCGGGTCCGAGGGCGCGCGGCTGGAGCCGGTCGGGCTGCAGCACAGCTGGAACGCGCCGCATTGGTTTTCCTCGGCCCTGATGCTGAATGCGTCGCGCCATTCCGACCATCACACCCATCCGACCCGGCCCTACCCCGCCCTGCAACTGGCCGAGGAGGCCCCGATGCTGCCCTGGCCGCTGCCGCTCGCCTGTCTGATCGCGCTAAGCCCGGGCCGCTGGCGGCGGGGCATGGCTGAACCCTTGGCGCGCTGCGGCCTCGCCAAGGCGTGACTGGATTTTGCCCACGGGCTTTGGCAGGATAAGGTGATGAGACATATGCTGATCGCCCTCGCCCTGACCTGCCTGCCCTTGGCCGCCCCGATGGTCGCGCTGGCCGACACCCCCCCGGAAGGGACCTCCCCCGCCCTTCCGCTCGCCCCGCCGCCCACCGACCTTGGCGCGCCGCTCACCGCCGCGCAGTTCGAGGCCTATGCCACCGGCAAGACCCTGACCTATGCCCAGGACGGCAAGGTCTGGGGGCAGGAGGAATATCTGCCGAACCGGCAGGTGGTCTGGGCCTTCACCGGCGAGCCTTGCGAATACGGCACATGGACCGAAGAGAAGGCTTACGACGACACGCCGATGATGTGCTTCGTCTATGACGACAACCCCGATCACAATTGCTGGCAGTTCTACCTCGGCAAGGCCGGGCTGGTGGCGCTCTTCGTCGGTGGCGGCAATACGGCGTTTTCCGAAGTAGATCAGACCAGCGCGCCGATGCAATGTCCCGGGCCGAAGATCGGGGTCTGAGGCGGCGCAGCGGGGACCGGCGCTGGGGGTTTCACACCCCCAGACCCCCGTGGGATATTTCCGTCTGGATGAAGGGGTAAGCCGTTCAGAAGAGACTGCCCTGGGTGGGCTTGGTTTCGGGCGCCTTCGGCTTCTTGCCGCCGGCGCGCGGGGTCATGCGGCCATCGTGGAACTCGATCTCCAGGGTGGCGGCTTTTTCGGCCTCGGCCTTGGAGGTGACGACGGCGCCGTCGCCCCAGACCACGGCATAGCCACGGCGCAGGGTTTCGGCATAGCCGAGCGTCTGGCGGGTGCGGTCGAGCGCCTCGAGCCGGGCGGCGAGGTCGGCGAGGCGCTTCTTCGGGGCCATGTCCAGGCGCAGGCTGGCGGCGGCCAGACGCTCGCGGTCGCGGGCGATGTCGCGGGCCGAGGAGGCGATGAGGCGGGCGAGCGCCGGGGCGAGGCGTGAGGCCCATTTGTCGAGCGCACCCTGGGCGCGTTCCAGCCGCAGATCGGCGCGGGCATCGAGGGTGGCCGCGGTCTGGGTGAGTTTGCTGCGGTCCTTCTGGATCAGATTGACCAGCGTCGCCGGGCGCAGGGGCGCCGCCAGCGCCTCGAACCGGCTGCGCTTGCGGGCGGTGGCGAGCGAGAGGGCGCCGCCGAGCCTTTGGCTGGCCGCATCATGCCTTTGGCGCGGCGCGGCGAGGAGCGCATCCAGCCGCGGCAGGGCGCGGGCGAGGTCGCGCAGGCGCTGGCCGCGGCGGTCCAGCCCGGCGCGGCTGGCACGGGCCTGCCGGGCGGCGAGATCGGCCAGCGTGGCAAGGAGGTCGGCGCGCACCGGCACGGCCATCTCTGCCGCAGCGGTTGGTGTGGGCGCGCGCAGATCGGCGGCGTAGTCGATCAGCGTCGTGTCGGTTTCATGCCCCACGGCGGAGATCAGCGGGATCTGGCTTGCGGCGGCGGCGCGGACGACGATTTCCTCGTTGAAGCCCCAGAGGTCTTCCAGGCTGCCACCGCCGCGCGCGACGATCAGAAGGTCGGGACGCGGGATCGCACCGCCAAGCGGCAGGGCGTTGAAGCCGCGGATGGCGGCGGCGACCTCGGACGCGCTCGACTGGCCCTGCACCGCCACCGGCCAGATCAGCACATGGCGCGGGAAGCGGTCGCGGAGCCTGTGCAGGATGTCGCGGATCACCGCGCCGGAGGGCGAGGTGACTACCCCGATCACCGAGGGCAGATAGGGGATCGGCTTCTTGCGGGCCGGATCGAAGAGGCCCTCGGCAGACAGGGCGGCTTTGCGCTTTTCCAGCATGGCCATCAGGGCGCCGGCGCCGGCGGGGGCGACATCCTCGACGATCATCTGGTATTTCGACTGGCCGGGGAACGTGGTCATCCGCCCGGTGGCCACGACCTCCATCCCCTCTTCGGGGCGGACCTGCATCCGCGCGACCTGACCCTTCCAGGAGATCGCCGCGATGACGTTGCGGTCATCCTTGAGGTCGAAATAGAGGTGCCCCGAGGCCGGGCGCGACACCCGGCCCACCTCGCCCCGCAGGCGGATCAGGCCGAATTCGCCCTCGATCACGCGTTTGACCGCGGTCGAAAGCTCCGACACGGTGTATTCCGGGCTGTTGCCGGGGCGGGCGGGGGGATCGTCGTCTTCGAAGAGGCTCATGGCGCCTTTGATGCCAAAGTTGCGGGCCCGGCGCAATTGCCGATGGGTAGGGCTCAGGCCGGACCGGCGAGACTGCCCTGCGCCTCGGACGGGACGGTGAAACGCTGCGGCCAGAAGATCTCGACCTGAGAAAGGAGGAAGACGAGCGTCACAACAACGGCCAGGATCCACAACAGGCTCCACCCCGCTTGCGGCCAGATCAATGGACCGAAGGCGATAAGACAGATGAAAACAGTCTGCCGCGTCTCGGACAGGATTTCGGCCAGACCGGCAAAGGTCATCAGCAGACGGGAGGGCCACCAATAGGCCGGGGCGCTTCCAAAAGCGGCGCGCAGGCGGGCGCGGGTCTTGGGATAGGAGGGGGCGGCGATGACGGTATGGCGCGAGGGGCGCCAGGTCAGCGCGGCGGGATCGCAGCCCGCGTGGGCCACGGCCTCCAGAAAGCCGCTCCAGGCCGCGCCATCGGCGCGATGTGCGCGCCAGATCTGGGCGATGAGGGGCGAGGCCATCACCGGCGCCTCGGGCGTGGCGGTCAGGGCCAAGGCCAGAAAGCGGCGGTACTGCGTGATGCCCTCGGCGGCGCGGTCCGGGCCAAGGCTGGTGTCCTTGGCGAGCCAGTCCTCCAGACTGCGGCCACCGGAGAGAGTGAGGTCGATGTGCTGCAAGCGGGTCAGGGCCACCTCGGGGGAAAGGGCGGGGTCAGTCACCGCCGCCACCATCGCCGCCGCCGCCATCGCCGCCGCCCCCTCCACCATCACCGAAACCGTCGGCGAGCGATCCGCCGAGGCTATGGGCATGACCGCCCGGGGCGTGGCTGTCCGATCCATCCAACGCGGCACGCTGCGACGAGCCAAAGGGTGTGCCAAAGTCGAAGGGGATAAAGGAAGAGAGCAAGCTGCCCCTGCCGCGCCGGAGCGCCGCAAGGCAGAGCAGCGCTGCCAGGCTTGCACCGGTCGAGCCGGCGAAATGGGCGATGGTCGCAAAGACCAAAAGCGCGGCCAACATGCCAGCGATCACCGCATAGATCCGCAAGAGTTTGCGGGCGGGGGTCGGGTCTTGCGGCATCTTCCCCCCTCTCCTCTTGCCCAAATCCGACCCAGAGCCTAAGAGGCCCCTATCCCTTTGCCAAGTCCGGAGTGCGCGTCATGAACATCCTCATCCTCGGCAGCGGCGGGCGTGAACATGCCCTGGCCTGGGCGGTCAAGCAGAACCCCAAGACCGACCGGCTGATCGTGGCGCCCGGCAATGCCGGGATTGCGCAACTGGCGGAAGTGGCGGCTTTCGACATCCTCGACGGCGCCGCCGTGGTGGGGTTTTGCGCCGAAAATGCGATTGATTTCCTGATCGTCGGGCCGGAGGCCCCTCTTGCCGCCGGTGTCGCCGATGCGGCGCGGGCGGCGGGCATACTGACCTTCGGCCCCAGCGCCGAGGCCGCGAAGCTGGAGGCCTCCAAGGCCTTCACCAAAGAGATTTGCGACGCCTGTGGCGCGCCGACCGCCGCTTACGCCCGCTTCACCGAAAGCGCGCCTGCCAAGGATTACATCCGCGCCCAGGGTGCGCCGATTGTCGTCAAGGCCGATGGTCTGGCCGCCGGCAAGGGCGTTATCGTGGCGACGACCGAGGCCGAGGCGCTGGCGGCCATCGACGACATGTTCGGCGGCGAGTTCGGCGCGGCCGGCGCCGAGGTGGTGATCGAAGAGTTCATGACCGGCGAAGAGGCCAGTTTCTTCGTCCTGACCGATGGCGTGAACGCCCTGCCGATCGGCACCGCGCAGGACCACAAGCGGGTCGGCGATGGCGACACCGGGCCGAACACCGGCGGCATGGGCGCCTACTCCCCCGCCCCGGTGCTGACCGCGGCGATCCAGACCCAGGCGATGGAAGAGATCGTCCTGCCCACCATCCGCGAGATGGCGCGGCGCGGCACGCCCTATCAGGGGGTGCTCTACGCCGGCCTGATGATCGAGAACGGTCGCAGCCGGCTGGTGGAATACAACGCCCGCTTCGGCGATCCGGAATGCCAGGTGCTGATGATGCGCCTTGGGGCGCAGGCGCTGGACTTGCTGCTGGCCTGCGCCGAAGGGCGGCTCGACAAGGCCCATGTCAACTGGGCCGATGACCATGCCCTGACCGTGGTCATGGCGACCAAGGGCTATCCGGGCGCCTACGAGAAGGGCTCGATCATCCACGGGCTGAAGCGTCTGCCGGAAGACAGCCGCCACATGTGCTTTCACGCCGGAACGGTGGAGAAGGACGGCCAGATCCTCGCCAATGGCGGGCGGGTGCTGAACATCACCGCGCGCGGCGCCAGCCTCGCCGAGGCGCGCAACCGGGCTTACGGGATGATCGACCATCTGAACTGGCCCGAGGGCTTCTGCCGCTCCGACATCGGGTGGCGGGCGCTTTGACGCGCGGGCGGCGGGAATTGCTGCAACGCGGCGCTTTCCCGCTCCCGGCCGCGGGACGGGCTGCCTAAACTCTGGTTCTGACACCCGGGCGCGGTGTCGCAAGGGGTGCCAAGACCATGATCATCCGCGACAAACCCGGCCTGACCGAGATCCTTTTCGCGGTGAAGGGCTCGGTCCTGCCGCGGATCGGGCCGACGCTTCTGACGCTGATCGCGATCTCGGCCGGGCTGGTGGCCTTCGACCATTACGTCCGGCCCCTGCCCGACTCGGCCGCCACGCCGTTTTCGATCATGGGCGTGGCGCTGTCGCTGTTCCTCGGCTTTCGCAACAATGCGGCCTATGACCGCTGGTGGGAGGCGCGCAAGCTCTGGGGTGCCCTGCTGGTCGATCTGCGCGCCCTGTCGCGCGAGGCGGATCTGTTCTTGCCCAAGGCCGAGACGAAGCAGCTTTTGCGCCTGAGCCTCGCCTTCGCGCATCTGCACCGCTGCCATCTGCGCGGGCTGGCGCCCGATGCCGCGGCGCGGGTCTGGGGCGATGCGCCGACGGCCGGGGCGGCGCTGGACCAGATGAACGCGGTCCTCGCCACCGCCCGGCACGACGGCCACCTCGACGGCTTTGGCGCAAGGACCCTGTCGCAGCGCCTGGCCCTGATGGAGCTGAACGCCGCCGGGGGCGAGCGGATCGCGGCCACGCCCCTGCCTTACGTCTATTCGCTGCTGATCTTCCGGACGATCTACCTGTACTGCCTCTTGATCCCCCTCGCCCTGATCGGGCCGGAGGGCTGGATGACGCCGCTCTTCACCGGCCTCATCGCCTATGTCTTCCTTGGCCTCGCCGAGGTGACCGAGGATCTCGCCCATCCCTATGGCGCCAGTTCCAACGCGCTGCCGCTCGATGCGATCTGCCGGGGCATGGAGATCAGCCTGGCGCCGCATCTCGACCTCGCGGCCCCGGCGCCGCTGAGACCGCATGATTTCATCCTGAACTGAGGCTTACACCGCCCGCCACAGGGTAAGCGGCCCAAGCTTGGGCGGCTTCTTCGGCGCGTGATGCGACATCTGCAGCAGCACGTCGCGCAGGAAACCCACGGCATCGGTCAGATGCGGCCCCTCGTTCAGCAGCACGCATTCGGCGCGGTGGCTCAAGGCGGCATCGGCCACCTCGGCCCGCGAGGCCTTGCCGTCGCGCACCATGCCCTCCAGCACATGGCTGGACCAGACCACCGGAACCTGTCCGGCCTCGCAGAGCCAGAGCACCTCGTCCTGGATCTCGCAAAGACGCTCCACGCCGATTTCGGCCGCGAGGTCGTCGCGGGCGATCATCACCGCCACCGGCACCCGCCCGCCTGCCGCCACGATGAGGTCGGGCAGGTTGTGCAGGGCTTGCGGGGTTTCGATCTTCAGCACGATGCCGGGCAGCGCCCGCCCCGGCTTGCGGCGCGCCTCCATCGCGGTGATCAGCGCCTCCACATCCGCCACCGTCTCGACGAAGGAGAAGATGACGACATCGGCATGGAGCAGGACGAAATCGAGCAGTCGCAGGTCATCGGGCGTCAGCGCGCGGACCGGCAGGTTGACCCCGGGCAGGGTCACGCCCTTGCCCGGCTTGATCTTGCCACCCTTCTCCGGCGCGCGGGTGACCTGCATCAGCGCGCAACCCTCCTCCAGGCTGTCGACGCTGGCCCATATCTTGCCATGGCCGATCGTGAGGACCGAACCCGGCTGCAAGGCCTCGACCAGGGCGGGATGGCTCAGGGCCACGCTGAACATCCCCTTCGGCCCCTGGTCCGGGTCCTGCACCAGCGCAAAGCGGTCGCCGGGCCGGAACAGGCGCTGCACCCCGCCCGCCTTCTTGCCCGCCGCCGTGGCACGGACGCAGAACTTCGGCCCGCCAAGGTCCATCGAGACCGGAATGGCCCGGCCCATGTCGAGGCTCTTGAGCGCATCGACCATGCTCGACCAGACCTCGGGCCGGTCATGGGCGCAGTTGATCCGCACGCAATCCATCCCGGCGGCCACCAGCCCGGTCATCAGCGTGCCGCCATCGCGCCCGGCCTCCGGCGGCAGGGTGACCATCACCCGGGTGCGCGGACCCTCGGGGTCCTGCGCGCCGAACAGGACATTGCGGCGCGAGTCGAGAAGCGGCATGGCAGGCTCGCCCTCGGCAGGGGGTGCCGCAGGCGCCGGGCCAAGGCCTGCGATCTGCGCCAGGGCCGCGAGGATGGCCGTCACGCTGGTGCGCGGCGCCTCCTGCATCCGGCCTGCGGACCGCCCCGGCGCCGCCCCGCCGGACAGGGCGTTCTGGCGCAGGGCCAGCCACCTGGCCATGTTGCGCGCCGAATGCAGGAAGGCCGCGCGCTGAATGAGCGGCCTCCAGGCCTGTTTGCGCAGCCGGGCATGTTCCACCACCGTGCCGCTGAGGGGGGTCAGCCAATCCACCAATTCGCCCGTCGTGGCGTGCGGGCCGATGGTTTCGGCAGGCTGATGCGCACGGGCTTGCTGTTTGGCGATCATTCTCAGTCTCCGATCAGAGCGTTCCACCCATTTCGTTTCGAAATCGTAACACGAATTCGCCGCAATGCAACACAACCGGCGATGGCGTCGCGGGTTACAAAGACTCAGCGCTGCGGGAGCAGTGCTTGCCCCCGCGCCGACATCTGCTATGAAGCAGCCGATTTTGCAAAGGCCAGTCTCTGCAAAGGGGGCGAAGGACAAGACCATGCCAGTTCTGGTGATGAAATTCGGGGGGACTTCGGTCGCCGACCTGTCGCGCATCGAGAATGCCGCGAAGAAGGTGCAGGCCGAGGTCGAGCGCGGCTATGACGTGATCGTCATCGTTTCGGCCATGTCGGGCAAGACCAACGAGCTGGTCGGCTGGGTCGAGGGCACCTCCAAGCTTTACGACGCCCGTGAATATGACGCGGTGGTGGCTTCCGGCGAGAATGTCACCGCCGGCCTGATGGCCCTGCGCCTGCAGGAGATGGGCGTGCCCGCGCGGTCCTGGCAGGGCTGGCAGGTGCCGATCAACACGACCTCGGCGCATTCCTCGGCCCGGTTTGTTTCGATCCCGCGCGAGAATATCGACGCGAAGTTCGCCGAAGGCTTCAAGGTTGCCGTTGTGGCGGGCTTCCAGGGCGTCAGCGCCGAGGGCCGGATCACCACTCTCGGCCGGGGCGGTTCGGACACCACCGCCGTCGCCTTTGCCGCGGCCTTCGCCGCCGAACGCTGCGACATCTACACCGATGTCGACGGCGTCTATACCACCGACCCGCGCGTCTCGGAAAAGGCGCGCAAGCTGGACAAGATCGCCTTCGAAGAGATGCTGGAACTGGCGTCCCTGGGTGCTAAGGTCCTGCAAACCCGTTCGGTCGAGCTGGCCATGCGCTACAAGGTGCGGCTGCGGGTGCTGTCCTCCTTCGAGGACACCGACGAAACTTCCGGAACTCTGGTCTGCGACGAGGATGAAATCATGGAATCGAAAGTCGTCTCTGGCGTGGCCTTCAGCCGCGATGAAGCGAAAATGACACTCGTCCGCGTCGAGGACCGCCCGGGCATCGCCGCCGCGATCTTCGGGCCCCTGGCCGATGCCGGGGTCAACGTCGACATGATCGTGCAGAACATCTCCGAACATGACGACCCGACCGACAAGCGCGCCTATACCGACATGACCTTCTCCTGCCCGACCAACCAGGTGATCCGGGCGAAGAAGGCCATCGAAGAGGCGCAGGCGGCCGGCAAATTCGCCTATGCCCAGCTGATCACCGATACCGACGTGGCCAAGATCTCGGTCGTGGGCATCGGGATGCGCAGCCATGCCGGGGTTGCCGCCAAGATGTTCGCGGCGCTGGCCAACGAGAATGTGAACATCAAGGTGATCACCACCTCCGAGATCAAGATCTCGGTGCTGATCGACCGCAAATACATGGAACTGGCCGTGCAGGCACTGCACGACACCTTCGAGCTCGACAAGGCGAGCTGATCGGCCAGTTGAGCGGGCCGGTTTCCGGGCGGGCTGTCCCCTTACGAGGCGGCCTGCCCCCGCCCTAGCCCGGCGGAAGCCGCGCCCGCGCTATGGCCGCAAGGACCTGGGCGCCATGGGACAGCGCCCCATCGTTGAAGTCGTAATCGGGGCTGTGCAGCGGGGCCGAGCCCTCGCCATTGCCGATGAAGGCAAAAGAGCCCGGCACTTCGGCCAGAAAACGCGCGAAATCCTCTGAGCCGGTCATCGGCTCCTCCGCGCGGGTTGCGCCTGCCGAGACCGGCGCCGCGGCGGCGAGAAAGGCTTCTGCAAGTCCGGCATCGTTCATCAGCGGCACGAATTCCCGGCTATAGCTGACCTCGGCGGTCAATCCGTGGCCCTCTGCCACGCCTTGGGCGATGCGTCGCATCTCCGCCTCTATCCGCGCCGAGACCTCTGGCCGGAAGCTGCGCGCATCGCCGAGGATGCGGGCCTGCCCCGGCAGCACGTTCCGCGTGCCGTCGGTCAGAAGCTCGGTCACCGAGACCACGGCGATGTCGGTTGGGCTGAGGCGGCGGGCGACGATCGACTGAAGCTCCACGACCAGCAGGCAGGCGGGCACCATGACCTCGCGCCCCCATTGCGGCCGGGCGGCGTGGCCGCCCTTGCCGCGCAGGGTGATCTCGAAATTGTCCTCGGCCGACATGAAGGAGCCCGCCCGGGTTTCGAAATGGCCGAGGGCCAGGCCCGGCATGTTGTGCAGGCCGAAGATCTCGTCGAAGGGAAAGCGCCGCAAGAGCCCGTCCGACAGCATGGCCTGCGCCCCCCTGCCCCATTCCTCGGCGGGCTGGAAGATGAAGCGCAGCGTGCCGTCGAAGCCGCCCTCCTCGGCCAGCATCCGCGCCGCGCCAAGCAGCATCGAGGTATGGCCGTCATGGCCGCAGGCATGCATCAAGCCCGGCGCGGTCGAGCCATGGGCACGCCCGGAGGGTTCGCTGATGCGCAAGGCATCCATGTCGGCGCGCAGCGCGATGGCCCGGTTGGCGCTGCCGCGGCGCAGGGTGCCCACAACGCCCGTGCCGCCCACTCCCTCGGCGACCTCGATGCCGAAGCTGCGCAGCCGCTCGGCCACGAAGGCCGCCGTGCGATGTTCCTCGAAGCCGAACTCGGGATGGCGGTGGAGGTCGTGGCGCCAGGCGGTCATCTCGGCCAGATACGTGGCGGGAATGGAAAACGGGGCCTTCATCGCAACGTCCTCTCGGTGAGAATGCGGGTCGCGCGGGCGCGGCGCGCAAGGCCAAGGCTGCGGGCCCGGGCCCGCCCGCTCAGGACGAGCGCAGCAGGACCTTGGTCGATCCGACGATGGCCGCGACCTGGACATAGGCCGTGCGGCGCTGCTCGGAGCCTTCGGAGGAGCGCAGCAGCACGAGCTTGGTCTCTTCCACGATGGCGGCGGCCTTGGCGGCGACCTGGGGCGTCATCCGAACCGGGGTCAACTTGCGCTGCGAGGGCTTGCCGCCCAGCGTGACACGGACATCGGGGCGGCTCGGGTCGGCATTCTCGCGGGCGAGGCTGTGCAGCTGATCGGCGGCCCGCAACAGCGCCACCCGGGCCGAGCCGTAGCCGCTTTTCCACGACAGGTTCTGCGCGGCCAGCCAGTATTCATAGCTCAGACAGTCGAGGTTGAGCGCGGGGTCCTTCAGCCTTGCGCATTGCTTGGTGCCATCGGCGAGCATCGCGACTAGGGCCGCCGTCGCTGCGGGCGACACGCCCACGGCATCCTTCGGCGTGCCGGGCGGGGCGACGGGCGCATAGGGGTCGGGGCGGTCGGTGCGTTCGGGCGCCCGGCCCTCGGTCGACTGCACAAGGATCAAGGGAAAGTCGGGCGACAGCCCATCAGGAAGACCGCCGCTTTCCTGCACCGGGAAGCTCGCCATTCCGTTCACCGTCGCCGCGGCGGGCAGCGCCGCCGCACCGGTCAGCATCATCACCATACCCAAAATATGTCGCATGAACTGCGCCCTCCTCAAACAATGACGATGGCCCGCATGGGTCATCCCGTCCGGCCCGCAATACGGCCAGCGCCTGGGGTGGATTTTAAGCTTGTTCCACCGCAGGTCAACCGCGCATTCCGGCCGCCTGCCTCTCCCCCTGCACCTGCCTCCAGTACCGCCCTGCCCCCTGCGCAAAGCCCCGCCCAAAGCCTGGGCAGCTTCCGCCATTCGCCGCCGCTCCCGGCGAATTTGCGGGCCTCGTCGCGAATTTCCCCCTCCTGCCCCTTCCGCATGGGGCCGAAGCGGGTGATAAAGGCGGCAAGGCAGCAGGTTGGCCACAGCGTGGACTGCGGGGCTGACCCAGGATCGACTGCGGGGGACCACCATGGGCGAACGGAAGGAAAGCGACAGCCGCAAGCTCTTGCGCCGTTTGCGCGATGTCTTGAGCATGCCCAATGTCGGGCAGGACCGGCTCGACCGCATCACCCATATCATCGCGGATTCGATGGGGACCGAGGTCTGCTCGATCTACCTCTTCCGCGATGCCGAAACGCTGGAGCTTTGCGCCACCGAAGGCTTGCGCAAGGATGCCGTCCACAAGACGCGGATGAAGCTGGGCGAGGGTCTGGTGGGCCGGGTCGCCCGTCTGGGCCAGCCGGTCAACACCGCCAATGCCCCCGCCGAAAAAGGCTTTCGTTTCATGCCCGAGACGGGCGAAGAGATCTTCTCCTCCTTCCTTGGCGTGCCGATCCAGCGCGTCGGCGAAAGGTTGGGCGTGCTGGTGCTGCAATCCAAGGCCGCCCGCACCTATGCCGAGGACGAGATCGACGCGATCGAGGTTGTGGCGATGGTTCTGGCAGAGATGGCCGAGCTTGGCGCCTTTGGCGGCGACAACGGGCTGGCGCTGCACCGCCAGCCGATGCTGTATCGGGGCACCACCGGCCAGGAGGGTGCGGCCGAGGGCAAGGTCTGGCTGCATGAGCCGCGCGTCGTGGTGACCAACCCGGTCGCCGACGACCCCCTGACCGAGATCGACCGCATCCGCGAGGCGGTGGGCGTGCTGCGCGTCTCGGTCGATGATCTTCTGGCGGCCGAAAGCCTCGACAAGGACCAGAAGGCGGTGCTGGAAGCTTACCGGATGTTCGCCCATTCGCGCGGCTGGCTGCGCCGGATGGAGGAGGATATCCAGCGCGGCCTTTCCGCCGAAGCCGCGGTCGAGAAAGAACAATCCACCGCCCGCAACCGGCTGGAACAGGTCGAGGACGCTTACCTGCGCGAACGCCTGCATGATCTGGACGATCTGTCCAACCGGCTCCTCCGCATCCTGACCGGACAGGGCCGCGACACGGGTGCCGCGATGCCCGACAATCCGGTGCTGGTCGCGCGCAACATCGGCCCGGCGGAACTTCTGGACTATGGCCGCAAGCTCAAGGGCGTCGTGCTGGAGGAAGGCTCGGTCGGATCGCATGCCGCCGTGGTGGCCCGCGCTCTGGCCATTCCGATGGTGATCCATGCCAAGGGCATCACCTCGGATGCCTTGAACGGCAATGCGATTCTGGTCGATGGCGATCAGGGTCTGGTGCATCTGCGCGCGGAAGAGACCATCGCGCGGTCCTTCCGCGACAAGATCGCCATGCAGGCCGAGGCGCAGATGCGCTACGCAAGCCTGCGCGATCTGCCCGCCACCTCGACCGACGGGATCAAGGTGGAGCTTTGCATGAACGCCGGGCTGATGGCCGATCTGCCCTCGCTCGTGGGGTCGGGGGCCGAGGGTGTCGGCCTCTTCCGGACCGAGCTGCAGTTCCTTGTCCGCAACAAGATGCCGCAGCGCGCCGAGCTTGCCTCGCTTTACGCCCGCGTCATGGATGCGGCGCATGGCAAGCCCGTGGCCTTCCGCACGCTCGACATCGGCTCGGACAAGGTGCTGCCCTATATGAAGCCCAATGACGAGCCGAACCCGGCCATGGGATGGCGCGCGATAAGGGTGGGTCTGGACAAGCCCGGTGTCCTGCGGATGCAGGTGCAGGCGCTGCTGCGCGCCGCCAACGGGCGCGATCTGCAGATCATGTTCCCCTTCGTCAGCGAGTTCGGCGAGTTCAAGATGGCGCGCAGCCATGTCCTGCGCGAGATCCACCGCGAGAAAAGCCTCGGCCACAGCGTGCCGCGCGATGTGAAGATCGGCGCGATGCTGGAGACGCCCTCGCTGGCCTATGCGCCGGATGATTTCTTCCGGCTGGTCGATTTCATCTCGATCGGCGGCAATGACCTGAAGCAGTTCTTCTTCGCCGCAGACCGCGAGAATGAGCGGGTGCGCAAGCGCTATGACGTGCTGAACGTCTCCTTCCTCGGGTTCCTCGACCATGTGGTGCAGCGCTGTGCGCCCTTCGGCACGCGGCTGTCCTTCTGCGGCGAGGATGCCGGCCGCCCGATCGAGGCGCTGGCCCTGGCGGCGATGGGGCTGCGCGTGCTGTCGATGCGCCCGGCCTCGATCGGCCCGGTCAAGGCGCTCTTGCGGGCCGCCGATCTGTCGGCAGCGCGCAGCGTGATCGACCAGGCGCGCGCCGACGGTCAGGAAAGCGTGCGCGGCGCTTTGATGGACTATCTCTCCGGCCTCGACCTTTAGCGGCCAGAACGGGGCGGCGGTCGGGGCCGGGCAGCGGTCAGGCCCATGTGGCGCCCGGTTTTCCGCCTGCCTCATCCTTGGGCTTCTGCGCTTTCCCGGCCCGTCACGGCGGAGCTTTGCTTGCGAAATGGCGGGCTTTCCTGTCTGATATCCCAATCACTTGGGGAGGAATGCCATGGCCCGTATCGCCCGCGCCGAGCTCAAGGTCGAGGAATGCCTCGTCCGTTTCATCGAAGATCAGGCGCTGCCGGGCAGCGGCGTTTCGGCCCCGGCCTTCTGGGCCGGCCTTTCCTCGCTGATCCACGAGATGGGGCCGAAGAACCGCGCCCTTCTGGCCCGGCGCGAGGATCTGCAGGCGCAGATCGACGCCTGGCATGTGCAGAACCGCAACGGGCCGCATGACCCCGAGGAATACGTCGAATTTCTGCGCCGGATCGGCTATCTGCAGCCCGAGGGGCCGGAATTCCACATCAAGACCTCTGGCATCGACCCCGAGATTTCCTCGGTGCCGGGGCCGCAGCTGGTGGTGCCGATCACCAACGCCCGCTATGCGCTCAACGCCGCCAATGCGCGGTGGGGCAGCCTTTACGACGCTTTCTACGGCACCGACGCGATGGGCAGCCCTGCGCCCAAGGGCGGCTATGACCGCGGCCGCGGCGCCCGCGTCGTGGCCCGCGCCCGGGTGTTTCTGGACGAGGCTTTCCCGCTGGCCGGCACCAGCCATGCCGATGTGCGGCGCTATTACGTCAAGGACGGCGCCTTGCTGGTCGATGACGCGCCCCTGATGCAGCCCGAGAAATTCGTGGGCTACAAGGGCAACCCCAAGGCGCCGGATTCGATCCTTTTGCGCAACAACGGACTGCATGTCGAACTGGTCTTCGACCGCGCCCATATGATCGGATCGCATGACCAGGCGCTTCTCGCCGATATCGTGCTGGAGGCGGCGGTCTCGGCGATCATGGATTGCGAGGATTCGGTGGCCTGTGTGGATGCCGAGGACAAGGTTGAGGCCTATGCCAACTGGCTGGGCCTGATGCAGGGCACGCTCTCGGCCGATTTCAGCAAGGGCGGCCAGACCGTCCACCGCCACCTGAACGAGGACCGCAGCTTCACCGCTCCCGATGGCGGCACCCTGACCCTGAAGGGCCGCGCGCTGATGTGGATCCGCAATGTCGGCCACTTGATGACCAACCCGGCCATCCTCGACCGTGAGGGGAACGAGGTCTTCGAGGGCCTGATGGATGCCGCCATCACCGTGCTGATCGCAAAGCACGACCTGACCCGCATGGCCGGCCTGCGCAACTCGCACCATGGCTCGGTCTATATCGTCAAGCCGAAGATGCACGGGGCCGAGGAAGTGGCCTTCGCCGATGCGACCTTCACCAAGGTCGAGCAATTCCTCGGCCTGCCGCACAACACGGTCAAGCTCGGCGTGATGGATGAGGAGCGGCGGACCTCGGCCAACCTCAAGGAATGCATCCGCGCGGCGCAGCACCGCCTCGCCTTCATCAACACCGGGTTTTTGGACCGGACAGGGGACGAGATCCACACCTCGATGGAGGCCGGGCCCTTCAGCCGCAAGGATTTCATCAAGCGCAAGTCCTGGATCGGGGCCTACGAGAACCAGAATGTCGATATCGGGCTGGAATGCGGCCTGTCGGGCCGGGCGCAGATCGGCAAGGGCATGTGGGCGGCGCCGGATCTGATGGCGGCGATGCTGGAACAGAAGATCGAACATCCGAAAGCCGGGGCCAATTGCGCCTGGGTCCCCTCGCCCACCGCCGCGATCCTGCATGCGCTGCATTACCACAAGGTCGATGTCTTCGCCGTGCAGAAGCGGCTCGCAGCCGGCGGGCGGCGCGCCTATGTCGAGACGCTGCTGGAGATCCCGCTAGCGAGCTACCGGCGCTGGGGCGGCGGCCAGATCCTGCGCGAGGTCGAGAACAACGCCCAGGGCATCCTCGGCTATGTGGTGCGCTGGATCGACCAGGGGGTGGGCTGTTCCAAGGTGCCCGACCTCAATGACGTGGGCCTGATGGAGGACCGTGCCACCTGCCGGATCTCGGCCCAGCATATCGCCAACTGGCTGCATCATGGCATCGTGAGTGCGCCCCAGGTCGAGGCCGCCCTGCGCAAGATGGCCGCGGTGGTGGACCGCCAGAACGCGGGCGACCCGGCCTATGCGCCCATGGCGCCCGAATGCGACGGCGTGGCCTTCATGGCGGCGCATGACCTGATCTTCCAGGGCCGCGTCCAGCCCTCGGGCTATACCGAACCGATCCTGCACGCCCGCCGCTTGCTGAAAAAGCGCGGCTGAGGGGCCCGGGCCACGATTTTTCTGCGAAAAATCGCTTCTGGCCCAAGGGCGCGCGGGTGGCCCCAAGTGTCGATTTTTCGCAGAAAAATCGGGCCTCAGCCGAGGTCGAGCGCCAGGGCATGCAGGCGCTGGTGGATATCGCCCAGGGCCGCCTGCACTGCGCGGTGGCGGGCGAGGCGGCCGAGCGGGGCCAGTTCCGGCGCGCGCAGCATCACCGCGAAATGGCTTTCGCCGCTGCCGTCATCGCCCGAATGGCCGGCGTGGCGGTGGCTTTCGTTGACCACCTCGAGCGCCGTCACCTGAAACGCTGCGCGGAGCCGCGCCTCGATTTCATCCTTTATCGCCATTTTCACCTTACCCCCTTCAATCTGCTGACAGATGCCCTATCCTTGACGCCCCGAGTCGGAAAGGCCCCCTTGATGTCCAGTCGTCCCCCGTTTGAATTCGATATCCGCGTTTCCTCTGACAAGGCGAAGCGCAAAACGGGCCGTCGCGGCATGACCGGCGCCTCGGAAGCGGCCAATCGGGCCTGCGATTACCCCGGCTGCAAGGAAAAGGGCGCCTACCGCGCGCCGAAGTCGCCGGACCATCTGAACGAGTTCTTCTGGTTCTGCCGCGATCATGTGCGCGAATATAACCTGAAGTGGAACTTCTTCGGTGCCGCCACCGACGAGGAATTCCAGAAGCTTCTGGAAAAGGACCGCCTTTGGGAGCGCGAGACCACGCCCTTCAGCCGCAAGGACGATGGCCGGTCCTGGGCGCGCCTTGGCGTCAATGATCCGATGGACATCCTGGGCGAGAAGGGCACGCAGAACAAGGCGGCCCCCACTTCGAACGCCACCCGCAAGCTGCCCCCGACCGAGCGCAAGGCGCTCGAGATCATGGACGCCCGCGACACCTGGACCAAGACCGAGATCCGGAAGCAGTACAAGAGCCTGGTCAAGGACCTTCACCCCGACATGAACGGCGGCGACCGCTCGGACGAGGAGCGCTTGCAGCAGGTGGTCTGGGCCTGGGATCAGATCAAGGACAGCCGGTTCTTCAAGGAATGACGCCGCGCCTTTCGCCGGCCCCGGAGGGTTTCACACCTTCCCTTGCGCCATGGCTTCGCCCTTCGGGCACATGGCTCAGCCGCGGGATATTTCGCGGGATATGTTCGGACCGATGAACCGGAGCCAGTCAGCTGCGGCGGATGAAGTCGTATTTCAGCAGCCACATCAGCACGCGTTCGACGAAGATGTCGCGCAGGCCGGTGGCGGTGCAGATCTCGGCCACGGTCGCGGCGCCGGATTGGACGGCGCCGTAGATCTGGGCGATCTGCCCCGGTTCGGCGAAGATCCGGTTCAGGCCCTGGTAGTTGCGCAGGGCCAGCACCTCCTCGAGCGGGGCGAGGCCCGTGCGGTCGGGGGCGTGGAAGCTTTGGGTCAGGGGGCTTGCCGTCTCGGTCGGGTAGCCGGCGAAAAGCAGGGTTGGCGAGGGTCCCACCGGCAGCGAGAAGCCGCGGATGCGGAAGGCGCGGGCGCTGGCCGCCTTCTTCCGCGCGATCTGTTCGGCCCAGAGCGCCTGCATCTGCGGGATCACCGCCTTCCAGTCGTAGAGGCTCTTGACCCTGTGCAGCGCCGCGGCGCCCATCCGGGCCCTGAGGTCGGGATTTGAGGCCAGCGCCAGGATCTTGGCCTTCATGTCGCCCATGTCGATCTCGGTCATCGCCGAGACCGCGGCACAATACTGGGTGTAATCGTCGATCCCGCCCTGCAGGCGCAGGCTTTCATTGGCCAGATGCACCGGCCCGAGCATCCGCGAGGTCACTCGCAGCCCGACATCGGGGGTGATCGTGTCCTTCAGCCCGTCCCAGTCCGAGGCCAGCACCGGCAGGCCCGCCGCCATCCCCTCCAGGGGCGCGAGGCCGAAAGTCTCCTGGATATTGTCGATCATGAAGAGGAAGACATCGGCACCCGACAGCGTCTCCTGCCGGTCCTCGGCCTTGGCGCCGTCGAGCAGGAGGAAGCCCACATCGGGCATCAGCCGGGCCGCACCCTCGGTGAAGACCTTCTTGGCATAGGGCTGGCGGAAGATGCCGCACATGACGACATGCATCTTCACGCCGGGCGGCAGGTCGGCGGCGGCGGCCTGCATGGAGAGGTAGATCGGGATCGGGTCGAATTTCTCATGCGGCGAGAGGCGGGCGATGGTGGCGAAGACCACATCCTGCGGCCCGGCGCCGAGGCGCAGGCGCAGGGCGGCGCGGGCGGCCTCGTTGCGGGCGAAATCCTCGGTATGGATGCCGAGCGGGATGACCGGGAACATCGGCCGCGCCGGGGGCTGGGCGCCGAAGCGGTGGCGGATGTGGTTGTCGATCAGGTCCATCTGGGTCAGCACCGCGCCCTGCACCGCGCGCGAGGTGCAGATCAGCGCATCCCATTCCATGACCGGGGCCATCCGCAGATCGAAGAGCCCCTGCATGATGCCGGGGGTCGAGGTCGTATGGGTGATGCCGCAGATCCCCCAGGCGCCGGTGCCGTGATCGACCCGCCGCCAGGCCTCGCCCGCGATATTGGCGGCCGGGTAATACATCACCTCGGCCGGGGCCATCATCTGCGGCCGCACCAGACCCACGGCGCGCAGGGCCTTTTCCGGGCGCAGGGTGCGCAGGAGGGTTCCGACCTCCTCCGCCTCGGTCGAGGTCTTGGCGAGGATGACGAATTCCTCCACCGCGCCATGGCGCAGAAAGCCTTTAAGGAAGCTTTCCCCCGCGACGCGGCGGCCGTTGATGCCCTTCTCGCCCGGGCGGTAGCCATCCGAGGCATAGAAGAGTGCAGCATTTGCAAGCGGCGTTGCTTGGTCTGTCATAGGTGTCGCATCCAGAGCCAGGGCGTGGGAGAGGCCCGCCATTCCCAAAGGGCGATCAGGCGGTCGAGGTCGGACAATTCCTCCATCCAGCCGGGCAGGACGGCGGCATCGAGCTTGCGGTCGATCCGTTGAACCCGGTGGCTGGCGGCGAAGCGCTCGGTCAGGGTCCGGGTCAGGCCGGGCACCATGCCCTCGTGGCATTCGACGAGGATATCGGCCTTGAGAAGGCCGGGGGCGGCCACCGGGTCGAGAAGTTCGGCCTCGGCCCCTTCGATGTCGCAGAGGACGAGGCTCGGCTGAGCCAGCGCCTGGTCGAAATCGGCATGGCCGAAGAGGCCGCCGACCGCGACCCGGTCCTCAACCCCGTTGCGCAGGGCCAGCGCCCGGCACAGGTCCTGCGCGCGGGCATCGGCATCGCGGGCAAGCACCCGTGCCCCCGGCATCCGCAGCGCAAGGCCCACGGCGTAATAGCCCTCGGCCGCGCCGATATCGATGATAAGGGGATAGGCCCGCGCCACGATCTCCTCGATCACCGGATGAAGCGAGGCCTCGTAGCTGCCCAGAAGCCGGGCGCTGCGCGAGCCTTCGGAGGCGACCCCGCCATAATCCATGCCCCGGAACGGCCCGTTCAGCACCCGCGTGCCCGAGCGGCGGACCAGCGTGTTGGCCACCACCTCGGCCCGCCATTTCGCCAGCATCCGCAGCGCCGCGTTCAAAACCGCAGCCTCCGCCGGCATGGCCGCAAGGCGACGCAGGGCTTCGGTGGCCAGAAGGGTCAGGCGCGTGGCGGGCAAAGGGTCCATCAATCCGTGGTTTGCGCTATCGTTAGCGACAGGCCCCCCACCTGTAAATCCGGCCCGTGCCAGGAGAAGGATTTCCCTCTCCAGCGGCCCCTTGCGGAACCCCTGCCCCGGACCGCGCCGCGACGGCAAAGAACGGCCAGAGCGCCAAAGCATGACCGCTGCGCGCCCTCGCCCTCTTGCAGCCCCGCGCCTTATGGTTCACAGATGACGGGCAACTTATTTGGGCCGAAAACGATGCTGGATACCGCTGTGAAACCCACCGAAGAAATCTCCGTCCGCGAGGTCTTCGGCATTGACACCGACATGAAGGTCAAGGGCTTTGCCGACCGCACCGACCGCGTGCCGGAGATTGACCCGACCTACAAGTTCGACCCGGACACCACCTTGGCCATTCTGGCGGGCTTTGCCTATAACCGCCGGGTGATGATCCAGGGCTACCACGGCACCGGCAAGTCGACCCATATCGAACAGGTGGCGGCGCGGCTGAACTGGCCTTGCGTCCGCGTCAACCTCGACAGCCACATCTCCCGCATCGACCTGATCGGCAAGGACGCCATCAAACTGCGCGACGGCATGCAGGTGACCGAGTTCCACGAGGGCATCCTGCCCTGGGCGCTGCGCAACAATGTCGCCATCGTCTTCGACGAATACGACGCCGGACGCGCCGATGTGATGTTCGTCATCCAGCGCGTCCTGGAACATGACGGCAAGCTGACCCTGCTCGACCAGAACGAGATCATCACGCCCAGCCCCTATTTCCGCCTCTTCGCCACCGCCAACACCGTGGGTCTGGGCGATACGACCGGGCTTTACCACGGCACCCAGCAGATCAACCAGGCCCAGATGGACCGCTGGAGCCTCGTGGCCACGCTGAACTACCTCAGCCACGATGCCGAGGCGGCGATCGTTCTGGCGAAAAGCCCGCATTACAACACCGACAAGGGCCGCAAGACGATTTCTCAGATGGTGACCGTCGCCGACCTGACCCGAACCGCCTTCATGAACGGCGACCTTTCGACCGTGATGAGCCCGCGCACCGTGCTCAACTGGGCGCAGAATGCCGAGATCTTCCGCAATGTCGGCTATGCCTTCCGCCTGTCCTTCCTGAACAAATGCGACGAGCTGGAGCGTCAGACCGTGGCCGAGTTCTACCAGCGCTGCTTTGGCGAGGAACTGCCGGAGAGTGCGGCGAGCATGGCGATGAAGTAAGATGGCGCGGCCTTTGCACATCGGTCTGATCGGTGGCATCGGCCCGGCGGCGACGGTCGTCTACTATCAGCGGCTCTGCGCCGCGATGCGGGCGCGCGAGGCGCGGCTTGAACTGACCGTGGTTCAGGCCGACATCCACGAGCTGATCGCCAACAACCTCGCCGACCGGCGCGACGATCAGGCCCGCATCTATGCCGGGCTGATCGACAGGCTGAAGGCGGCGGGGGCGGATTGCGCCGCCATCACCTCGCTCGGCGGGCATTTCTGCTTTGCCGAAACCGCGGCGCTGTCCTCCCTGCCCCTGGTCAGCGCGGTGGCACCGCTGGACGCTTATTTCGCGGGTCA
This sequence comes from Rhodobacter sp. P1_C2, assembly GCF_056406375.1. Classification (NCBI taxonomy): domain Bacteria; kingdom Pseudomonadati; phylum Pseudomonadota; class Alphaproteobacteria; order Rhodobacterales; genus Rhodobacter; species Rhodobacter sp. P1_C2. The sequence continues at coordinate 475,282 of NZ_JBFUAG010000002.1, forward strand.
GGGCATCGGGACGATCGGCCTGCTCGGAACCCGCGTGGTGATGCGGACCAGGCTTTACGGCCAGCTGACCCGGACCCGCGCCCTGGCGCTGGACGACCAGATCGAGACGCTGGGCCAGGCCTATCAGGATGTGGCGGTGGCCGGTCATTGCCCCGACACCACCCGCGCCGCCTTCTTTGCGGCGGGCCGTGCGATGATGGAGCAGGGCGCCGAGGCCATCGTGCTGGCCGGCACCGACCTCAACCTCGCCTTCGATGGCCAGGAGCCGGGCTTCCCGGTGATCGACGCGCTCGACGTGCATGTGGCGCTTCTGGCGGACCTCGCCTCGGGCCGCGCAAGCCTCTGATCGCCGCGGACGGACCGTTTTGCACAAAAGTCAACGCAATCGCCGCGGCGCTGCCCTTTCCGCGCCGCCGATCCTCCGCCAAGGCCGGGCAGGCTTGGCCCAGGGTCACAGGGGCAAGCGATGCGCAAGAGATTACTGAGCCTCGGGGCGGGCTTTGCCCTTTGCCTCTGGGCCTTCGGCACCTCCACCGCAGCACCGCCCGCGCCGTCCTGCGCGGTCAGCCGCGTGGTGGATGGCGACACGCTGCACCTCATCTGCGGCGGGCTGCGGCACAAGGTCCGCCTGCTCGGCTTTGATGCGCCCGAGGTCTTCCATCCGCGCTGCCCGGCCGAGGCCGCGGCGGGCGCGCAAGCCACCGCCCTGATGCGCCGGCTCGTGGCCGCGGGCCCGGTCACCGGGGTGCAATTTTCCGGCAAGGACCGCTATGACCGCGATCTGGCAAAGGTGGAGGTCGCCGGAAAGGATCTCTCCGCCCAGATGCTCGCAAGCCCCTTGGCCCGCCCCTACCAGGGCCACAAGCACCCCGACTGGTGCGCGATCCTCTCCCGCTAGATGGGCAGATTGCCCATCCTTGTCTCTTCGCGATCTGCGATAATGGAGGTTGCAGACGAGACCCCGTTCCATCCTTGGGTGCGTGAGCCCGTTCGGTAGCTTGGGGCTCGTCTGCTTTTACGCGTTCAAACCTGAACAGTTGCCTGGGGCGCTGCGCCAACAGACGACCCCGCAGATCAAGGACAGGCCTCCATGACTTTGCCACAGGATTTCATCGGTGTCGACGTTTCGAAGGATTGGCTCGACA